>JAEUUV010000217.1 GCA_016787285.1 Saprospiraceae bacterium | reverse complement strand
CCGCGCCCGCCGCCCCACTGCTCGCCTTCAAGGCTGTACTCATCGGGCTGGCACGACAGAATTTTGACCTCGTTGGCAAACTGTTTGGCCATGCCGGCGGTAGTCAGTTGCGACCCGCCGATTTGGCTGCCGGCGAGTTTGCCGGCATGGCAGGCGTCCATCACCACCGTCACGCGGGCCTTGTTCTGGGTGGAAAGCGTGGTCACAATTTCCTGCAGGTACGTGAGTGAGTAAGTGCCTCCGCCCATGTACACGTGACTTGGCGCATCCCAGCAGAGCAAAAAGCCGGGTTGAGAAACGGTCTTTCGCTCCACATCGCCGTGGCCGCTGAAGTAAATGATGGCCTGGTCGCCTTCGCCGCACACGTCGAGCAACCAGTCGAGCGCGGCGGCAAATTTGCCCATCGTCGCGCCTTTATTGGTCAACAATTTCAGGTGCTCGTCGTCCAGCGATCCCCCCGCCGGCGAGCGCAGCCAGTCGGCAAACGCTTCGGCATCGCGGTCGGCGAAGCGCAGGTCGGGGATGTCGGCGTCCTGGTAGTCGGAAATGCCGATAACGACGGCGTGGGTAGTCCCCCCCGTCCCCCCTAAAAGAGGGGAGATGGGTGTGGCGCCTTTCTCCCCCCCCTTGGGGGGGCTGGGGGGGGCTTGGGCAGAGAGTGGAGAGGCGGCCAGAAGCAAGACAAGCAAGACGAGGTTCTTCATGTTTAGGATAAAATTGGTTTACGATGGCACGCACAAAGCGTGTATTTTTACAAAAACTTCATCTCCACCATCAAAGACTACCTCGAAACCCGGCTGCGGGTGGAGTTATCCGTTCGCCGGGTAGGAGATTCAGTCTTTGACTTTGTCAGGAAAATACTTTTTCATCAACGCTTTCCACCGCTCCGTTTGCTCGCGCATGGAAGCGAGATCGGTGTCCTGCTGCATCCAGTTGTAGTTTGTCCAGCCATTTTTCAGGGCTTTTTCCAGAAATGCGAAGGCTTCGTCCGCGCGATTTTGGAGGCCTCGGCTACAGGCAAGCCCGTAGTAGGCAGACGTATTTGCCGGATCGCGCCGGAGTATTTTTTGATAAATCGCTTCTGCCTCTTCATATCGGTGATTCGTCAAAAAATGTGCACCCAAAACTTGATGCATCGTCAGCGAAGAATCCCGCTGGAGCATGTTGTCGTACAGCTGCCGGGCTTCCGTTTCGCGACCTGTCGCCTCATAAAGCGAGCCAAGATATAACTGGCAGGCGAGTGCGGAGGAATCCTGTTGCAGGCAGGATTTGAATGCCTGTTCCGCTTCTAACATACGCCCCGACACTCGATATAGTCCGCCGAGGGTGATCCAACTGGCGACCTGCGAGGAATCCTGCCGAAGTAACTTTTTGAAAATCTGCTCTGCTTCTGCCAGACGGTCTGTTCCATTATAAAAGCAGCCGAGAGCAATCCACGAATCTACTTTTGAGGAATCCAGAGAAATTACTTTTTTGAACGCATGCTCGGCATCGGCAATACGCCCGACTTCCATGTACAAACTTCCCAAGGTACCCCATCCCATTCCCCATGCGGCTGTCGAATCCAGTCGCACTCCTTGTTCTACAGCCGCTAAGGCCGCTTCTGTTCGCTGCATTGAACGGTACAACTGACCCAGCAGCACCCAGGTATAGGCGCTGGTAGAGTCCAGCACGAGCGATTTCAGGATTGCAGTTTCCGCTTCCTGATTAAAACCGTTGTAAAAAAATGCTTGACCGACGTTGTGATGGGTCTGCGCAGAGGTGGAATCGTATGCCATGGCTTTTTCCAACAGCGCTTTTGCCTGCTCCGGGCGATTGGTTTTCCAGCACGTACTGGCATAGTGGATCAGGAGCAAGTTGTGGTATGGTTCAATGTTCAGGCCCTGGAGGTAGTACTTTTCGGCTTCTGCGAATTCTCCTATGTTGAAGTGGATGGATCCAAGGTAATCGAATGTGCCTGGATCGGGTTTGTCGGCCTGTGCGGCTTTCAAAAAATGCCGTTTGGCATCGGGCATATCGTTACGGTCAAAGGCCTGGACGCCAAGCCAGTAGTAAGGCTCCTCGTAGGTGGAATCCAGGCTCGTCGCTTTCCAAAAACACGTTTCTGCGGCGGCTTTGTCTCCATAGACATCATGCCAGATGCCATACTCAACCCATGCACTTGCCGAAGTCGAGTCCAGCGCCAGCGCCTGTTCCAAAAACTGTCGCGCCTGTTCGGGCTTTTTCGACCAGGTAAGCCTGCTTGCCATCAGCGTGTACGCCTGTATCAAACCGGATGCCGCCTCAATGGCCTTTTGATTGTACCAAAACATGGAATCGGGATTTGGCAGCACTTTGACAAAAACCGTACTCATGGCCAAATACGTCAGTGCTGCCTCCGGCTGCCATGTTAGCGCCTCGTGGTATTTGTTCAGAATCCGCCTGCCCAGTACGGTGTCGGGGTTGAGCGGGCTTTCCATTTTCAGCAAAATGCCTTCGAAATAACATCTCCGCCCCTGCAGGGTAGCATACAAGTAGTGCCCGGGGCCGAGCAGTTCGGCGGCCCGGGCGAGGTAGCGCGGGTAGGGCGCGTATTTTTTCACGCGTTCGAGGCGGTACAGCCGGACCTCCGTTTTTTCGGCTTTCATCAGGTTGTTCACGGCCTGCTGGGCATCGTCCTGTAAGGCGGCGGCGTAGTTGCGGCGCATGGTGTGGTGCAGGCGCGCCAGTTTCGGTTCGGCGATCAGTTTTTCGTAAAAAACGTCGGCGCAGGCGTTGGCCGGCTCGAAAAACGCCTTGTCGTCCAGCGTTTTTTTGAACAACCGGTACAATTCGCGGATGCTGGTATCCACGCCGGCCAGCACGTCGTCTTCGAGGCCCCGGCTGTCAATTTTGGAAAAAACCGCCAGTTGTCCGCTTTTCCCTTTTTTCAACTCCGATAAAATTTCCGGCACAACCACCGCCAGTTGCGCTGTCTTACTCCCCAAAATCACCGGGTTTTGGCTGTGTGGGGCGGCCTCGGGGGTCACGTGGTCTTCGAGGTAGCGCTCCAGTTCCGAAAGCGTGACGCCGGCGTCGGTATTGCGGTCGGCCAGTCCCAGCAGGCCGTCCAGCAGGTAGTAGGAAAACACGCCGCGCCCACCGCCCCACTGCTCGCCTTCGAGGCTGTATTCATCGGGCTGGCAACTCAGGATTTTGACCTCGTTGGCGTACTGGCGGGCCAGGCTGGCGCCGGTGATCTGTGCGCCGCCGATGCCGGAACCGGACAGTTTTCCGGCATGGCAGGCATCGGCGATGACGATGACCCGCGCCTTGTTTTGCACGGAAAGCGTGCCGACCACCTCTTCCAGATCGCGCAGGTTGAAGGCCCCGCCCGACATGTATACTTGCGGCGGGGCATCCCAGCAAAGCAGATAACCCGGCTGCGAAATGGTTTTGCGCTCCACGTCGCCGTGGCCGGAAAAGTAGATAATCGCCTGATCGCCCTCGCCGCACACATCGAGTAGCCAGTCGAGCGCAGCGGCTATTTTCCCCATCGTGGCCTGCTGGTTGGTCAGCACCTTGAGGTGGTCGCCGTCCAGCGAACCGCCGGCCGGCGAACGCAACCAGTTGGCGAATGCCTCGGCGTCGCGGTCGGCAAAGCGCAGGTCGGGGATGTCGGCGTCCTGGTAATCGGAAATGCCGACGACGACGGCGCGGGTTTGGTTGATTGGTTGACTGGTTGGCTGGTTGATTGGGTGTGCGCCTTTGGTATCCTGAGCGGAAAGTGGAGCGGCGGCCAGCAGCAATATAAGCAAGACGAGGTTCTTCATGTTTGTTTGAAAAATTGGTTTACGATGGCACGCGCGAAGCGTGTATTTTTGCAAACGATTCAACACGGACGCACCATGAAAAAGCGCGACAAGATACTTCAGGAAGCGAAAGCCCGCTTAGTGGCGGCCTTTGGCGACAAGATCAAGGACGTGATTCTCTTTGGCTCGCGGGCCTGGGGCAAACCGCACCGCTGGTCGGACTGGGATTTTTTGGTGGTGGTTCGGGGGGAGTATGATTGGAAGACAGTATCTGAAATACGCGGGATCATGGCATATCTGGATTTGGATTTTGATGTGTTTACACAAACTCTGGTGATATCCGAGTCAGACTTGCTCCATTCACTTCGCGGCGCTCAACCTGTTTTTCAGAAAGCGAAACTAAACGGAATTTACGCATGATTACTCCTGAAAAACGCCGCCAGTTGATTGCCAATCAAATACTACGGGCCGAAAAAGCGATTGCTCAGGCAGATTTTTGCTTAGTCAATAACCAATTCGATTTGGCGTTCAATCGCATTTACTACGGTATGTTTTATGCCATGCAGGCCTTGGCCTTGTTGCATGGTTTTGAAACTTCCAAGCACCAGCAACTTATTGGCTGGTTCAACAAAAACTTTGTTCATGCCGGTATTTTTCCAAACGACTTTACCGCCTATATCAAGAAGGCCTTTGATGCCCGGACGGATGCCGATTACGATATGGAAGGTATTGACTTCGAAAGCGATGTAGAACCATATATTGCCGACATGAAACTCTTCATCTCCACCATCAAAGACTACCTCGAAACCCGGATGCAGGCGGAGTGATCCCTTCGGCGCGTGGTTGGTTCAGTCTTTAACTTTGTCGGGGAAGTACTTTTTGACGAGGGCTTTGAATTCGGGGGTTTGTTGCAGGCTGTACGTAGCGGGGTGCAGTAAGGCATAAGTCAGAGTGGGGTCGGTTAGTTTGCCTCCTTGTTGGAAGGAATTTTCAAAACATGCAAGTGCATCTGAATTCTGATCATTGAATGCATATACGACAATAAGGAAAGAATTGTAAAATGCAGGCGCCTGAATTGCCTCTTGTACCCTCCTTTGAAGTAGGTCAAAACTATCTGTGATACCCAGGGCCTTGAAGGCAATTAATTTGTCGAATTCGCAGTTGGAGGCCGGATCTTCGCCACAATCAATCAATGCTTTTTGCAGCGCCTTGCGAGCCTCATCATATTTTCCCGCCAACTTGTACGTGTGCGCAAGCAACAAATGCGGCTCGTTGTTTTCCGGGGAGTAAGTCAACCATTGTCGAAGCGTATTTTCCGCACTGTCAAGTTGCCCGTTTTTCAGAAAAAAACAAGTCAGCATGAACCATCCGGAATCATCGGCTGGTTTTAATTGCACAATCTGAACGAAGTAGGGTTTAATACTATCAACCGGCGCTTTGGAATGAAGAATCAGAAGGGTAGCGATTTCCATCTGCCATTGCCACACTAACGGGCTAAGTTCTATGCCTTTTCGGTACGCCTTTTCTGCATCCTCATAGCGTTCCAGCGCCCGGTACGCCCGCCCGAGGTTGATGTAAATCTGGGGTAATTGATCATTAGACAATTTGGCCCCTTGCAGCAGTGCCGGTACGGCTTCCTCGTTTCGCTGCAATCCCATGAGACAACTCCCCAGGTAGTTGTAATAAATGGCAGGTAGTTTTCCGGGATGTACCCGCTCGTATTCCTGCATTTTCAGCACGTATGCTTCAAACCAGATTTTGTCATCAGTAATAAATCCTATCTCCCGGTAAGCAGGCAAAAACAGGGAGTCTTTGGCAAGTACCTGCTGCAGGATGGCAACACCTTTTTCAACTTCGGACTCAAATGTGGTCAATGTCCTTCCGACATAATACCTGGCCATCAGCCATTCGTCCGATAGCATGCTCGCTTTTTCAAAATACTCCAAAAACGTTTTGGCTTGACCACCACTCCAGAACAACAAATACCCCTTCTCAAACCAGGCATACGCCGCTTCATCGTCAAACAAAAGTGCCGTGTCTAATCTCGCCAAAGCGAGGTTTAAAAGGCTGTCCGGTGTCAATTCCGGGTAGTTTTCTTTCCGGCAGGTTTTTGCTGAAAAATAATACTCCCGCGCCTTCAAAAACCGCCACATGTAGTGCTGTTCGCCCAACAAGGCTGCGGCACGGCTGAGGTAGGCGGGCAGGTGGTCGTACCGGGCGACGGGCGAAAAGGCGTCGTCCACGATTTGCGGATCGGTACGCAGGATTTGATTGATAACCACCTGCGCTTCGTCCTGCAGGGCGGCAGCGAGGTTGCGGGTCATCAGGCCCTTCAGTTTTTCAATACCCGGTTTGGGCAACAATTGCAGGTAAAAATCATTGGCACAAGCCCCTCGCGGCGCCAGGAGTTCGCCCCGTTCCAGCGCGGCGGTGAATGCGGCATAGAGCCGTTGCACGGAGGAATCCGCTTTGGCCAGCACCAGGTCTTCGAAACCTTTGGCGTCTATGGCCTCCAGCGTAGGGGCCTGTTTTCGTTTTTGCAGATCCGCCAGTGCTTCGGGGAGCACGGAAGCCAGTACGGCGCCTCGGCTCCCGACCGTCATGGGAATCTGTTGGTGCGGGTCGGTGTCGGCCGGAACCCGGTCTTCGAGGTAGCGGGCGGTTTCCATAAGGCTGACCAGGCCGTCGGCATTGCCGTCGGCCATACCGGTGAGGGCGTCTACGAGGTGGTAACTGAACACGCCGCGCCCGCCGCCCCACTGCCGGCCTTCGAGCGAATACTCTTCGGGCTGGCAGGACAAAATTTTGATTTCGTTGGCAAATTGCTGTGCCAGCGCCGCAGCGGTGGCTTTGGTGCCTCCGTTGTCCGTGCCGGCCAACTTGCCGCTGCGGCAGGCATCGGTGATGAGCACGACCTGTACCCCTGCTTCGGACAGGGTGTTCACGACATCACCGAGGAAACAAACCTACCGGGAGCGAACCGCCCGCAGCATAAGTAGTGCCGGGCGCATCGTACGCGAGCAGGTAGCCGCGCTGGAATTTGGTCACCCGTTCCACATCGCCGTGGCCGGAGAAGTAGAGCAGTACCCGGTCACCCGCCACACTTTCGGCAATGAGCCATTCGAGCGCGGCGATAATTTTTCCGGCAGTGGCGGCGCTATTGGTCAAAACCACGATGCGGTCGTCGGGCAGGCTGCCGCCGGCAGGAGCGCGAAGGTATACGGCAAATGCCTCGGCATCTTTGTGGGCGTATTGCAGGTCGGGGATGCGTTCGTCGGCGTAGTCGGATATACCGACGACGACGGCACGGGTGGAGTTTTGAGTTTTGGGGTTTGAGTTTTGAGTGGGGAGGGGGGTGGCGCTGCGCTCCTGAGCGGAAGCAAGTATGGCGGCGAAGAGGGCGAACAGAATAAGCCGGTATTTCATTTGCTGCATTTTTAGTCGTTTGTTTTTTCCGGAAAATGCCGGCGCATCAGTTCCTTGAACGGTTCCAGATCGCGGATCGGATCCAGCCCCAGGTCGGTGGAGAACAACTTGTATTCAACAAACACGTACTTTTCCAATATCTCTGCAAGCAGTTGGATGGCTTTTTCCTTTTCGCCTTGCCTGACCTTCATCTGGAGGTATTTGTACTTTGTCATTTCCAGCGAGACGGACAATGGCTGGGTGGATAGTATCTGCCAGCAGGCATCGGCATATTCAAAACTGTTCATTCTCATGGATTCGATGCACTCCCAATATGCATTGGCCATCGGTTCGACTTTGGCAATTTCGTCCACATAGGCCTTGGCGGACTGTGGCTGGTCGTAGTACAGCAATGTCGCCAGCAGTGCAGTGTAGCCAAGGTCATTCGGCGCCTTTTTCTGCGCCTCTTCCAAAACGGCATAGGCTTCCTGTTTTCTTTCGGAGAAAAAATACAGGAGGGATAGAGGCTGATAGGTGTAGACAAAATCGGGGTTACATTTCAGGGCCGCTTTGAACAACTGCTCTGCCAGTTCGGCCTCCCCGTGGCTTTTATAAAAGTTTCCTATGTCCAAAAGGTTGTTTTGAGAACATGGATTCAGTGCAATGCACTTTTGAAATGCGGAATCTGCATTTCCCAGACCCGATTTATAGGCAGAACAGGCATAATAGTACCAGTTTTTCTCACTCTCAGGCGAAAGTTCAACCGCCTTTTTATGGTATTCCAAAGCCTTTTTCCAGTCCCTTTTTTCATCATAATAAACCCCCATCAAACTCTGGCAGAAGCCCCAGTTCGGGAATTTTTCCATCCATTTTTGAACGTAAGCCTGATAACCCGGAGACCCGACCGCTTTGGGTACATAGGAGTACCATTCTATGTGCCAATAGCTCATACGCTTCGTGAGGGCCGTATCTATGTGCGCCAAAAAGGTTTCGAAATCGCCCATACTGCGGTAGCTAAAAGCAATTAAATAATGACCCCAACCACTTTCCGGAGCAATACGAATGCCCTTTTTTTGGAAGGCTAAACCCTCTTCCTTTTGCCCCAAATCAAAAAGCCAACGGCCCAAAATTGCTGTGCCCTCCCAGTTGTTGATGGTGGCGTCCAAGTGTTTCATATCTTCCACCACCGCCGGGATTTTGTCAAACCGACCTGCATCCCGATACGCAACCAGCAGGTCTGCAAAGGCATCGCCATCGGTTGGGCGTAATTTCAGTCGTCGAAGGTTGATGGCGATGGACTTCTCGAATTCCTGAGTGAACTGGTTGTACATGCTGGAGAGTTCGTTGTAGGTTTGATTATCTTCCGGGCTAAGTTCCAGCACTTGCAACCACTGGTTTTCGGCATCCTGAAAACGTTTTTGTTCTTTATAAAAATAACCGAGCGTCTTTTTGTGCTCCACATTTCCCGGCGAAATCTCGATGGCTTTTTTGTACATCGTTTCTGCCTGCTCCGGTTTGTTTTGCCGTCGGTACAGTGTGCCGTAAACCCTGTAAGGCATGCTGAAGGAAGGCGCAAGGCGAATGGCTATGCTCAATGCAGAATCCGCTTTTTCCAACTCGTTTTGTTCCAAAAAATGGTTTCCGAGGTTGCTGTACAATGTTGCCCATTGCGGGGCGAGTTCCAGCGCTTTTTGGAGATAGCTCAGTTTTTCATGCCTATTGGGCGAAAGGATGAACAACTCATTGTAGATGAAGGCCGCGTTTTCTTCCCATTTAAGCGCCTCCCTGATGGTGGCCTCACATTGGGTGCGCCAAATCAGGCTGGAATCGGTTAATGAAAAAGTCCGGTCAGCAAACCGCACTCTTGTGTCCACGGCATCGAAATAGTATTGCTTGGCCTTCAATGTTTTGTACATGTAATGGTCACTGCCGAGTAGTTCTGTTGCCTTTTCGAGGTAATTGACGAACTTCCTGTACCGGGACTCGCCCCTGCTGCGGGCGGCCAGTTCTTCCTCGTCGCTCCGCAAGTAAGCATTGATGGCCTGTTGCGATTCATCCTGCAAAGCCGTAGCGAGGTTGCGTTTCATGATGCCCTGCAGGCGGCTGAGTTCGGGCACTTCGGCAAGTTCCCGGTACAGGTCGTAGGCGTTGGCTCCGGCCGGTTCGAGCAGTTCGCCCCGTTGCAGGGCGGCGGCGAATTGCGCGTATTTCTTTTGCCAGATACTGTCTATTCCGGCAAGTACAACTTGTTCAAAACCTTTGCTCTCGATGGTAGCCATGGCGGGCAAGGCCTTTCCTTTTTGTTCCCGAAGCCTTGCCAGGCCGGCCTCATCCACGGCTGCCAGCACGACGCTTTTGCCGCCCACGGTCATAGGTATCTGCATTTGCGGGGCAGTTTCCTTTGGGACAACTTCCTCCAGGTACCGGTTGATTTCCAGCAGGTTCACCTGCTTGTCGGTATTGCCGTCGGCCAGGCCGGTGAGCCCTTCGATGAGGTGGTAGGAAAAACAGCCCCGACCGCCGCCCCATTGTTCGCCCTCAAGGCTGAACTCGTCGGGCTGACAGGAGAGGATTTTTATTTCATTGGCAAACTGGGTAGCCATGTTGGCGGTGGTGGCCTGCGAACCGCCGATGTCGCTACCGGCCAGTTTGCCGGCGTGACAGGCGTCGGAGATCATCACCACCTGCACGCCCTGGTCGGCCAGGGTAGAAATGATATCCTGCAAAAAGATGAGCGCAAAAGCGCCTGCCAGGTAGTTGCTCGCCGGAGAGTCGTATGTGAGCAGGAAGCCCCGCTGGAATTTGGTGCGGGTTTCCACGTCGCCATGGCCGGAAAAGTAGATGATGGCCCGTTCGCCCGCCTTGCAGTCGGCTATGAGCCAATCCATGGCGGCGGCGATAGCGCCGGTGGTGGCGGCTTTGTTGGTGAGCAGTTTGATATTTTCCGGTGGGAGCGTACCGCCGGCCGGGGATTGGAGGTAGGCAGCGAAGGCGGTGGCGTCGCGGTCGGCGAAGCGCAGGTCGGGGATATCGGTGTCCTGGTAGTCGGAGATGCCGATGACGACGGCTCTTGTCGAGTTTTGTGTGTTGAGGTTTGAGTTTTGAGGGGGGAGGGGGGAGGCGCTTTTTTCGGTTTGCGCAGCAAGATAAAACGGCAAAGCCAGGCAGAGCAGAAGAAGTTTTCGCATATCCAGAGTTTTGAAAAACGCCGAAATGTACAGAGCGGATAGGAATAAGCCGCCGATAAATTCCGCTTTTGAAGCTTCGGTTATCAGTCCGACGAGCAAGAGGCAGATTTTTTCAAAACCCGGAACGGGATCAGTTTTTCTGAAATATCCGATCCAGTTCGGTGTGGCTCAGCACAGAAGCGGTTTCAGAAATCGGGTATCCCTTGGGCACCGGGCTGACCACGAAGTTTCGGGTAGTACCCAAGTCTTGTTGGGCTATGAAAAATCCTTTTCCCGGGTTGGGCGTGGTGGAGTATTTGATCTCGATCAGCACCTCCGGAACGCCGCTGAATGCAATAACCAGGTCCGCCTCTGTGCCGTCGTGGGTTCTGTAAAAGTACATGTCGGCACGAGGTGGCAGTCTGAAGGCGATCTCCTGCACGATGTAGGCCTCCCATGACGCGCCAAGCGCCGGATTGCTCTGCAAATCCCGAAAGGTTTCCACACGCAGCAAGGCATGCAACAAGCCTGTATCCCTCAAATAGATTTTCGGGGTCTTGACCAACCGTTTTTGCGAGTTGGCGAACCACGGCTGTAAGTGGCGCACCAAAAAGGCCGATTCCAAAAAATCCAGGTAGCGACGTACTGTAGGCACACTGATATCCAATGAATTGGCTAAGGCAGTCTGGTGCAACAACTGCCCGTTGAGGTGCGCGACCATGGTCCACAACCGACGGATAAGCATCGGGTCGGCACGCAGACCAAGCAGGGGCAGGTCGCGTTCCAGATAACTGCGAATGAAATGCTCCCGCCAGTCCAAACTGGTGGCATCATCTGTGGCCAAAAGCGACTCCGGGAACCCCCCTCGCAACCAGTGCCGCTGGTAATCCACCGGCTCAGGCATTTCGGCCAGGCAGAATGGCTGCATTTCGAAATACGCTACCCGACCGGCCAGCGACTCGGACGTATCGCGGATGAGCTCGGGAGATGCCGATCCCAGCAAAATAAATCGCCCCGGCTGGCGGTGTCGGTCAATCAAGCCTCGCAATGTCGGGAAAAGGGACGGGACTCGCTGAACTTCGTCAAGAATGACCGTTTGATCGCGCAACGGATCAAGCACAAGTGTGGGATTGCTCAACTGGTAGAAGTTGTCCGGGTTTTCCAGGTCGAAATACACAACCTCCCTCGACAATTTGTCGACCAGGTGTTTGGCCAGTGAGGTTTTGCCCACCTGGCGGGGGCCTACCAGAACCACCGCCGGATGTGCGTTGACCAATCTGGCAACTTCTTTTTCAGCCGTCCGAGGAATGTACTGCTCCATTTAATGCCGTAATTTTAAAATTAATATTTAGAATTTCGGGGTAAAAATAGAATATTTTCAGTGTTTCCCAAAAACCCTACCTTCGCCATGTTGCAAAACCACCCGCTCCCATCATGCGTCTTCTTCCCCTGTTTACGCTTCTTCTGCTCGCCTCGGGCAGCCTCTCCGCCCAGCAAACCCTCTCCGAAAACGCCCGCATCAGCCTGATGACCGTGGCTCCGGGCGACATGCTGTACAGCACCTTCGGCCACAGCGCCCTGCGCGTATACGACCCCGCCCTGCGCCTCGACCGCTGCTACAACTACGGTACCTTCAACTTCGACGAACCCAACTTCCTGCTCAAATTCTGCCAGGGCCGACTTCGCTACTACCTCGATGTGGAGCCGTATCAGTCGTTCGAATACTACAACCTCGCCGACCGCCGTCCCATGCGCGAGCAGCTGCTGAACCTGACGCCCGAAAAACGCCAGCGCCTGTTCGATCTCCTGCAGGAAAACGCCCGCGAAGAGAACAAGTACTACATGTACGAATTTTTCTACGACAACTGCGCCACCCGCATCCGCGACATCGTCAAGGAGGCTTTTTTCCACCAGATTTCGTTCGACTCCAGCGCCCTGCCCCTCGGCACCTCCATGCGCCACCTGCTGCGCCCTTACCTCGCCGAAATGCCCTGGACGCAGTTCGGCATTGACCTCGCCATCGGCCAACCCTCCGACCGCGTCGCTCTGGCCGAGGATTTTATGTTCCTGCCCGACTACATGCACGACCTCTTCGCTTCCGCCCGCATCAACGACAGCACCATGCTCGTGGCCTCGGAAGGGAACATTCCGCCGACCCCGCTGCCCACCCGCCCGGTGTACCAGCCCGGCTTTTTCGGAAATCCGCTTTGGGTAATGTGCCTCGTGGTGGCACTGGGCCTGCTCACCATGTTCAGCCGCCGCGCCGAGCGCATTTTCGACGTGGTATTCTGGTTGGTGCTGGGCTTGGCCGGCCTGGTGTTGTTCCTGTTGTGGGTGGCCACCGACCACACATCCACCAAAATGAACTGGAACATCCTCTGGGCCTTGCCCACCCATTTGTTCTTTTTCCGGCGGAACAAACGCACGGAATGGACCGAGAACTATTTCATGGGCGCCGGCGCCTTAGCCCTGCTGGTGCTGCTGTTTTGGGGCTTCATTCCGCAAGACCTGCCGGAGGCGGCGCTGCCAATTGTGATTCTTGTCGTGCTAAAGGCGTTTTTTCACCGGTTCCGCCGCGAAAAAGACCCATTTTTGGCGTGATTTTTTCTGTAAAATCGCTTTCTTTTTCGCCATAATCCTTCGGTTTACCATTTCCAAATTCATCCTCATCCCATGCAGATTCTTTACCGATTCTCCGTCATCCCTGCCTTGTTGTGCACGCTTTCGGCAACCGCCCAGATCAGCGAAGGCGGCACACCGCCCGGCTTGCTGCCCGAAAATGCAGCCGTTCTCCCTCCCCTACCCGACCCGATCGCACTGGATGCGCCCGACGCCAAAAAATTGCTGGCCGACGACGCCCAACACCCCGAGCGCAGCCGCTTTGCCGTGCCGCTCGCCCCGGTGGACATCAGTCCGGCCACTGCCGGCGCCTGGTCAACCCTGCCCGGCGGCGACCGCGTGTGGCGCTGCGCCCTGAAAGCGCCCAAAGCCCTCGGCTTGCTCCTGCTTTTCGACCGCTTTTCACTTCCCGCCGGAAGCCGGCTGTTTGCATACTCATCCGATAAGCAACAGGTGCTGGGCGCGTACACGCAGGCAAGTTGTTTGCCCTCCGGGCAATTCCTCATAGGCCCGGTTTCAGGCGAAGTAGCCATGCTCGAACTCTATGAACCGGCTTCCGGCGACGCCGCCGACATCCACCTCAACCGTGTGGATTTTGTGTACGACCCCGCGGGCATCAATCCCGCCGGTACGCCCGAAGATTTCGGCGATGCGCTGGCCTGCAACATCAACGTAAACTGCGCGCTCGGCCAGAACTGGCAAACGGAAAAACGCAGCGTAGGCCGCATCCTGATGATTTTTTCCAACGGCGCAGGCTGGTGCACCGGCAACCTCATTGCCAATACCGCCGGCTCCGCCGAACCGTATTTCCTCACGGCACACCACTGCCAGATCATCGGCAACACGCCCAACTTTGCCCAGTGGCGCTTCGACTTCGACTACGAAGCCCCCACTTGTCCCAACCCGGCTACCGAACCTGCCAAAAAATCCATACTCGGCTGCCAGCGCATGGCTTTCCGCGACGAGACGGATTTCATGCTCCTCAAACTGAACCCGATTCCCGCCGGCTACAACCTGTATTTCAGCGGCTGGAACCGCACACCCGCCACCAACAACCTCGTACAAAATTCCACCTTCATCCACCACCCCAGCGGCGACATCAAAAAAATATCCCGCGACAACGACCCGGCCACCATTTTCGCCCAAACGATTGACTGGGGCCCCGGATTCGGCATTTCCCCGGCCAATACCCACTGGCGCACAGTGACCGACGAGGGTATTTACCAGCCCGGATCATCGGGCTGCGCGCTGTACGACCAGAACAAACGCATCGTCGGACAACTGCACGGCGGCAACTTCGACCCGGTGAACTGCACGGTGTCGGGCGCCTGGTTCGGCAGGTTTGATATTTCCTGGGATCAGGGCGCTTCCTCCGCCAGCCGCCTGCGCGAATGGCTCGACCCCAACAACACCAACGCCCTCACCCAAAACGGATACGCGCAACCGGCCCCAACTCTGGCGAGCATCAGCGGCAACATCTCGACGCACTGGGGCGCCGCCATGCCGAATGTGCCGGTGCAACTCAGCGGGGGCGCCACGGCAAGCGTACGCACGGACGCGTCCGGCAACTTTACGTTTCCCAACCTGCCGCTCGGACAAAACTACACCGTGACCCCCGCGCGCGACACCAACGACCTAAACGGCGTGTCCACCTTCGACCTGTCGGTCATCAACAAACACGTACTGGGTGTCGAAAGCCTCGACTCGCCCTGGAAAATCATTGCCGCCGACGCCAACGGCAGCAATTCCGTGACCACCATTGACATCGTGGAGGGCCGCAAAGTCATCCTCGGGATCAATGCGGACTTCCCGGCGGTGCCGGCCTGGCGATTCTTCCCGGCCAATACCACCTTCGCCAACCCGGCCAACCCCTTCAGCGGCGGCCTGCCGGCGGGCAATATTCAAATCACCAACCTCCAGCAGAATACTACTGGCGTCAATTTCAAAGGCGTCAAGGTGGCCGATGTGAACAACAACGCGCAGGGGGGAGGTTGATCAGTTTTGAGTTTTGAGTTTTGAGTTTTGAGTGGGGGTTTCGCGCTACTTTTGCGCCCATGAAAAGTTATTTCCTGCCGATATGCTGTGCCTGGATCGTGACTGCGGCCCAGGCACAGCCTGTTTCGCGGGCAGTGTCGCTGCCTGAGGCCCTGCGTTTGTCCATAGCAAACAGTACTGCGCTGAAAAAAAATCAACTGGACCGCGATGCGCTTGAAAACCGGATGAAAGAAGGCAAAAGTGCGCTGTTGCCGCAAGTGAATGCGCGTTTCGGGATGGACTACCTGCCAGGACTCCCGACTACGTTTCTGCCGGCAAACGTACTGGACGAGCCGGGCGGCTACATCGCTACCACGCTTGGCCAACCCTGGCAGTTTGCCGGGTCGGTGCGGGTGGAGCAACTGGTTTTCGATGAAGCGGCCCGCCGTATGGCTCCTGCCGCCAACGTGAGCCGGAGCCTGTACGATCTTTTGGCCGATAAAACAGAGAGCGAGGTGCTGTTCCAGACAGCCTCGGTGTTTTACCAAACCCTGCAAACGGAAAAACTGCTGGGCGCCGTCAATGCCAACATCGCCCGGCTGGAAGCCCTGGAGCGCAACGCCCAACTGCAACTCGACAACGGTTATGCCGTGCCGACCGACGTGAAACGCGTGCGGGTGGCCCGCACCAACCTCGAATCCCAGCGCTACAACCTGCAAACAGGCGTGCAGGCGTTGCAGCAAACGCTTCAATTCCTGTGCGGTATTCCCTTCGAGGAAGCGATTTCCCTGAGCGACGACAGCGCCACACCCGGCGCCGATTCCGCCCGTTGGCAAACCCTGTCGCTTGACCTGGAAAACACCGTCGAGCACCGGCTTTTGCAGCGTCAGATCGAACTCAACCGCATCCAGACCCGCAGTCTGCGCGGCGAGATTGTGCCGAAAATCAGTGCTTACGCCACCGCCGGAATTCTTGCCCAGCGCACCGACGCCAACTTTTTTGCCGAACGCCAACGCTGGTACGGCCTCGCTGCGGTGGGCTTTCAGGTGGAAGTGCCCCTGTTCGACGGTTTCCGCAACCGCCGCAAAACCGCCGGCATGGTCATCGAACGCCGGAAAATCGAGGAAGACCTGCGCCTGCTCGGGCAAGCGAAAAACCTGGAGTTTCTGCAAGCCGGGGGGCGGTTTCGGGGCGCCTTGCAAACCCTGCGCACACAAGCCGAAAACACGGCACTTGCCCGCGAAATTGCTGAAAAACTGGCCCTCCAGTACAAAGAAGGCGCTATTTCCCTGACCGACTTGCTCGGTGCTCAAACCGCCCTTGCCGAAGCGGAAACCCAGTATTGGCAACAGGTTTTTCACTACAAACTCGCCGTACTCAACCTGCTGAAAGCCACAGGAAATACAGGATTGATCATGCAGGGAGAATGAGGCGTTCCGGTAAAAATCGGTTTTATTTGGTCAGGAATTGCACGGCGTCGGCGGTCTCGAAATCGGCCATTTTGTAAAAATGCTGCCGGGCATCCTGGAACAATGCGCTCAACATGTCCGGGTCTTTTTCGGATTCAGGCAAGGTCGTTTGCAAGCATCGCTGGGCAAACACCCGCGCCGAACCATCCATTTTGTACACTTTCGCCACCAACCCGAGCCAAAAGTAAAACGTGCGTTTGTCCTCCTCCTCCATACCCGCTTCGGAAGCCGGCGCACTGCGCACTTTACCGCCCAATTTTCGGACGACGGCCACGGCAGGCTGCACATGACCGTGCCGGAGGGCTTCGTTGCCCAGAATAAACATTTCCTTGGACGTAGCCTCAATGGCCGACAGGTGCTCCACGGCGTCCATGACCACCGGGCGCTGATCTTCGTTCAGCATGGCCTGAATACCGATTTCGCGCATGCAGTTGCCCACAGTGGTATTCAGGTACGAACTGCTGGTATCGCCGGCGGAGTGGTGCTGGGTGTGGCTGCACGTGAAACTGAGGATGTCCAGAGCCTTGCGCATGTTTTCCTGGTTGAACTGGGCGCCGTCGTAGGTGACACTCAGACAAACAGCCCCTGTCAGAACATCGCCGATGAGTTTGTAGTCCCGCTGCTCCCGCGGCACCTTGAGCAGGAATTCCACCAGGTATTCGCACTGTTCCAGAAAATCGTTTTTTACCCGCCCGCTGCGCAATTCCCGGGCGAGGATGCCGAGGTCTTCGAGGTCTTTTTGGGGGACGGTGTTGTATTTTTTGAAATACCGGACGGCGTCTTTGGCAATCTTTTGGGCCAGCCGATGCTCGATGTTGCGGGAAGAACGGAAGTTGCGGATCAGGGAAAACAGTCCCAGGCCCAGCACCGAGAGCAGCACCAACAGCACCACCCAGGGCAAGTACCGGTGTGTGGATGGCGGAAACAACCAGTCGTCGAAACCCGAGTTGCCCAGCACGAACAACACCACGATGAGGAACAACTGCACGAAAAACAACTGCGACCAGCCCCGGCCGAGGCGTTCGTTGTACACGTCGCGCAGGCTGCCGGCGATGAATGTCTGGAAAATCAGTGCGGGCACGCCCATGATGAACACCACGAAGGTAATGGCAATGCCGGCAGCCGTAGCCAACCATTCCTGACTCAGCCAGTCCGAATTATGAAACAGGAGCATCAGCGCCATGATTTGTACACGTGTCGGATGAAATCAATGAAGGCGTTTTCGTGGTAGGCGTGGGTTTTCATCTTGAAATTCTTTTCGGCAAGGCGAATCGGCGCCTCAAACAATTCCGGGTTTTCTTCCTGTGCCTCTATCGTGAACACCCCGAACCGGGTTTCTTTCAGGTGGTCAAAATTGTCTTTTTGCTCGCCCAGCACCGTGCACAGGAGGGCGTAGCCGTACTTCTGAAAATTGCTCGCGCGGTAGGTTTCCCACATATCGTCGGGGCCGGGCGGCAGGCGCAGGTCCACGATGACCACATCGAACGGCTCGCTGCGCAGGCGGTAGAACGCGTCGGTGGCGTCGGTGGCAAAATGCGGCTCAATATCTTCCTCCATGTACAGGGCCATACGCTTTTCCGTGAGGTCGTGAAACAGGTTGTCGTCAATCCAGAGAAGTTTGATGATGTCGTTCATGGTGCTACGGGCAGAGTAATGTAGGTGCGGGTGATGAACGGATTGGAATACATGTCGGGCAGGTTGCCGAAGGTCGGCTCGGAGGTAATGCGGAGGCTGCCGCCGTGTTTGCTGATGATGTCGTGCGCGTCGTACAAGCCGATGCCGGTGCCGGAGCGCCCGCGGTCTTCCGACTCGCGCCCGCGTTTGCCGAACTGGAAAATGGAGCGCGATTCCAGTTCCTCGCGCCGGATGGGCACGCCCCAGTTTTCGATCAGAATTTCCACCGTGTCGTCTTTTTTTTCAATCCGGACAGTCACCCAGGGACGGCGCTCCGAGCCTTTGTTCCAACTGTACTTGATGGCGTTGTGCAGCAGGTTGTGAAAGGCGCGGTTGAGCGAATTCCGATGGCAAAGCACGGGAATGTGGTCGCGCTGATTGAACTCCAGCACCACGCTTACCTGCCGGACGGCGGCGAACTCTTCCAGAAAATGCACCGAGTCGAGCAGGATGGGCACCACATTGTTGGGGCGGAATTCCTGCTGCACGAGTTCGCCGCGGCGCAGGTAATCGCGGAAGTAGTAAAAATCGGGGATGCGCTCGTTGAGTTCGTCGAGGGAGATGGACAGGGAAATCATGCTGGTCAGGCGCAGGAGTTCTTCCACTTCCGCGCGCAGGTTGCGCACCGGTTCGCGGGGCAGGTTGAGCGCACGCAGAACGTCGAGTTGTTTCCGGAATTCGAGCAGGATGCGGCGGCCCAGAGCAGCATTGTCTTTTTCCTTGTCGGCAGAAGTATCGCCGAGCGCAAGCCGTTGCACAAGTTTCGACATGCGGGCAAGGCTCGGGTCGTCGGCCAGGCCGCGCTCTGCAGCGGTTTTGAGCAACTCGGCCAGCAGGGTTTCCAGTCGTTTTTTGCTGCGCAGGGTTTCAGCGGCGGCACGCAGCCGGTCGAGGTGGGTTTCGTCTTTTTGCAAATCCTCGCCGTGCGCTTTCAGCAGCATGGTCATGGTATCGCGCAGGCCGTTGATCGTGGCGATGTAGGTGTGCAGGATCGAACTGAAATCGGCCTCCAGCGTGCGGGTATGGCCGCGCAGGTGGTCGGTCACGTCGTACACGGCGCCGACGCGGAGGTGGTGATTTTCGTCGGACACGTAGCGCACATTGGCCACCACGTTGTGTTTTTTACCCAACCTGTCCTGCACTTCCATGTAGTAGTCGAGCAGGGGTTGGCCATTGGCGGTTGCTTTGTTGAGTTCGGTTTTGAACGCCTCGTAGGCCGCAGCATTGGGGTGAAACATGCGGATTGGTTTGGACAGAATTTCGTCCGACGACTCGTAGCCGTGAATGTGGGCAAAAGTTCGGTTGGCGCGCGAAATGATGTCTTCGCCGTTCTGGTCGGTATTGACCAGGAAAAGCCCCACGGGCAGGTCGTGCTGAATGATCTCGAACGTGGCGTCGCGGATGGTACCTTTCACACGGGCGATGCCCTCGGTTTCGCCGGCAATGCCGATGCAACTCATTTGCACGATGACCATAGCGCCGTCCTTGCGGCGGAGTTTGATCCGGCGGTCTTCGATGTGCGGGCTTTTCGTGATTTCATCCGCAAGCAGGGCAATATTCCGGGGTTCCCAAAACAGGTTGGCAAGCGGCTGCCCCTTGATTTCAGCCGGGCTGCCGTACTTCAGCACTCGGGCGAAAGCCTGGTTGCAGTCGGCGATGACAAGATTTCGGTCCACCTCGAAAAACCCCGTGTGTACCATTTCCTCAAATTCGGCAAACCACTCGATATCGCTCATGCTCAGGGCGATGCACAGGAGTCCGCACAAGTTGCCCTGCGCGTCGCGGAAGGGTTTTGAGACAAAGCGGATTTTGCGGAATTCGTCATGCACTTTGAGGCGCACGGCAATGTCGCGGCACCAGGCGCCCGGCGCCACCTCCTGCAGCCGGCGCAGGACGTAGGCGCGTTCCTCCGGATTTTCGTAGTACGTGGTGATACGGTACACCGAAGGATCGAGCGCCGGGTTGAGCGCGAAGAATTCGGCTGCCTGTTCGTTCACGAAGAGGAAGTTGCCGGCGCTGTCGCCGGCATAAATCGGAAAAGGCAGGCCGCGGATTTGCTCGAAGGCATCGCGGATTTCCTGCCGCATGGCGGGAGGCATACCTGGTTCCATGGCTGCTGTTTATGGCTGCAAAAAAGGTCGGGGAAGGATTTCGGCCTGCCAAAAGTAGGAAAGTTTGGAGATATGGGGAAAAAGTGCCGCCGGCTTACTCACTTCTTGAACGTCCACACGTACAAATCCTCCACCTGCTGCCTTGCCCAAGCGGTTTTGCGCAAAAAAGTCAGGCTGGATTTTACGCTGGGATTTTCTTTGAAACAGCGGATATTGACGTGCTCGCTCAGTCCTTCCCAGCCGTAGTGCTCCAACAACTGCTCTACGACCGCTTGCAAGGTGATGCCGTGAAGCGGATTGTTGGGCTGTGTTTGCATGGTTGTTACTTTGAAAAAGTCAGGTTTGACAAAAAAAGGCCCACTCGAAGCATCGAGCAGACCTTCATCTTGCTGCGGAGAGGGTGGGATTCGAACCCACGGTACCCGGAGGTACACTTGATTTCGAGTCAAGCACAATCGACCACTCTGCCACCTCTCCTTTACCCGCCGTAGCCTTGGCGAAGGCGGGTTGTTCCTTTCATCAAAACCGCCTTGGCGAAGGCGGGTTGTTCTTTTACTCTTTAACCCATCATAATCGAAGGGTAAAGATGTTTTTTTGCGAACGCTCTTCCCGACCCCGACTTCAAGTATTGTTCAAATTCAAAGGCTCTCGTCCGTTCGGAAAAAGCACAACTCCAGATCAACTCTACTGGAATTTTGTCTTTTGTAAATTCCACCCAGCCTTTTTGATGACGCGTGACACGTTCCCTCAAATTGCTTGTGCAGCCTGTGTAGGTACTGCCATCGCAACAACATAGAATGTATACGAGTAATATTTTGATTCATCAGGGGGCAATGCGTCTTCATTCATGACTCAGGGGCGGGGTAATTATTAGGTTCGCCTTGTTAAGGCTACAGGTAATTAGATGAACCCGCCTTCGCCAAGGCTACGGCGGGTGAAGCGGAGAGACAGGGATTCGAACCCTGGATACGCTTTTGACGTATACGCACTTTCCAGGCGCGCTCCTTAAACCACTCGGACATCTCTCCGGATTCGGCTGCAAACAGCCTTCAAAAAACATCGCTTTCAGAATCCAAAAACACCTTTTTCCAAAAGCGGGGGCAAAGGTAATTTTAGTTTCCGCAAATTGCAAACCGGATTTTGCGATTTAAAAAAAGTGTCACAGAGGCTCACAGAGTTTTAGAGAACACAGATCTCTAAAACTCTGTGAGCCTCTGTGACACTTTTAAAGCGAAGGGGTCACTTCCCACTCCTGAGTTTGCCACCCACGATCACCTGCTGCACTTTTGCTGTCAGGATTTTCTCCGGCGGACAATTCAGCAGGTCTTCGCTCAGCACTGTGATGTCGGCGCGTTTGCCCGCCCGGAGCGACCCTTTTTCATTTTCCTCAAACGCCGCGTAGGCGTTCCAGATCGTGTACGACAGCAGAGCCTCTTCACGACTCATGCGCTGCTGCGGGAACAGTTCCAGTCCGGTATCGGCGCGGCGACGGGTGACGGCGGCGTAGATGCAGGGCAGCGGATCCACATCCTCTACCGGGGCATCGGTGCCGTTGGCCAAGCGGGCGCCGGTGTTCAGCAGGCTGCGCCAGGGGTAAGCGCAGTTGCGTGCGCGTATTTCGCCGAGGCGTTTGACCACAAATGGCGCATCGCTGGTGCAGTGAATGGTCTGCACGGAGGCAATGACGCCCTGCGGACCAAACCGGATAATATCCAGCGGATGAATAATCTGGGCATGCTCAATGCGCCAACGGAGACCCCGGACATCGCCGTAAATATTGAGCACTTCGCGGTTGGCCCGGTCGCCAATAGCATGTACGCACAACTGGAGTCCGTACTTGCGGCATGCACCGGCAAGTCCGCGGATGGTTTCCACCGGCGTGGTATTCTGACCGAGGTGGCCGGGTTTGTCGGTGTACGGCTCCAACTGCCAGGCGCCGTAGGAACCGAGCGCGCCGTCGAGGTAGGCTTTCACAGCCCGCACGGTGAGGTAGCCGTTGCCGAGACCGATGCGTGGAAAATCGCGGAGTTTGGGATACTCGGTCGAATCGGGTTGGCCGATCATCACCCAGAGTCGCAAGGGCAATTTCCCATCTTTGGCAAGGCGGGAAAACTGTTCGATTTCCCAAAAACTGCTGCCGGCGTCCTGAAACGAGGTGATGCCTTTTTTCAGGCACTCCGCTGCTGCCAGTTCGACCGTGCGGTCAAATGCGACCTGCTTTTCGGCTTCGGAGCGTTTGTTTTTCCAGCCTTCGAGCGGTTTGGTGACAAGGTCCATGGCGTTTTCCTCAAACACCCCGGTCAGGTTTCCGGCTGCATCGCGCACAATGCGCCCGCCTACGGGGTCGGAGGTTTCGCGGCTGATGCCGGCCATTTCGAGCGCGCGGGCGTTGGCGATGAGCGCATGGCCGCTCGCGTGTTTCAGCACCACCGGGTGGCTGGGGGATGCGGCGCTGAGGGCATCGTGATAGGGGTAGCCATTCACCGTGCGACCGGGTGAGGTGTTCCACTTTTCCTGATGCCAGCCGCGGCCTTCGATCCACTCGCCCTCCGGCGTGCTTTTGGTTTTTTCAGCCACTAAAGTGACAATTTCATCCCAACTCGTGGTCTGCATCAGGTTCAGGTTTTGCAGACTCTGGCCCAGACCGAGGAAGTGCCCGTGGCCTTCGATGAAGCCCGGCATAGCGAATGCGCCTTGCAGGTCAATCAGTTCGGTAGCCGTATCGGCGAAGGCTTTGGCTTCCGAATCGGAACCGACAAACAGTATGGATTCACCCCGAATGGCCACGGCTGAGGCCTGCGGCAACGTGCTGTCGGCGGTGAAAAAATTGCCGTTGTACAGAACGAGCGTGGCCGTATCCGGTTGTTTCGGTGCGGAACAGGCGCCTGCGAGCAGGGCGGCGAGGAGAGCGAGAAGGAAATTTTTCATGTATTGCTTACTGTCTTTTTAGAATACCAAAGCATGAACTGAGGCATGCGCTATTTGTCATTCCTATACCGGCGCGCGATGATTGCTGATGTTACAAAACCCAAAACCCCGAAGGGGTTGTATATTTATAGATGGCAAGTAGTACAAGTACCAACCCTGAAGGGGTTGTATGTCAAAATGTTAGTTGAACATAAAACCCCTTCGGGGTTCACGCATGTACCACGTTTCCATGCTATAGACATGTAGCCCTTTCAGGGCTTGGCTGG
>JAEUUV010000243.1 GCA_016787285.1 Saprospiraceae bacterium | reverse complement strand
TCGATCCACAGCGATCTGGGCCAGTTGATCTGGGAGCGCCGCATTCCAGCGGTGGAAGACTTGAAACTGCCCATCAGCCTGCGCGAAGCGGGGGCTGCGGCGGGGATGTACACCGTCAGCGTGCGGAGTAAGGGCAGGGTAGTGACGCAGCGGGTGGTGCTGGTGGAATGATTGCTGGACGGTCGTTCGGGGATTTGAATGAATGTAGATCATATGGATGTTGCAAACAACGTCCTATCGTTCACTTATAAAAAAATAACATGAAAAACAACTCTACATCAGGACAGATAACCCGAAAGGCGCCGTCTTCACGGTATACGTATATCGTCAGCCTGTTAAAAACCGCCCTACCGATACTTGGGTTTACGGCTTGGTCCGGCTCGCAACTGGTGGCGCAGGATTACACTATTGTCACTGCAGGCAACAATTTGGTTATCTCGGACAACTTGAACATTGATGAGGTCATTGATATGACTCAAAATGGAGTCAACATCAGTTTTGTGGTCACGCCCACGTCGCGTACATACTCCATCGATGGCGGGCCAATCACGGCATTTACAACACCTGCGGATGTGGCACTTGCCGGCCTTAACTCCATTACAATAAATGCCTCTGGAGGAAATGACATCATCCAAGTGGCATCTTTTTCGTCTACCTTACCTTCACTCACCATCAATGGAGGCACAGGCGACGATGCTGTATACTTCAACGGTGACATCACCTTCGCGGCCGACGCCAACCTGGATGCAGACCTGCAAAACGACGATGTTGCGCCCGGCATTGATGCGGTATATGTGGCAGAAAACACCAATTTAATCCTTTCCGGTACAGGTTCAGCCACCGTGCGGGTGAGCAGAAACGTGACGATCTTCAATATGGGCAGCATAGAGACCGTCAATGGCGACCTGACTGTAGAGGCCAACCAACAGGCGACGCCCACTGCGGGGCAATTCAAAGGCATAGAACTTAATAATGATGGCGTGCTCAAAACCAGCGGCACGGGCGCGCTCACTACAAAAGGCAAGGGTGGGGATACCGGTGGCGATCTATATGGCGTTGGGATCAGTCCGGGAGCACAAATCAGTGGCGGCACAAGTGCTGCCGTGACGGTACAAGGCGTTGGCGGCACGAGTACATTTAATTCCATTTATGGGGTACATGTTTCCGGCACCAACTCCCGCATTACTTCCTCCGGTGGCGATGTGATCGTGACGGGGCAGGGTGGCGGATCGGGCGCGTCGTTTAACAACTACGGTGTTTATTTAGCATCCGCCGGCGAGATCATTGCGGGCGGCAACGGCAAGGTAACGGTACAGGGCACCGGTGGCGCGACTATATTTAGTCAAAATCATGGGGTGTATCTCCATAACAATTCCCGCATTACTTCCTCTGGCGGCGATGTGAGCGTTACGGGTCAGGGCGGCGGATCAGGTGCGTCAGGTGAAAATTACGGTGTCTATGTGAGATCTTTTAGCGAGATCACTGCGGCCAGCAACGGCAAAGTGACGGTACAAGGCACCGGCGGCGCGGGCACAGCTAATTTCAATCAAGGGGTAAATGTCCATGACAACTCCCGTATTACTTCCTCCGGCGGCGATGTGAGTGTGACGGGACTGGGGGGCGGCACAGATGCGTCAGGTACCAACAACGGCGTCTATCTGGTCGCTGCGGGTGAGATCACGGCGGGCGGCAGTGGCAAGGTGACGGTACAAGGCACCGGCGGCGCAACTACAGGGAACTTCAATTTCGGGGTCTATATCCAAAGCTCCGGCTCTCGCATCACTTCCTCCGGCGGCGACGTACACGTGACGGGTCAGGGCGGTGGATCGGGTACATCAGCAAGCAACCATGGTGTCTATGTGAGATACAGTGGTGGTGAGATCACGGCGGGCGGCAGTGGCAAGGTGACGGTACAAGGCACCGGCGGCGCGGCTACAGGTAACAGCAATTATGGGGTATATGTCCACGACAACTCCCGCATCACCTCCTCCGGCGGCGATGTGGATGTGACAGGACAGGGCGGCGGCACGGGGGCATCGGCAAACAACTACGGGGTCTATGTGGCATCCACCGGCGAGATTACTGCGGGTAGCAGCGGCAAAGTGACGGTACAAGGTGTCGGTGGCGAATCTTCAGGTAATTCCAATATTGGGGTATACGCCTTTAGCGCCAGCTCCCGCATCACTTCTTCCGGCGGCGATGTGAGCGTGACGGGTCAGGGCGGCGGATCGGGGACATCGGCAAGTAACTACGGTGTCTATCTGGCTTCATCTGGTCAGGTCACGGCGGGCGGCAGTGGCAAGGTGACGGTACAAGGCACCGGCGGTGCGACTACAGGCAACACCAATCATGGGGCGTATGTCACCGGCACTAACTCCCGCATTACCTCCTCCGGCGGCGATGTGAGCGCGATGGGTCAAGGCGGCGGATCGGGTACATCGGCAAGTAACTACGGTGTCTATCTGGCTTCGTCTGGTCAGATCACTGCCGGCGGCACCGGCAAGGTGACGATACAAGGCACCGGCGGCGCGACTACGGGTAGTGGCAATCATGGGGTGTATGTCACCGGTACGAACGCCCGCATTATTTCTTCAGGAGGCGATGTTAATGTGACAGGGCAAGGCGGCGGATCGGGTACATCAGGAAGTAACTACGGCATCTATGTAGCATCTACCGGTCAGATCACTGCAGTCGGAAGCGGCAAGGTGACGGTACAAGGTGCCGGCGGCGTGGCTACCGGTAATACCAATCATGGGGTGAGTGTCGAAGGCACCAGCTCCCGCATTACTTCCTCCGGCGGCGATGTGAGCGTGACGGGGCAGGGTGGCGGCACGGTCGCGTCGGCTAACAACTACGGCGTCTATGTGTTCTCCGCCGCCGAGATCACTGCGGTCGGCAGCGGCAAAGTGACAGTACAAGGCACTGGCGGCGCAGGTCTCGGTAATGCCAATCATGGAGTAATTGTCGAAGGCACCAGCTCCCGCATTACTTCCTCCGGTGGCGATGTGAGTGCGACGGGGCAAGGCGGTGGCGCGGGCGCATCGGCTAACAACTACGGCGTCTATGTGTTCTCCGCCGGCCAGATCACTGCGGGCGGTAGTGGCAAGGTGACGGTACAAGGCACCGGCGGCGCAACGACGGGTAATACCAATCATGGGGTATTGGTCTCTGGTACCGGCTTTCGCATCACATCCTCAGGCGGCGATGTGAGCGTGACGGGGCAGGGTGGCGGCACGGTCGCGTCGGCTAACAACTACGGCGTCTATGTGGTCTCCGCCGGCCAGATCACTGCGGGTAGCAGCGGTAAGGTAACGATACAAGGCACCGGCGGCGCGGGAACAGGTGATGGAAATTTTGGGGTATATGTCATCGGCTCCAACTCCCGCATCACCTCCTCCGGCGGCGATGTGGATGTGACAGGACAGGGCGGCGGCACGGGTGCATCGGCAAACAACTACGGCGTCTATGTGTTCTCCGCCGGCCAGATCACTGCTGGCGGCAGTGGCAAGGTAACGATACAAGGCACCGGCGGCGCGACAACAAGTAGTAACAATCACGGGGTTCGTGTCGAAAACGCCAACTCTCGCATCACCTCCTCCGGCGGCGATGTGCGCCTGACGGGCATCGAAGGCGGCGGGACAAGCGGTATCGGCTTTGTGAATCTAGCCAGCGGCACCGTCACTACCGCCACCAACGGCGGCCACATCCGCATACAAGCCAACAGCATGAATATTGGCGCGGCCCTCAGCACCAACACGAGCAGCAACGTTACCCTGCTGCCCTACACCAACGGCGTGGCCATTAACCTCGGCGCCGCCACCGACCCCATCGGCGGCCCGCTCAGCCTGACGGATACCGAACTCGACTTTGTCACTACCGGCGCCCTTCTCATCGGCGATGCGGCGAGCGGGGATATTTTCATCAGCGCCGCCATCGCTCTGCCCGCCGCAACCGACGTGGAACTGCACAGCGGCGGCGACATCCACTTCAACGCAGGCTTCGGTACCGCCGGCGGCAACCTGCTGCTCGACTGCGGCAACGCACCCAAAGCCATCTACCCCATCTTCAACGGCGCCGATACCGACCTCGGCGCAGGCACACTGTCCTTCGGCAGCGACCTGTCGTTCGCCATCAACGGCATCACGCCCGGCGACGGCAGCGGCAATACCCATACCCAACTTCAGGTCGTCGGCGCCGTTGACCTGACCAATACCGCCCTCGTACTCGGCGGCTCCTACACCGAAATGGGCGGCGACCAGATCATCCTCATTGACAACGACGGCGCCGATGCCGTCACGGGCACCTTTGCGGGCTTAGCCGAAGGCGCATTCGTGAGTACCGGCCCTTTCGACAACTACCCGGCCAAAATTTCCTACACCGGCGGTACGGGCAACGATGTGGTACTGACGGTGGTCGCGCCCGACTACACCATCTCCACGGCGGGCGGCAACCTCGTCGTCACCGATGAAGCCGGCAACAGCGACGGGCTTTCCATGTTGCCGGCCGGTGCGAATGTGGTTTTCAATACCACAACCGCCCGCACGTATGCGCTGAATGGTGGGGCCATCCTTAATTTCCCTGTCACGATCAACAATGTGTCCGCTTTCAGCCACATCACCATCAACCAGGAGGAAGGAGACGATCAGTTCCAAATCGGAGCCTTCGGCGGCCTGCGACACCTGACCATCAACGGCGGCACCGGCGACGACGTGGTAAACTTCAACGGCGACATCACCTTCGCTTCCAATGCCAACCTGGATGCAGACCTGCAAAACGACGATGCCACCCCCGGCGTTGATGCGGTAAATGTGGCTGCCAACGCTAATCTGATCCTTTCCGGTACGGGCACGGCCACCGTGCGGGTGAGCAAGCGTGTGCTGGTCAACGCCGGCGGCAGCATAGAGACCGCCAACGGCGACCTGACCGTAGAGGCCAACCAACAGGCGACACCTACCGCAGGTAGTTTTGCCGGCATAGACCTGTATGGCGGCATACTAAAAACGAACGGCACGGGCGCGCTTGCCGCAAAAGGTACGGGCGGGGATTCCGGCGATAGCCAATTTGGTATTCTGGTCCGATCAGGAGGACAAATCAGCGGCGGTACAAGTGCTACGGTGACGGTACAAGGCACGGGTGGCGCGACTTCAGGTTTTTTCAATTATGGGGTAACTGTCCAAGGCACCAATACTCGCATCACTTCCTCCGGTGGAGATGTGAGCGTGACGGGTCAGGGCGGTGGATTGGGCGCATCAAGCCAAAACAACGGTGTTTATGTAGCATCTGGCGGCGAAATCACGGCAGGCGGTATTGGCAAGGTGACGGTACATGGCACAGGTGGCGCGACTTCAGGTTTTGCTAATTTTGGAGTATTTGTCTTTGCCGACGATGCCCGCATCAGCTCCTCCGGCGGCGATGTGTATGTGACGGGGCAGGGCGGCGGCACAGGATCGTCGGAACAAAACCACGGTGTCTATGTGTCCCTTGCCGGCCAGATCACTGCGGGTAGCAGCGGTAAGGTGACGGTACAAGGCACCGGCGGCGCGGGTACAAGTAGTAACAATCATGGGGTACGTGTCGAAAACGCCAACTCCCGCATCACCTCCTCCGGCGGTGATGTAAGTGTAACGGGGCAGGGTGGCGGCATGGGTTCGTCGAGCCAAAACTACGGTGTCTTAGTGGTCTTTGCCGGCCAGATCACTGCGGGTGGCAGCGGCAAAGTGACCGTTCAAGGGACCGGTGGAGCAACTACAGGGTTTGACAATGATGGGGTATATGTCTTTAGCGCCGGCTCCTTTATCACTTCCTCCGGCGGGGATGTGCATGTGACCGGCATAGAAGGCAATGGGCTATTCAGTAGCGGCTTTGAGAATCTAAACGGCGGCGCCGTCACTACCGCTACCAACGGCGGCCACATCCGCATACAGGCCAATAGCATGAATATTGGTGCGGCCGTCAGTACCAACACGAGCAGCAGCGTCACCCTGCTGCCCTATACCAACGGCGTGGCCATTGTCCTCGGTGCCGCCCCCGATCCCATCGGCGGTCCGCTCGGCCTGACGGATACCGAACTCGACCGCATCACTACCGGCGCCCTCCACATCGGCGATGCCAATACCGGCAATATCACGGTCGGCGCCGCCATCACACGACCCGCCGGTACGGCCATCAACCTGCGCTCGGGCAATGCGGTCAACCTCAATGCGTCCGCACTCAACTCGGCGGGCGGCAATGTGACCATAGACGCCGTCAACGGCACCAACCCCAACGCAGCCGGAAACGATGTGAACACCGGCGCGGGCAACACCCTCAGTTTCGCCGCAGGCAACAAACTCCACATCACGATCAACGGCACGGCGGTGGATGTGCAGTACGACCAACTCCACGTGATCGGCCAGGTGGACATCACGGGCGTGGAACTTGAATTCGACGGCTCCTACACGGTGGCCGAATGCGAAACCTATACGATCCTCAACAACGACGGAGCAGATGCCGTCACGGGCACCTTTGTGGGCCTTCCTGAGGGTGCGATCCTGAGCAATTTCAGAGGCAGCGGCCTCGATGCCGTCCTCACATACACCGGCGGCGACGGCAACGATGTGGTGATCACATTGCCTGATGTGTCCCCGCCGGTTACCGTCTGCCCCGGCGCCGTGACGGTAACCTGCTCTTCGCAGGTGCCTGAGGTAAACCCGGCGGAAGTAACGGCCAATGACAACTGCGGACCGTCAACCCGTTCGTTTGTAAGTGACGTGACAAGCAACATGACCTGTGCCGACCGCAAAACCATCACCCGCACCTACCGCGCCACCGATGCATCGGGCAACAGCACTACCTGCGCTCAGGTCATCACCGTGTTCGACAACGTGCAGCCCATCTTCACCTTCGTGCCGGCCAACGTGACCGTGCAGTGCAACAGCATCCCGGCGGTGGGCAATCCGACGGCTACCGACGGCTGCGGCGGCTCGGTGAGCATTGATTACAACGGGCAAACGGTTTCCAATATCCTCTGTACGGACAAGTACACCCTGACCCGCCAGTGGACGGCTACCGACGCCTGCGGCAATACCCAAACCGCCACGCAGCGCATTGTGGTGACAGATACTCAGAAGCCCAATTTCACCAATACCCCGGCGAATGTGACGGTGCAGTGCACCGCTGTCCCACCCGTAGCCGCACCGACGGCCACGGATAATTGTGATGCCACAGTGGTTGTAACCTACAACGGTCAGACGACAACCGCCGGCGCCTGCCCGAACGCCTACACGCTTACCCGCCGCTGGACGGCTTCGGACAACTGCAACAACACGCGCTCCATCTCCCAGCGCATCACGGTAGTGGATAGCGGCAAACCGGTGTTCACGTCTTTCCCGGCAAACACGACCATCGCCTGCAACGCCGCCCTGCCGCCGGTGGGCAGCCCTGCTGCTTACGACGGCTGCGGCAGCGCCACGGTGACGTATTTGGGACAAAGTACGACGAGCGGCAACTGTCCGGGCAACTATCAGATCCGCCGTACCTGGCGGGCCACCGATGTCTGCGGCAACAGCACGGTGTCCACGCAGACAATCCAGGTGTCGGACACCGGTGCGCCGGTGTTCACGACCGTGCCGCCACCGCTGACGATCCAGTGCAACCAGCCCTTGCCGCCCTTGGTGCATCCAACGGCCAACGATGCCTGCGGGTATGCGAGCATCACCTTCCTCGGCAACGTGTACTCGGGCAGCGGCTGCGCGGCAGACTATACGATCACGCGCACCTGGCGTGCCGAGGACTTGTGTGGCAATTCGGCGACGACCTCGCAGGTGATTACCGTGCTGGGAAATAGTTTTGGAGACCCCGAACCTGAAACGCTTGACCGCTTGCGACCAATGGCAACGCAGATGACGCAGATAAAACACGGATTTGCGCAGATCAATCAGGAGGAAGAAAAATCCGTGAAAATCCGTGTCCCATCCGTGTTATCCGTGTCCCATCCTGCCGCGTTCGCGCTTCAACCGAACCCGACCACCGACCGCATCCAACTTGACCTGACGGACTTTGCCGGCGAATCGGTCATGGTTTCGATCCACAGCGACCTGGGTCAACTGATCTGGGAGCGCCGCATTCCGGCGGTGGAGGAGTTGAAACTGCCCATCAGCCTGCGCGAGGCAGGCGCCGCGGCGGGGATTTACACGGTGAGCGTGCGGAGCGCGAGCGGGGTCGTGGCGAAGCGGGTGGTGCTGGTGGAGTGATCACAAGATAGTCAGCGCCTCCAAATCACCGGCAACATTGTACACATTGGGCGACACGCGACCACCTCTCCGCGCGGTGAAACGAAAATCCGGCGTTCGGCCACGCGTTGCACCAGCGCATCCCGGTCGGCGCCCGTGGGGAGTTGCATCCCGACAGATGCCCGTAAATCCAGTGTACCTGCGAGGCCACCTCGAGCGTCGTTTCCGGCGTAACGGCCTCCAGCGAACGCGCGTTCCATTTGGCGCCACGGTTGTCCTGCGTGACGCACATAAAAATGCCCCTTGCAAAACAATACCTGCTTATCTTGTGGCTAAATTCAAAAAATACAAGACACATGCGTTTACCGGTACCCCTTCCCTCGTCCGTTGCACCATCTGGCGCTACAGCTTGCAACCGGCTTTTGTCGGGATTTCTTCTGTTTTTTGCGCTGCTCCTTCAGGCGGCAGGTTTGCACGCTCAATGTCCACAGGTAGTAGCGATATTAGTTGATGCCTGTGGTACTGAACAACTCAACGAGTTTATCATCATTCGCTCCGGAGGGGGATTCAACACGGCAGATATCCGATTGGACTATGACCTAAACACCAATGTCATCGGCCCGGAAAACAACGACATCAATACCAACAACGGCAACTGGCCGGACGATCCCACCCCCTGCGGCCTCACCACCGGCAACACGGCGGCTTTCACGGGTTGCAGCAACCTGATCGCCGTAGGGGCGGGCGTGGACATCCCGGCCAACGCCATCGTGGTATTGCAGGCCAGTGCCGGCTCTGCCAACGCACTTTACGATTTCAGCGCCTTGTGCGGCGCTGGGCAGTGCATTTATGTCATTGCCAGTGCCTGCACCCGATCTGCCGGGGCTTTCACCAATGGTCCTGGTGCGGGCACTCGTACCAGCATATTTTCTATCGCGGGCACCTGCACGCAGACCATCACCTACAACTTGGCCTCAATCACCGGCGGAAACGGCGCTTATTATCTTCCCCTCACAAATACCTATGGCAACGCCGGTTGCGTGGCGCCGCCCATGGTTCCTTCGGCTACGGACATCTGGACGGGATGTCTATCGTCCGACTGGGCCACGGCGGGCAACTGGCTCGACGGCTCCGTGCCAACGGCCACGGATGACGTGACCATTCCTGACGTGACCAACGACCCGGTCGTCATGGCCGGCACGGCAGCAGTGGCCAAATCCGTACATGTACTGACGGGCGGGTCGCTGACCATCGGGAGTATGGGTAGTTTGACGATCAATGGGTATGCCGCGTATGCTACGCCCTCCAGTTTTACGGCAGGGTTTAACAACCAGGGCACGGTGACCAACAACGGCGATCTGGTTCTTGGCTCTACTTCAAGTGTAGGGAATTATGGCATTTACAACCAGGCTGCCTTCAACAACAACACCGATGCGGAAATCCACATTGACCGCTCAACCTCCGCAGGGCTTTGGAATACTTCCGGTATCTTCACGAATGCAGCAGTTATTACTATCGGGGCTTCGGAAAGTGTAGGGGGGAATGGCATATTTAACCTGGCTACTTTCAATAATAATACTGGCTCGCATATTCATATTGACCGCACAACTTCTATTGGGCTTGCGAATGATTTCGGTACCTTCACCAATGACGGCACCCTCTCGATCGGGGCAAATGAGGATGTGGGAATCGGCATTCAAAATTTCGATATTTTCATAAACAACCAGGAAATCTATATTGACCATACATT
>JAEUUV010000191.1 GCA_016787285.1 Saprospiraceae bacterium | reverse complement strand
AAAATTTGTGCCCGGAATACTGGTTGTAGCAGTCAGGACTACCGACTGGTTTTTGCAAATCGTGGTGTCGTTGCTTGCCGTAAGCGCAGCCGTTAGTACCTCGATGCGCACCGAATCGAAGCCAATGCAGCCGTTGTTGGTCGTGACAAAATAGGTCGCCGTTTGCGTGGGTTTGAATCTCGGATCGGGCAGGGTGTCCGTGCCGAAACCCGGGTGGGTGGACGTCCAGGTGTATTTGGCTGCGGGATCGAACATGTCGTTCAGCCGGACGGTGTCGCCAAGGCAAATGATTCGTTTGTCCGGGAAATGCAGGGGCGCGAGGGGTCTCAGGTTGACCACCACCGTATCGCGCACGGGGCAGTTTTGAAATTTCCCCGAAACCGCATACGTCGTAGTGGTGGTGGGGCGCAACACGACGCTGTCGCAGGCGGCACATGAAACGCCGGTCGGGGGCGTCCAAGCCAGGTTTGTGACGCCCGGCGTGAACGTCAGTTTGATCTTTACGCTATCGCCCGGGCATATCGAAACCGAATCGGGCGCAGCCGTCAATTGCGCCGCAGGAGTTACCTGTACCACTACCGAAGCCGTGTCGCCACACACCCCGAAGCGTGTGACGCGGCGGTAAATCGTCAGTACATTTGGCTGCACGAGCAGGTTTTGCAGGCTGTCCGGCGTGAGCAGGGCGGTTTGGGGGGTACGCGTCCATTTGAATGAAATGCCGGAAAAATGGGTCGAATCGAAGTCGGGCGACCACAGCCGCAGGGTGTCACCCTGGCAAATGGTGGTGTCGCCGGGGCGTATTTTCAGGTCTGCTGGAAGGCTGTCCACGGCAAAATACACCTGCCGGGTGCGGGTACAGCCCCCGATGTTGGCCGTCACGGTGTAAAGCGTGCTTTCGGTGGGCATGGCAACTGCCGAGGTGCCGTTTGGCGCCACTTGCAGCCCCGCCGACCAGGCAAGTGCTTGCCCGGTCGGGGTTACCGTGGCTTGTAGTGTTCGGGAACGCCCGCGGCATATTTTCACCGTATCCGAAGGCGTGAGTTGGAGGTCGAGCGCAATGGGCGTGATTTTCACACTATCCAGCATGGGAATCGGGCACGTACTGCTGGACACCGAGAGGTAATACGTCGTAGCCGTCATCGGTATGTCCGAAGGGTTGGAGTCAAAACTGCTGAACCCCATCGGTACGGAAAACCAGTTGTGAAACGTGCCGGCCGCGGGTGGCCCTCCGAGGTGTACGCTGTCGCCCAGACAAATATCACGATCCGGACTGATCGTGTATTGCGGCGCCTCACCGTTGATGACGGTGATTATGAGCGTGTCGCCGGCGGAACAATCCGGGGTTGTCACTGTGGCAATGATCGTGTACACGCCGGACGTCAGCCCGGACACTTCGGGCGAAGGGCAATCGGTGCAACTCAGCCCGCTACTACCCGATCCCGACCATTGGTAGTCGCCGGGAACAGGGTGGGGGTTCAGGGTAAAAACGGCATTGTTGCAAACGACGACGTTGGGGCCTAAATTCAGATCACAGGCGACATTTGATTGGGTGTAAGCATTTACGGTCAGCAGGATGAGCGAAAATGTCGAAAGGATTTTCATGTTGAGGGATGCAAAGGTTTGGGAGAAATCTCCGGATAAATAATGGATTAAAAATCAACTCAGTCATGCCGTACCGTGGGCTTCATGCCCGAATTCGCGGATATAAATCCGGATTATCAATAAAAAGAGGGCGATCAGGATCGGCCCGAAAATGAACCCGATAAAACCAAACAGCTTCAGCCCGGCGATCACCCCGAACAGGGTGATGAGCGGGTGTGTATCGCCGAGTTTTCTTTGTAACCACATGCGCCCGACATTGTCCACGGAACCAATCACAATAAACCCGTACAGAAAAAGCGCCAGACCGTTCCAGGGCATGCCGCTGGCCACCATCAGGATGGTCATGGGGATGTAGGCCAGCGCCACACCCACGATCGGCAGCATCCCCGAGATGCAGGTGATTGCGAACCAGAGCCACACATCCGGTACGCCAAGCAACCAGTAAGCCGGCAAGCCGGACAAGCCCTGCATGATCCCCATGAGCGGTATGCCCACTGCGTTGGTAAACACGAGGGTGTTCAACTGGTGTTTGAAATCGGCCACATTCGCATGGCGAAAAGGCAGCCAGTTGAAAAAGAAGGCTTCCATTTGCGGGCCGTTTATCAGCATGAAAAAGAGGATAAAACCCGCCAGCAAGGTGGTTACCAGCCCTTCGAGAGTAGCCGAAATCAGGGCGCGCAGTTGTGTTCCTGCCCAATTGGCTACATCTTTCAGGGTGTCGGCAGTCAGCAAG
>JAEUUV010000169.1 GCA_016787285.1 Saprospiraceae bacterium | reverse complement strand
AATAACGGAGCAAACACCGATATTTGACGGGAGAACTCTTTTGGCAACGTGAGCATAAATTTGTTTTGTAGTGATCTCAAATTTACTCACTTCCGGGGAGTTCTCGCTTTTGGTTTTAAATGGCTAAAGTCGAACTTAGTTCCGATCGGCTCCGCACTCGTCGGACGAGTTCGTCGTCCGACGAGGATAAACTGCTGGAAGGATGACAAATGTGGCGGGCCGCGCACACGGATTTTTTCAAAAGAACAAACGCGCGCTTTGCGGCCCGCTGTACCGTACTTTTGCCGCCTGAAAAACAAGACGCATCCATTCCTGATGAAAAAACGATACCTCGTCACCGCCGCACTGCCCTACGCCAACGGCCCGCTGCACATCGGTCACCTCGCCGGCGCGTACCTGCCCGCCGACATCTACGTGCGCTACCTGCGCCTGATGGGCAAAAACGTGGTGTTCGTGTGTGGTTCCGACGAACACGGCGCCGCCATCACCGTGCGCGCCCGAAAGGAGGGTGTCACCCCGCGCGAAATCGTGGACAAATACCACACGAGCATCCGCGACACCTTCGAAAAAATCGGTATCGCCTTCGATATTTACCACCGCACCAGCGAACCACTGCACCACCAGACTTCGCAGGACTTTTTCCGGAAACTGCTCGAAAACGGCCAGTTTGAGGAAAAAGAAAGCGACCAGTACTACGACGAGGTGGCCGGCCAGTTCCTCGCCGACCGCTACATCATCGGCACCTGCCCCGTGTGCGCCAACCCCGATGCCTACGGCGACCAGTGCGAAAAATGTGGCTCTACCCTCAGCCCTACGCAGCTCATCAACCCCCGCTCCACGCTCAGCGGCGCCGCTCCGGTGATGCGCCCCACCACGCATTGGTACCTCAAACTGAACGAACACGAAGCCTGGCTGCGCGAATGGATCAACACCGGCAAGGCCGACGGACGGCAACTGCACAACCCGGCCACCTGGAAAAACCACGTGGTGGGCCAGTGCAATTCCTGGCTCGATCAGGGCCTTCAGCCCCGCGCCATGACCCGCGACCTCGACTGGGGCGTGGACGTACCGCATGAAATTCCGCACTCGGAGGGCAAAAAACTTTACGTCTGGCTCGACGCCCCCATCGGTTATATTTCGGCCACCAAGCAGTGGGCGCTCGACCACCACACCAACTGGGAACCCTACTGGAAAGACAAAGACACCTCGCTCATTCACTTCATCGGCAAGGACAACATTGTGTTCCACTGCCTCATTTTTCCGGCCATCCTGAAAGCGCACGGCGACTTTATCCTCCCCGTGAACGTGCCCGCCAACCAGTTTCTCAACCTCGAAGGCAACAAACTGTCCACTTCCCGAAACTGGGCGGTGTGGGTGCACGAATACGTAGCCGAACTGCCCGGCCGCGAGGACGACCTGCGCTACAACATGATCAAAAACATGCCGGAGCAGCGCGACAGCGAGTTCACCTGGAAGGGTTTTCAGGAAAGCACGAATACCGAATTGGTGGGCAACCTCGCCGGATTCGTGCACCGCGTACTGGTGCTGATGCACAAAAACTACTCCGGCGTGGTACCGGGTATTGACGCCAGCCGCGAGTTCCGAAGCGGCTGGGATGCCGAGCAGGTCGGCACTTACGATTCCGAACTGCACCGTCTGCACCTGAAACTGGAGGAGATGGGCCGCGAAGTGGAACAGTTCAATTTCCGCGAAGCCCTACGCATCCTGATGGAAATTTCCAGCGCCGGCAATGCCCTGCTCCAGTTCAACGAACCCTGGAAGGCCATCAAGGACGACCCGGAACTGGTCAAAGTGGTGCTCAACCTGGCCTTGCAGTATGTGGCCGCTTTGTCGGTGGCGCTGCGTCCGTTCCTGCCGTTTGCCGCGCAGCGGCTCCGCCAGATGCTTAATCTGCCGCTTCTGAACGACGACAGTGCCCTGCTTGACATCCACAACGAACTGGCCGAAGGCAATCCCGTCATCCGGCCCAACCACGCGCTCAATGCCGCCGAGCACCTGTTCACCCGCATCCCCGACGAGGTGATCGCCTCCCAGGTAGCCAAACTGCAAGCCGCTGCACAAGCCAATCAGCCGGCTGCCGAAAAAACCGCACCCGCTACATATCCACCCATGAAAGAAGAAATTCAGTACGACGACTTCGCCAAACTTGACATCCGGACCGGCACTATCCTGGAGGCCTCCAAAGTGGAAAAAGCCGACAAACTTCTGAAACTGACCGTGGACCTCGGCTTTGAAAAACGCACCATCGTATCGGGTATCGCCCTGCATTTTCAGCCGGAAGAAATTGTGGGCAAACAGGTGCTGGTGCTGGCAAACCTCGCGCCCCGCACCATGCGCGGCATCGAGTCGCAGGGTATGATCCTCATGGCCGAAGATGCCGAAGGGCGGCTGAGTTTTGTCAGCCCGGAAACGAGTTGGCCGAATGGTTGGGGGGTCAAGTAGTCGGGTAGCGATGCGTGGTGCATATTGCACAAGCAATCAAAGAAGTATCAGTTGTTTGACATTACCAAAAAAGTACAGCCATGTCGAAAAAACGCGATCGACCCACTCCGCCGCCAAAACGCGCTGCTGCTCCTGTGCAGGAAACCCGTCCGGCATCTGCCACCCCCGGGCGATTCGTATGGGTCGGGCTGGGCCTGGCGGTGTTTGCTTTTTTGCTGTATGCCAATACGCTCGGGCACCAGTATGTGCTGGATGATCCCCTGGCAATCGGTAAAAATGAATTAGTCAAAAAAGGCATCTCCGGTATTCCGGAATTATTCGTCCAGCACTACCGTGCCGGTACGGAGGGCGCCGGCGCCTCGGCGCTGCTGTACCGCCCGCTGTCGTTAGTCACCTTTGCGGTGGAATGGAGCATAGCGCCGGGCAGTCCGTTTCTCGGCCACCTGATGAACGTACTTTGGTATGCCCTCACGGTGGCATTGTTGTTTTTCAGTCTCCAGCGGCTGTTGGCCGGCAGGCATTGGCTGCTGGCAGCCGGGGCGGCACTGCTTTTTGCCGCACACCCGCTGCACACCGAGGTGGTAGCCAACATCAAAAGTCGCGACGAAATCCTGAATCTTTTTTTCACAACGCTGGGCTTATACGCCTGGGCGCGCTGGCTGGAACGCCCCGCTTTCCGGTGGTTGGCGGCGGCGCTCGGCAGTTATTTCCTTGCACTGTTGTCCAAGGAGAGTGCTGTGGTGCTGCTCCCGGTTTTCCCGTTGGCGGGCTGGTTTTTTTTCAAAAAAACGGCCCGGCAAAGTTTCGGCTACGCAGCACTTTTCGCCCTGCCCGCTGTGTTGTTCCTGCTGGTTCGCGCTGCCGTGCTCAGCAAAACCACCGACAAGTTTATCGTCAGCGAAATGGACAACCCCATCGTGGCTGCATCCGGTCTGGGCGAACACATGGCCACAGGATTCATGGTGCTGTGGAAATATTTTCAGTTGTTGGCAGTGCCGTATCCGCTGTTGAGCGACTACTCATTCCGGCATCTGTCGGTAGTGGGCTGGAGCGATTGGCAGGCGCCGACCGGACTTGTTTTGTACGGCGCACTGGTATTTCTGGCCGTTCGCGGGCTGGCGCAGCGGCAGTTGCCGGCGTTTTGCGCGGCCGCATTTTTGTGCGGAGTGGCCCTGTACAGCCAGATGCCGCTCGTCATCGGCACCCTGTTTGGCGAGCGGCTGATGTATGCGCCATCGGTGTGGTTTTGCCTCGGAGCAGCGTGGGTAATTTGGCGTCTCACGGGCTTCGACCTCAGTCAGGCGGTGGACAACGCCCGTTTGCCGGAGGCAAAAAAAATCGGCGCCGGCGCCGGTATTCTGATTGGGGTGGCAGGGCTGTTCGGTGTGCTCACCGTTGCCCGGAATGCCGACTGGCGCGACAACCTGACGCTTTTTACTGCCGACAGCGCCAAAGCGCCCAACAGCGTACGCCTGCACAACGGCATGGGCAGCGAACTTTATACCCGGTTTTCCACGGAAAAAAACCTTTCCGAAACCGAAAAAAATGAACTGCTGTCCCAAATCGAAACGCACAGCCGGGAAGCCATCGCGATACGCCCCAACCCGGTGTCGTACCTGAACCTCGGTAACGCGGCCATTGCCCGGAACCGCTATTCAGATGCCATCGAACAATACCAAAAAGCGCTCGACGAGGCGCCGAACTACGGCATCGCCCGCACCAATATCGGACGCACCTATCTGGCTTGGGGCCGCGAGGAGGGGCAGGAGAACCACAACATTCCCCGCGCCGTCGAGCTGCTGGAAAAAGCCGTGGAGTACGGCATGAGCGATGCCAACACCTTCCTCAACCTCGGTACCGCCTACGGGATGCAAGGCCGGAACGAAAAAGCCGTGCAGTGTTTTGAAAAAACCGTGGCATTGGAGCCGAACAACCAGACCGCCTGGCGAAACATGAGCATCGCGTACCGGGCGATGGGCAATATGGCCAAGGCGGACGAATGCCGGCAACGGGCGGATGCCCTGCGTTGATCGTTGTCGGACAGTTCAAGCACCCGGAAAGTCAATGCGCACTCATACAAGCCCTGCTCAGGCTCCCTTTTTCCCCTTCGCCGCCTTACGTTTCGCCTTGGCGGCTGTCGGTGGGGGTGGAGCGATTTCGGCGGGTTGTTCGGTTTCGGGGGGGGCCGTCGGCAAAGCCGGCGGTGCGGTGGCTTCCTCCCGTTGCAGGCGCACTGCTCCCGGTTCGATATTTGCCCCGAGTCCGCGATACACCGCAAAATAGCGCTCGATGGTGCGTTCCCAGGAGAAATCAATGGCCATGATGCGTTCGCGCAGGTGTGCTACCGTGCCGGGGTCGTTGTGCCACATGGAGGCTGCCCGGTAAATAGCATGCACAGCATCTTCGATGTTGAACTGGTCGAAACGGATACCGCGTCCGCTGCCGTCCGGCTCGCCGATGTCCGGTACGGTGTCTTTCAGGCCGCCAACCGAGCGCACCACCGGGATGGTGCCGTAGCGCATGGCGTACATCTGGTTGAGGCCGCAGGGTTCCACCCGGGAAGGCATGACGAGGAAGTCGGAGCCGGCGTAAATCTGGTGCGCGAGCGACTCGTTGTAGTCAATGACAGTGTTGAACTTGCCCGGAAACTGATGCGCCATGGAGCGGAACTGGTCTTCCGTCCAGGATTCGCCGGTGCCCAACACCAGAAAACTCGCCCGCGCGCCGGCATGGATGAAACGCCGGAAGGTATCAGGCAGCAGGTCCACACCTTTTTCACCCACCATGCGTCCGATAAAACTGAACAGCGGGGCGTCGTACGGGAAGCCGAACCATTCGCAGAGCACCCGCTTGTTGCGGGTTTTGAACTTCGTGATGTTGTCGCCCTCCAGTTGGTACTGAATGGCCGGGTCGTTGGCGGGGTCCCACACCTGGGCATCTATGCCGTTGACGATGCCGTGCTCCTTGCGCCATTCCTGCCGGAAAAGCGGCTCCAGCCCGAGGGCGCTCTGGTGCAGTTCGTGCAGGTACGAAGGTGATACCGTGGTGACGGCCCAGGCGGTTTTTACCCCCGTCGCCATCGGGTTGATGACGCCGTTCCAGTCCAGCAGGTTGCGGGCGCCTGCTTCATAAGGCGGCAGCAAGTGACTGTTTTTCCAACTGAACATGCCCTGGTATTGGCCGTTGTGAATGGTGTACACGGTGGGGATGGGCGCCAGTTGCTGGTATGCCGGGCAGTATTTGACCATCCAGGGGATGAGGCCGGTGTGGTGGTCGTGGCAGTGCAGCACGCGGGGCCGCTCGTACCAGGGTATGGACAAGACCCACTCCAGCACAGCCTGCTGAAAGCCGATGTAGCGCTGAATTTCGTCGCCATAAGGGGCACCCGACGCGTCGTTGTAGATACCGGGTCGGTCATACAAGCCGGGGATATCCACCACAAACAGCGGGTAGCCGAGCGTATTGCCGGCTTGCTGCTGCACCCGGAAATGCCACTGCCGCCAGTTGATCCAGGTCGAACCCTTGAAGACGGTGACCCACTCCGCGTTGTTGATCCAGCGCAGGGAGTACTTCGGGATGATAGCGGCGGAAAGCACGCCTGCCTGTGTGTTGTACTTGGGCAGGGAACCGACCACGTCGCCCAAACCGCCCGTTTTGGCGGCAGGGTAGCACTCGGCGGAAATGTGGAGGACCTGGATCATATGCGTAGCGATGAGTGATGAACGATGAACGTGTTTTTGTAAAAACTCTGTAGCCTCTCAAACTCTGCGAGCCTCTGTGACACTCTTTCAGCGGTACTCCAGCAAAAAGGCCGCCGACCAATCTCCGGCAGGCGGAATGGTAACCAGGCCGTCGCCGTTCTGGAACGCGTTGACGTTGCAGGTCATGGGTTCGAGGGCGATGCTTTCGCGGTGCGGGGGCGTGAACACCTGAAAAAACGGAAACAGATCGCGGCTGGCGGCCAGGGTAAGGGAGCGCCCATTGTGGTGCAGCGTCAGGTGGTACAGCGTGTTGGACTCGTCCACGTGGAAACAGTTGTCGAGTACGGTTTCCCCCACGGGCGCGGATTGGGCAAAGGTGCCGTGGGGCGTCCGGGCGCCGGTGGGCAGCATGCGCTCATTAATTTCAACGATGGAACAAGCGGGCAACTGGAGGCTGTGCGCGTCGGCGCGTTCGCCCAGCCGGAAATACGGGTGCCAGCCGAGTCCGGCCGGAATGGCCTCGCGGTGGCGGTTTTTCACAAAAAAAGTCGCGCTGAACGCTCCCCGGTCGGTGATACCGAACGTGGCTTCGAGTGTGAACGGAAACGGGTAGCAGGCGTGGTGCCCGCGGTAGTCGAGCCTGCAGGTGATCTCGGCATTTTCCGTAGTCAGTTCGATGCGCGTCACCTCGAAGGCTTCGTGGCGCACGAAACCGTGGATCGCATTTTGGGTGGCGGCGTTGTTGATCGGGAAGGCGTAGTCGCGCCCCAGCCAGGAGTAGTGCCCGTCGCGCAGGCGGTTGGGGAACGGAAAAAGCAGCGCGCTTTTGCCCCATTTGCCGGCTTCCAGTTCTTCGGGAGACTGGTAGCCGTCGAGCACGTTTTGGCCGCTGAACTGAATTTCCAGCACGTTGGCGCCCAGGCCAGGCACGATGCTGAAGCCGTTGCCCGACTCCCGGTGGTGCAGGTGGTACAGGCGGTATTTCCCGAAGGGCGATTGCGTAAGTTCAAACATGGAAGCAAATGTATTGCGTTGTGCCGGGAACAAGTAGTTTTGCCCGCATCCTAATCTTTTTCAATATGCTCGACCGCATCCGATCGCTCGCCCGGGAATACCATTCCGACATCATGGCGCACCGCCGCCACCTGCACGCGCACCCCGAACTGTCGTTTCAGGAAACCGAAACCGCCCGATATGTGGCCGCACGCCTTGCAGCGTGGGGCATCGAACACCGCACTGGCGTGGCCGGAACCGGCGTAGTGGCGCTTATACAGGGATCAAATTTCCGGAAAAAGACGGTGGCCCTGCGCGCCGACATGGACGCGCTGCCCATTCTCGAGGCCAACGAGGTGTCGTACAAATCGCGGAACGAGGGTGTCATGCACGCTTGTGGCCATGACGTGCATACGTCGGCGCTGCTCGGCGCGACGCGGATTTTGCACGAATTGCGCGACCGGTTTTCCGGCACGGTGAAATGTATCTTTCAGCCCGGCGAGGAAAAATTGCCGGGTGGCGCCAGCCTCATGATCAAGGCGGGCGTGTTGGAGAGTCCGCGTCCGGCGGCCATTTTCGGGCAGCACGTGCATCCACCCCTGCGGGCGGGCATGGTCGGTTTCCGGCCCGGGGTGTACATGGCTTCAGCCGATGAAATTTACGTGACAGTGAAAGGCCGGGGTGGCCACGGCGCCATGCCGCACGAGTGCATTGACCCCGTGGCCATGAGCGCCCAGATTCTGGTGGCGCTCCAGCAAATGGTGAGCCGCTACGCCGACCCCACTGTGCCGTCGGTACTTACCTTCGGGAAAATAAACTCCGTGGGCGGGGCTACCAACGTCATCCCCAACGAAGTGCGGCTGGAGGGCACGTTCCGCACCATGGACGAAAAATGGCGGACCGAAGCGCACCGCCGCATGAAAAAAATAGCGGAGAGCATAGCCAAAAGCATGGGCGGCGCCTGCGAGTTCAACGTGCTGAAAGGCTACCCGGTGCTGCACAACCACGAGGCGCTCACCGCCCGTGCGCGCGACTGGGCTGTGCAGTACCTCGGCGCCGAAAACGTGGTGGATTTGCCCCTGCGCATGACCGCCGAAGACTTCGCGTATTTTTCGCAGGCCATGCCCGCGTGTTTTTACCGGCTCGGCACCGGCAACCCCGAACGTGGCATCACCTCGCCGGTGCATACCAACACGTTCGACATTGACGAGGCGGCGCTGGAAACGGGCATGGGGTTGATGGCGTGGTTGGCGGTACGGGAATTGGGGTAAGTCTTTCAGGAGCCATGTGTTTCAAAATGAAACAATGTTGCAACTTTGCATCAAACAAACAGCCATGATTCGCCGGATCGAAGCAAAAAACTTTCGTAGTTTGAGATATATTTCTCAGCCCTTAGGTGCGTTCAACGTGCTCATTGGGGCCAACGGAAGTGGCAAGACGACATTTTTGGATGTGGTAGGTTTTTTGTCGGATTTGGTTTCCAACGGTGTGGATTATGCAATTACCCGGCGATGCCAGAATTTCAACGATCTGACCTTTTCGGGGCAAGGCGGGGATATCGAACTGGCGATAGAGGTGGAAATACCGGAGAAACTTCGTTCGGCTTTCTTTAGTGAAAAATTTGACAGTATCCATTACATGGTTCGGCTTGGTTTGGCGCCAGAAACAGGTGAACATACCATCCTTGATGAGCAGGTATTGCTGTTTCAAACAGAAGCCTCGATTCAACCGATTTCGATGGTTCGGGAAACATTTCCTGAGTATCAGGTCGGCAACCGGCAAATGGCTGCCAGATACCAAAATCTGCGTAAAAACATTGTCCTCAGGCAAGACAACGGATCCACCATTTACTGGCTCGAAAAAGGCAGCCCGGACGATCGCGATTGGTTTTTGAAACTAAATTTAGGGATCAAAAAATCGGCACTCGCCAACCTGCCTGACGATGTCACCTTATTCCCCAGTACCACATGGCTGAAAACGTTTTTGCAAGAATCGGTACAAACGTTTGTGTTGGACAGCCTCCACATGCGCCACCCCAGCCACCCGGGGCAAGGAATCCACTTCAAACCTGACGGCTCCAACCTGCCCTGGGTAATCGAAAATCTGAAAAAGGACGAGAAGCGGTTTCGCCAATGGATCGAACATGTGCAAACAGCATTACCGGATATTGTGGACATTCGGACCGTCGAACGCGAAGAAGACAAAAAACGCTACATCAAAGTGCGTTACAATAGCGGGATTGAGGTGCCGAGTTGGTTGGTTTCCGATGGCACGTTGCGTTTGTTGGCACTTACTATTCCGGCCTACATCCGTGACCTGCAGGGCGTTTTTCTGATCGAAGAGCCGGAAAACGGCATTCACCCCAAGGCAATTGAAACGGTGTTTCTTTCCCTTTCTTCCGTTTATTCCGCACAAGTTCTTGTGGCTTCACACTCGCCTGTGGTTCTGGGCATGACAGAGCCGAGCCAGTTGCTTTGCTTCTCCAAAACCAAGGATGGTGCAACGGACATTGTGTGCGGCAAAGACCACCCAATTCTTCAAAATTGGCAGGGCCGCCCCGATCTGTTTATTCTATTCGCAAGCGGTGTTTTGTCATGAAAGACCTCATTGTATTTGTGGCCGATGGGCATCAGAAAGCCGTCATGGAAGCACTCCTGCCCCGAATCCCGAAATCCTCCAATACCGCTGAGTTTGGATTTGAGGTAAAAGTAAATCCGGGAAAAGACTCTGGAACTTACATCTACAGCCACGAGCTGTTGAGACCCTATATCAACCAATACCGCTTTGCATTGGTGGTTTTTGATTTTGAAGGTACCGGAGTAGAACATTTACCCCTTGATCAGGTCAAAAAAAACGTACAGGAACTATTAGAAAAAAACGGGTGGAAAGGAAGAAGCGCCGTTATTGTTATTCAGCCGGAGTTGGAAAACTGGATGTGGATGGATAACCGGAATGTAGAGCAGGCAATCGGATGGGAAGAGCAGGTATCGCTGTATGACTGGGCAAAAAAAGAAGGCTTACTCGCTGAAGATGCGACCAAACCCGACCGTCCCAAAGAAGCATTCCTCGATGCGCTGCGCTTGTCAAGAACGCCCTTGTCCGCCTCCATTTATGGAAAAATTGCCGCAAAAGTCTCCTATGGTAAATGTCAGGATGCCGCATTTCAGGATTTGATTCAACAGCTCAAGGCCTGGTTTCCGTTACAGAAATAAATCACCGGTGCCGGCTCCTCACTTCAGCGCGGCATCCCGCAGCCGTTGCAAAAACGGCGACGCTTTGTTATTTCGGAGGAATCCGTCCGCTTTCAAAACCGGCAACCCATGACGAGCACATTCAAATCCCGTTTCCGAAAAAACCTCCTGTGGCCGACTGCAGGGTTCGCGTTGTGTTTTCTTCTCGGCTCAATCGCCACCAACGCCCAAATCGCCGTGCCCGGCATGGGCACGCAAACCGTCCTGAACGGCTACGCCAAAACCCTGCGCGGCGAACCCCTGCCCTACTTTTCCATTTACCAGGACTACGCCCGCGAAGCGCTGCTCACCCGCTGCACCGACGGGCAAAAAACCATCGAGTGGGAAACGGCGCCCGTGCCCGCCGATGCTTCCGGCCCGTACGTGTATTTCAGTTGGGTCGCGGCGCACTCCACGGGTACCAGTAAAGGCGTCCGGCATTTTGACTTATACGTAAACGACCGGAAAACACTCACATTCACCACCTACCCGCAAGCACACCCGCCCGTCTGGTCGTTTGCCGGCCCCGACAGCACGCGCCTGACGTTTGAGTTAAAGAAACAGGACTGGGTATCCGACGCGCACGGCATCGCCTACCTGCGTGTGTCGCGTAGCGCCTGCACACCCGGCCAACCGATTCGGCTCCAGGTGGTGGGCCAGGCCCAAAACAGCCCCGACTGGTACATGACGTTTCAGTACACCTTTGAGGAAAAAATTGACCTCGAGCCACTGCCGTTTCTGCTGCAAGGCAGCACGGCCCGCCAACCGCTGCAAGTCACGGTGTTGCATTTTGGCGCGCCGGACACGCTTCATGTGCAAATCGGCGGCGTTTCTGCCGGGCAATTTGTCGTGCAAAACGGCGCTCAAACGTTCGAGGTGCCGGTGGCCGCCGTTTCCCAAAAAACCAGTCTGGACGTCGAGGCCCGCATCGGAAACCGACTGACGGTACATAAAAACGTGGACCTGTACCCCGTCACCCGCCGGGAAATTCATCTGGTTCACCACGCCCACACCGATATCGGCTACTCGCACTATCAGGAAGACGTGGTTGTCATCCACACGGAGAACATACGCAAGGCGCTTCGGATGATTGAAAAAACGCGAAACTACCCCGAGGACAGCCGCTTTGTGTGGAATGTGGAGTCGCTCTGGGCCGTCGAAAATTTCTTGCGGGAAGCCGCGCCGGCGGAAGTGCAACTGTTTGTGCTGGCTGTCCGAAGCGGACAAATCGGCCTCTCCGCCCTGTACGCCAATGTGCTCACCGGGCTGTGTTCTTCGGAGGAATTGTACTGGTGGACGGAGTACGCCGATACCCTGCGCCGGCGCTACGACCTGCCCATCCGCTCGGCCATGTTTACCGATATTCCCGGGCTGAGTTGGGAAGCGGTGCCGGCACTGGCGCGGCGCGGCGTCCGGTATTTCTCCAACGGCCCCAACTACATCGAAGCCATGCCCGACGGCGGCGACCGCATCGGTTCCACCCTGCGCGAGCAGGGCGACCGGCCCTTCTGGTGGAAATCGGCTTCGGGGCAGGACAGCATTCTGTTCTGGACCTGCGGCAAGGGCTACTCCTCCTGGCACGGATTCGCCCCGGGCGCCGTGGCCGACCGCGGCCCCCGCAAAATCGCGGACTACCTGAAAACCCTCGAAGCCGCCGCCTACCCCTACGACATCGTGCAGTGGCGCTACAACATCGTGTCGGACAACGGCCCGATTGACACTGCCATCAGTGATTTCGTGCGCGCCTGGAATGAAAAATACGCCTCCCCCCGCTTAGTGCTGGCCAACGTGAACGACGTGTTCGAGCGGTTTGAAAAACAATATGGCCACGACATTCCGGTGCTTGCCGGCGATTTCACGCCCTACTGGGAAGACGGGGCTTACTCCACCGCTGCCGAGGAAACCGAAAACCGCCTGCTCAGCAGCAAACTCAGTCAACTGGAACGACTCGCCCGGCAACAAAAGATCACCCTGCCGCCGGGCTGGTGGTACCAGGCGCGGCGGCACATCATCTTGTTTCACGAACACACCTGGGGCGCCTGGTGCAGTATTTCAGCGCCCGACGATTCGTTCACGACGCGGCAATGGGACTACAAAAAACGCCTGCTCGACTCGGCACGCGCGGAAGTAAACCGCATCGAACGCGCCCTGCTGGCCCCATCTGCCCAAACCGGTTCTTTGGTAGTGGTCAACACCCTGCCCTGGCCGCGCAGCGGGGTGGTGGAACTGGATTGGCCTGAAACAATCCCGGCGGACTATGCCCTCGTGGAAGATGAGCCGCGGGGCCGGTACCTGCCGGTGCAAACCCTGTCGAACGGCCGGCGCATTTTCGTGGCGCACGATGTGCCCGCCAACGGGCAACGGGTGTACCGCGTCGCCCGGGCTTCGCTCTCGGCAAACGGTGATTTTCAACCCAAAATAGCCTGGGCGCTCGATTCCGTAACGGGCGCCGTGCAACACCTCAACACGCTTGGCCGCCAATGGGTGCAGCCGGAACAGTACAACGGCCTGGGGCATGCGCTGTACGTAGCCGGGCAAAATCCCGACACTTTTCAGCGATCTCAAATTCGGGCGATATCCTGGTTAGAAAAAGGGCCGGTGTTGCGACGTCTGCGGGTGCAGGCAGCACTTGCCGGCACGAACGAGGTCGTGTACGAAGTTTCCCAATACCGGGGCCTCGACGACTTGCTCCACCTGACTGCCGTGGTGGACAAAACCGCCATTCGGGAAAAGGAATCGCTGCATTTGGTGTTCCCGTTCGACATTCCCGAACCGACGTTGCGGGTAGGGGTGGGCGATGCCTGGATCACCCCGGAGCAAGGCCAGATCCCCGGCTCGAACCGGGATTTTTTCTCTGTGCAACGCTGGCTGGATGTGTCCGGTACAAACTTTGGGGTCACACTCGCAAGTCCGCAGGGCGCCCTGTTCGAGCCGGGCGGCATGGTGGATGAGCGCCTGGTGCACAAGGGGTACAAAAAATGGCTGACCGAAAACCGCTCCTCCGCCACAGTTTTCCTGTACGCTATGAACAACTACTGGCACACGAATTTCAAAGCTGACCAGAGTGGACGTGTGCGGTTTGATGTGTACCTGCATTTCCACGAGGTCTTCAACGCCGGGCAGTCGGGGCGGCGTGGCAGCGAAGCAGCGGAGCCGTTGCTGGGGGTGTGGCGCTAAACGTGGGTTTTGCGAATTCTGACATTTTTCGAAAATTTACCGAAGTTCGGGCCAACAAAAAACCGCTCACCCGCGTCTTTCCTGCAAAACAAGCCTCGTCTTCCGGCGAGGCCGGAATAACTACCCGATCAAACACGGCATTATGAGAAAATCCATACTGATTGCGATACTTCCTTTCCTCGGCAGCGTGGCTGCGGTGGCTCAACCTTCCAACGACAACTGCACCAACCCGATAGCCATCACCTCTGTGGTCAACTATTGCAGCCCGGTCGGCGCCTTTACCAACGTGAATGCCACGCCCTCCGGCTACGGGGCCGCCAACTGTTTCGGCCTGGCGAGCAACGATGTGTGGTTTTCCTTTGTGCCGCAGTTTACCGACGTGTCGGTTGTTGTGCGGGGCGCTACGGCACAGGCGCCGGGCGGCACCCTGCGCAACCCTCAGATTGCCATTTATTACGGCTCCTGCGGCGGAGTACTGAACGAAGTGCAGTGCGAGAGTTCCACCAACAATACCCACATCGCGGAAGCCAACGAAAGCGGCCTGCTGGTTGGTTCTACTTACCTGATTCGGGTGCAGGGCTTCAACAACGTCACCGGCACGTTTCAACTTTGCCTGAACAATTACAACCCGCCTGCCGACCCGAAATCCGATTGCCCGCAAGCCTCCGTGCTGTGCGACAAGTCGCCCTTCGTCGTGCAAAGTGTGACCGGCGCCGGGAGTAACATCACCGAATTGAACGATGCCCTTTGTTTTTCCAACGGCGCGCCGGGAAACTTCGAAAGCAACTCTACCTGGTTCACCTGGATATGCGACCAGTCGGGCAGCCTGACATTCACCCTGACGCCACAAAGTATTGTAGATGACCTTGATTTTGTGCTTTACCGCCTGCCCAACGGGGTGGGCAACTGCCAGGGAAAAGAAGTGGTGCGGTGCATGGCGTCCGGGGAGTTCAACTACCTTAGTCCGTGCATGGGGCCGACCGGATTACGGGCCGGCGAAACGGACATCAGCGAAGACGCCGGCTGTACCGATGCCGGCGACAATGCCTGGCTGGCGCCGTTCGACATGATCGCCGGCGAGGCGTACGCGCTGTGTGTCAATAATTTCACCACCAGCGGCAACGGTTTTTCCGTGCAGTTCGGCGGCAGCGGCACCTTCCTCGGGCCGATCGCGCAATTCACCACCGACCCGCCCGCCATTTGCCTCGGCACACCGGTTGAGGTGGAGGACGCGTCCACGTTTGCCCTTGGCACAATCACCGTGCGAAACTGGAGTTTCGGCGCCGACTCCGACCCCGGTACCGCTACCGGTGTTGGCCCGCACACGGTGACGTTCAACACGCCCGGCGTACATCCGGTTGTGCTTCAACTCGAAACCGATCTGGGCTGCAAAGTCACGTCCATCCAGAATGTGCTGGTGTACCCCGATGTGGAAGTGGATACGGTTATTTCCGCGCCGGAATGCAACGGCGGCGACAACGGCGTGATCACCATCAGCAACATCAAAATGGGCACGCCGCCGTACCTGTACAGTTGGGAAGGCGGGCCGTTTACACCGGACAACACCCTGTCCAACCTGACCGTGGGCACCTACAGCCTCATTATCCGCGACTCGAACAACTGCGAAACCAACCTCGACATCGAGGTGCGCGAACTTGAACTGACCGTGGCGCCCGACGTCACGCCGCCGCTGTGTACCGGCGACGCCAACGGAGTGGTTACCCTCAACGTCACGAACGGAACCGGTCCCTACCAGTTCGACTGGGGCAGCGGTTTCATCCCGAGCAATACGCAGGGCGGTTTTGCCGCCGGCGCCTACACCATTCTGGGTCTGGACGCCGAACTCTGCAAGGGCACATTCACGGTGTCCGTCACCGACAACCCGCCCTTGACGCTGCAAATGGACACCGTGCATATTTCCTGTTTCGGCGCCGACGACGGCGTGGGTATCGCCATTCCCGGCGGCGGCGTGGGAAATTACGTCTACCTGTGGAGCGACAGCCAGACCGAGGAAGACGCTACCGGCCTCGGCCCCGGCCAGTTCGACGTGACCGTGACCGACGGAAACGGCTGCACCATCACGGGCGGGGTATTCATCGTGGAACCCGGTGACATCGGCGTGAACCTGCTGCGCGTAGTGGATTTGCTCTGCAACGGCGTGCCCGAAGGCGCCATTGAGGTGGAAGGCGTCGGTGGCAGGCCACCGTTTGCGTTCAGTGCCGACGGCCTGTCATACACGGCATCAAGTACGATAACCGAACTGCCCGCGGGGAACTACTGGGTAAAAATCAAGGACTCGGCAGGCTGTATTGACTCGGTTTTTGCCACCGTCAACCAACCACCCCAGTTACTCGTGGACGCCGAACCCGCGCAAACCACGCTCGACCTCGGGTACACGGTACAGGTGCAAACCCTGACCCTGCCCGCGGGGCGCCCGGTCACCTACGAATGGTCGCCGGCCCAGGGCTTGAACTGTACGGACTGTCCCGAGCCAGTCATCACCGCCATTCGCGACGGCATTTTCACCATCAAAATCACCGACGCCGACGGCTGTGTGGCGTACGATTCGGTGCGCATTCTGGTGAACGACAACCGCCCGATTTACGTGCCCAACGTGTTCGCTCCCGAAAAACCCTATCCCAATGATCACTTCACCATTTTCGGTGGCCCGGCAGCGGCCAATATTCAGCTGCTGCGCATCTACGACCGCTGGGGCAGCCTGGTTTTCGAGGCGAACGACTTGCCGCTTAACGAGCCTAACCTCGGCTGGGACGGCAAGTACAAAGGCGACAAGGTGAGCGGCGTGTTCACATTTTACACATCGGTGGAGTTTGTGGATCAGCAAGTGCGGCAGTACGAGGGAAGTGTGACGGTGGTGCGATAGAGGGATGTATCTTTGTCCGCACAAAACCGGCAATACCCATGCGCCTGACCCTTGTTTTTTTCGCAGTTCTGTGTTGTTTTGTTCAAGCCGGCGCCCAGGGGCCGGTCATCTGGCTACCCGCCGACCCGTCGCCTGCCGAGCAAAAAGCCGCCGGTGTGCTGGCGCACTACCTTCGGGAAATGACACGAGAGGAGGTGCTGGTACACGACCAACCCGCTACCGCGGAAAAATGGTCGAGAAAACGGCCCATCGTGCTGTTCGGGAAACACCCTGCACTTGAGCCTTTTGGTCTGGATACCCCGCCGGCACTTGCCGACGATGCGTATTTTTTGCAGGGTAAAAACAACGTGTTCCACATTGCCGGTGGCGGCGACATGGGCGCCGAATACGGCGTGTACGACTTGCTCGAACGCCTCGGCTGTCGCAAATACAGCCCCCGCGATTCGCTGATCCCGTTTGTTGGCCGTCTGGTACTGCCGTTGCTTTCGCCGGTGACGCAAAAACCTGCATTTCCTTATCGCGAACTGCACTACGAACCGGCCTTCGACGAAGACTGGGCACGCTGGCACCGCCTGAAAACGCGCCACGACAAGGCGCAGGAATGGGGCTTGTTCGTGCACACGTTTCACGTCCTGTGTCCAGCGGAAACGTATTTTTCCGAGCACCCGGAGTATTTTTCCTGGAACGGCGCCCAGCGCTCGCCGGGCCAGTTGTGCCTGAGCAACGATACGGTGCGGCAGATCGTCGCGGCTGCGCTGCGGGAAAAAATGCTGGAAAAACCGGAGGCAACGTACTGGTCGGTCAGTCAGGACGACAACTACGATTTCTGCAAATGCCCGCGCTGCGCTGCCTCCGATGCCCGGTACGGCAGTCCGGCCGGCACGCTGCTCACCTTCGTGAACGCGGTGGCTGCGGAATTTCCCGATAAAGTCATCAGCACGCTGGCCTACCAGTACACGCGCAAGGCGCCCGTGGATATACGCCCGGCGCCCAACGTGAGCATTTGCCTGTGCAGCATCGAGTGCAACCGCGGGCAGCCGATTACCGAGGGATGCCGCGATTTTGCCCGCGACGTGGAGGAATGGGCCACCCTCACCGACAACCTGATGATCTGGGATTACGTGGTGCAGTTTCGCAGCTACGTCAGTCCCTTTCCCAACTGGCACACCTTGCAGCCCAACCTGCGGCTGTTTCAGAAACACGGCGTCCGGATGCTGTTCGAGCAAGGCTCCGGCGGCGACCGCTCCGAGTTTTCCGAGATGCGCGCCTACCTGCTGGCCAAACTCATGTGGAACCCACAAGTGGATATGGATTCCATCTTGCTCGATTTCGGAAAGGGCTACTACGGCAGTGCACAGCCCGCCGTGTGGGGTTACATTCACGACCTGACGACCAGCCTGTCGGCCAACGGCAACCACCTGTGGATTTACGACATTCCGCAAAACGAGCGCTTTTTGTCCGACAGCCTGCTTCGGACGCATTTTCTGAACCTGATGTACGCCGAACGCCGGCTCGGAGCCGATACCGCGCGCCAAAACCGGGTGCTGGCGGCCCGCCTGCCGATCAGTTTTGCCCGGGCCGAACGAGCCAAAACGGATAGTGTCGCCTTGCGGGAAATACTTGACGATTCGCGCGAGCAGAGCCAACGAGGGCTGCAACTGTTCGTGGACGGCTGCAAGACTGCCGGTTTCCGGAACCTGCATGAAAACCGTTACACGCCGGAGGCGTATATGCAAGACTACCTGAGTTTTATTGAAAAACAACGCATGGCTGCCGGTTCCAGGGCACATGCACCCGTGCTGACCACTCCCGCCTCCGCCACTTATGCCAAGGGCTATCCGAATGAACTCACGAACCGACGCATCGGCGAAACGGACTACCGCTACAACTGGCTGGGCTTTCAGGGCAACGACCTGCAGGTGACCGTGCAGGTGCAGGGCGACACCTGTTCGGAAATCAGCGTGTCGTTTTTGCAGGACCAGCAATCCTGGGTGTTTTTTCCGAAACGCGTGGTGTTCGAGGTGTCTGCCGACGGTGTGCATTTCCGACAGGTGCATGCGGAAGACATTGAAATTGTGCCCGACGGCAAAAAGGCCACCAAAACCGTAGGGGCGACCCTCGCGGCCGCCCCTGCGGGAGTTCGGTTTGTTCGCGTAACCGCTACGAACACCGGCACTTGTCCGGGCTGGCACACCTGCAACGGCAATCCGTGCTGGATTTTTGCCGACGAGGTGGTGGTGTGGTGACTTTGCCGGCGGTGGCGGACGGCATTATTTTCCGGTCACCATCAGTTGTGCGTCGAGCATCTTGCTGTCGAACTCGACCCAACCGCTCTCGATTTTTCCAGCGGCGTTCAGTTTGTAGAGACCAAGCCAGGCAATCTTGACGCTGTTGCCG
>JAEUUV010000157.1 GCA_016787285.1 Saprospiraceae bacterium | reverse complement strand
AAAAAAGCATTCATCACCTCGGCAGATACGTTCAGCGCGAGCAGCGCGGTCAACACCAGATACATCAGGTTGATCATTAGCTGTCGCGGCTCCTTTGGTATTGACATATTGATTTGTCTTTAGAATGAATGAAAAAGGAGTGCTGTTACTCAAACATTGTTCAATTCGGGCCGAATTACTGGCGACCGATGTTGGACATGGCGGTCAGCATATTGCCGTACACCGTGTTGAGCGAACCGAGGTTTTTGTTCAGAGCGGACAGTTGGTCTTTGTATGCGCGCACATCTTCTGCGGACTTGGCCATGTCGGACATGGCTTCGTTCATCTTGGTGTAGAAGTTGCTCATGGACTTGACCTGTTCCTGCGTACCGGAGAAGTCCACTTCCTGAAGGGCTTTGAGGGCGCCCAGGCTTTTAGACATGGACTGCAGTTCGGTCAACATGCCGCCCAACTGGCGTTCCACCACGTCACCGTGCAGCGGAGCTACGTCGGGCATATTGGCGGCGGGGCCGGCAGTGAGGGGTGCGATGCGCGAATTGTAATCTTCGAGGCCGGGGTACAATTTGTGCCAGTAGTAATCCGGCTCGGGTCCGAGAAGACCCAGCATGAGGAAGATGATGGCTTCCGTGGTTAGACCGATGATAAGCATTTCGGAAGCGAACTCCCAGCTTTCGAGTTTGAACAGAGCACCCATCAATACGACGGCAGCGCCTACACCGATAATCAGGTTCTTAAAGTACTTGAAAGACTTAGTCTTGAAGACACTCATTGTTTAAAACTTTTTAGCAGTTGACAAAAAGGTTGACAATACTTGAATTTGTTAAAAGGGTACTGATTGATTTGATGCGAATTGAAGCGGCAAAGGTAACAACGTGAAAAAATTATATCCGAAGAAAATTTCGATCCTGCGGATTGTTAGCAAGTCATTTGTCCGGATAATGCCAAAAAGAGTGGCACAGCACGTTGCCTTGCTTGGGTAATCAGGAGTCCGGGGCAAGGATTGTGAAGAAAAAGTGCCAAAGGGTTGGGTGAACAGCATGGATGCAGAACAAAATTTTTGTCATGCAACCTGCTGAAAAGCCACGTCACCCTTTGGCAATTTTGTACGAATTATATTGAATATCTGATGACTTAGAAGTCGTTGATGGAACGTCCGAGGAACGTAAGTACGCAACGGAAGCCTACATAGCACTTGGTGGTATCCTGGTATTCCCAGGACCGTGTACCTGTTTGCAGGAAGTGTGCCACATCTTTCCAGGAGCCGCCGCGAATAATTTTGCGCTTGGCAGTCATCGGATCTTCCGGTTTGGCATCGTAACGCACATCCGGGTTCAGGTCGTGCATGAAGGCGTAGGCGTTTTCAAAGAATGCCGTTTCCGTCCATTCAGCCACGTTGCCGGCCATGCAGTACAAACCGTAGTCGTTCGGGTAGTATCCGTCGGCTTTAACGGTGTAAAGGCCGCCGTCTTCCGGATAGTTGCCACGACCCGGTTTAAAGTTTGCCAAAAGGCAACCTTTTGCGTTACGGGTGTAGTAAGCACCCCAGGGATACGGGGCACCTTCGCGGCCGCCGCGGGCGGCGTATTCCCATTCATGCTCGGTTGGGAGGCGGAAGTCTTCCGTATTGATGGCGTCGGACGTGTACATATCCCACAGTTTGGCGCGCCAGTAACAGAAGGCCTTGGCCATTTTCCAGTTGACGCCTACCACGGGGTAGTCGTCGAATGCCGGGTGCCAGAAGTAGTTCCGGGTCATCGGCTCGTTGTAGGAGTACGCGTAATCGCGAATCCAGCAGAGTGTATCCGGGTAGATGGAAATTTTTTCCTTGTGGATGTGGCTGGTGCGGTTGCTGGTGCGGTCGTGCGCAGCGCGCTGCCAGTCGTACCACTGGAATTCGAAGACCACTTTGCTGGCATCCAGTTCTTTGCGTCCGGCGAAACGCTCGTTGGCCGGGTAGTACAGCTCGTCAAGGCTGCCGTCGCCGCCCTCTTCGCCTTCGGCGCCTTCCCAGTCAATTTCCTGCTCCCAGTCAATCCGGGGTTGCTCGAAATCGCCGGCATCATCTTCGAGGTGGTGGGCCAATTTGTCGTGGGCAAGCGAGTCAACAACCCACTGCACAAACTGGCGGTATTCGTTGTTGGTGATTTCCGTCTCGTCCATAAAAAAGCCCTGAATCGAGATAGATTTGGGGCGAGCAATGAGTTGTTTGCTGACGTCCTCGTCGCCGACACCTACATGCAGCGTACCGGAAGGAATGTACAGCATACCGTAAGGGTTGACGCCCTTCCATTTCGGACGGTCAAGAACGCCGACCAAGTCGCCGGTTTCTTTCCGGCCGCAGGATGCGGCAAAGGCCGCAAAAAAGAGTAAAAGCAGAAGCGAATTCCGTAGTTTTTTCATGTGTGACACCCGTGTTTTCCTACTAATAAATGTTTGTTTGGAAAAAGTGGACGTAAAGGTAGTGGATTAAAATTGATGCAAAAAAGAATCCCAAACAAAATTGGTCTTTTGCACTTTCCCGATTTCCAAACAAGCAGCAACCAAACGGTCTTTTAACTTTTAGTGGTATAGTTAACCAAATTTTTTTTCCAATCAGAGATATTGGCAGAATGGCACCCCAAACATGGCATCTCCGGGTGGTAACTTCCCGGGTAAGCGTTACGATGGGGAATTACAGAAACCTGGGGTTGTAGATAATCGGAGGATATCTGGGGGTGCCGATGGGTTTGCCCAACTCGTACCGCAACAAAATCTCGTGGCTGCCCCTGTTGGTGGAGGCCAGATCGGACAGCGGAACATCAAACGAATACGCCAGCAGTGTCCGGTCATTCAAACGCAAGCCTCCCATGAAAACCACCGCGTCCCGGTCGGATGATACCGCCCCCCTGTACGAAGCGCCGGCAAAAATATTTTCCCTCCACCGAATGGCGGCGGAAATTTCTGTTTGAGTTTCAATTATGTCGGATTTGAGCAAAAATGAAGGAATTACAAGAGTCTCTCGACCGAGGGGGATCTGATAGGAGGCCGTAACCAGGTAATGCCGCTCCGGCCGGATGGAAAAATTTCCGCCGCTCCCCGCTTCCAACACTGGTGCAAAAACCGGCTGTGTTGCAAATCCAACGGCCAGTTTATCCCATTGAAGATGCAGGCCGATCTCGGCAACGAACGTCCCGACGCTCACATTGCCATCCGGCAAAAACGGGTCATTGTGTAAAAAAATGCCGGCGGGTTCGTTGTACGTGCCCTCCGGTGCGCGCAGTTTGGCACCATCCAGTGTGTATTGCAGGTACCCCCCACTTGCGCCGATGGACAAGAGGGCACCGCGCCCCAATTCCCGCTGATAACTATAGCTCAGCAGAACCTGCGTGGTGCGGTGCGCACCGATAGCGTCGTTTTCGGCTCTCAAACCCACGCCACTGTTCAGCATGGCAAGCGGCATGTGTACATTAATATGCTGCGTTTCCGGCGCGCCTGCAAGACTGGACCACTGTTTTCGGTATACGCCTGTAGCCACAAGAGTGTTTTCCAGGCCGGCACATGCCGGGTTGTAGGCGTACGGGTTCAGCATGTACGTGCTGTACTGGGAGGCTTGCTGGCCCTGCATCCGGAACTGACCGCCTAATGCAAACAACGATACTAATAATATAGGTGTACAAAGTCTCGGCATGTCGTCCTGAAGTCTGTGTTTTACATGTCTTGAATGGTTTTGTCAAATTCATCCAGGGTTTGTACAGGTTTTTGGCAGGTGTAATTGCGGCAAACATAAATCAAAGCATCTGGTTCAGCCGTTTTACCGGCGAGCAACGGAAGGGTGGGATTTCCTTCGACGCTTGCCGCCAGTACGCTGCCTGGCAAAAACCGCTCCCGAATGGCCCGGGCTTTTTCAAAGGCGTTTGCGCCCACGACGGCTATTTCCTTGTACGGATACGTTTCGTACGCAATTGCCAAAGCCCAGCGCTCGAATGACAAGGGATAACGCTCCACGGTTGCGTTCATATTGTTGAGCATCCGGGTGGCGTGTTCACGCCAGTCCGTCCGGTCGAACAAAATGCCTAACCGCTGTAGGTTGTGTGCCATGGTACTGTTGCCCGAGGGCGTGGCGTTGTCGTAGAGGTCTTTCCGCCGTAAAACAAGGTCGGTCTGATCGGCTGCAGTGAAAAAAAACAAGCCCGTTTCCGCGTCGTGAAAGTAGGCAAATACTTGTTCCGCAAATGTTTTGGCGTATGTTAAATACCTGAAATTGAACGAAATTTGCCAAACGTCCAACAAAGCGGCGATTAGAAAAGCATAGTCTTCCAGCACCGCCATGATCCGGGGCCGGTCGTTTTTCCAACTGTGGTACAAACGCCCCTCCGCGCCGGTCATATTCTCCAGGATAAATTCGATGTTGCGTACGGCCGCCTCGCGGTAAGGTTCATGTCCAAGTGCGGAATATGCCCGGGCGTACGCCGTAGCCATCAGGGCGTTCCAGCCGGAAAGCACTTTGTCGTCGAGACCCGGGCGCACGCGTTTGGCGCGCTCACGGAACAATTTCTCCCGACATTCTGCCATTTTTTGCGCGAATGCTTGGGCGTCCAGGTCGTTTTTTTGTGCATACGCCCCTGGCGTGGCCGGGCGCCACAGGATATTTGTATGCTCCCAGTTGCCTTCATCGGTGACGCCGTAGCAGGCGCAAAAATCTGCGGCATCATTGCCAAGTACCTGCTCGATTTCGGTTTTTGACCACACGTAAAACTTGCCCTCCTGCCCTTCCGAGTCGGCATCCAGAGCCGAATAAAAGCCGCCCTTCTGGTGCGTCAACTCCCGGTGTACGAAAGCAAGTGTTTCTTCTATGGTCTCCCGGTACAGCGCCGCCCGGTCGGATTCGTCGCTTCGATTTTGGAGCAACTGGTACGCATCGGCCAGTACCGACACCAGCAGGGCATTGTCGTACAGCATTTTTTCAAAATGCGGTACCAGCCACTCCCGGTCGGTGGCGTATCGGGCAAACCCGCCGCCGATTTGATCATAAATGCCGCCCATGACCATCTTGTCCAACGAAAACAGGGCGTGCTCAAGTGCTTCGGTACTACCGGTAAACCAGTGGTAATTCAGCAAATACTGAATGGCCATGCTCGACGGGAACTTTGGTGCGCCTCCGAAACCACCCTCCGCCCGGTCGAAACGCTCCCGCATCTGGTAAAAAATATTCTCCAGCAAGGCGGGAGTAAAGGGAGATTCGGCAGGCACCGGCGCCAGGCCTGGAGCAGTTTTTTCCAGAAATACGTTGTCGTTGCGTTGAATATGCCCCATCAGTTTTTCCGCCTGCTCGTAGACGGTACTGCGCTGCGTCTCCCAGATACCCGCCAAGTGTTGCAAGACCTGCAACCACGAGGGGCGGTTGTAGGCCGGACGAGGCGGGTAATACGTGCCGGCAAAAAAGGGTTTGCCCTCCGGGGTCAGAAAACAGTTGAGCGGCCAGCCCCCGCTGCCGGTTAAAATCTGACAGGCTTCCATGTAAATGGCGTCTACATCGGGGCGCTCCTCGCGATCCACTTTGATGTTGATGTAGCGCTCGTTCATGTAGGCCGCCACGTCGGGATTTTCGAACGACTCATGCTCCATGACGTGGCACCAATGACAGGCCGAATACCCGATGCTGACTAAAATGGGTTTGTTTTCCGCACGCGCACGTTCGAATGCCTCGGGCGCCCAGGGGTACCAGTCCACGGGATTGGCTGCATGCTGCAACAGGTACGGCGATGTTTCGTACTGAAGGCGATTCATAAAAAAGGTTTCGGGTTAGAGGGTTTCGGGTTGGAAGGTTTCTGGTTGGAGTACCGGAGTAACCCGAAACCTTCCAACCCGAAACCCTCCAACCTTTTCACGCGTGCCCGGGGAAATCCTCCGGCAGTTCGGGAATGTTGTCCACAAATTTCTCGCGTCCGCTGATGATCTCGACCAAGCGGCGCACGACTTTCCGGCGGATGGCGCGTTCCAGTTCCTTGTTCGGCTCATTGAGGATGTACTGGAATTTCATAGTCACGCTGCCCCGGTTCACTTCGGCCACACGCAGGTAGTAGCTGTTTTCCTTGATCAAATCCTGGAACGGCTTGAGTGTTTCCACGAGGTTGCGTTCCAGTTCCTCTACCGTGACGAGGTATTTCAAGTCAATTTCAAAATCAATGCTGGTGCGTTTGACCGATCGTTTGGTGTAGTTCACGATGTCGGTCATCAACGCCACGTTGTTGGGTACGTAAATTACGTCGTCGTCGTCGTTGATGAGGTGGATGTTCTGCAGCGTGATGTCCACAATTTTACCCCGATGCTGTCCGATCCTGATGTTGTCTCCGATGCTTAGTTCGCCTGAAAAGGTCATGATCATGCCGTTGATCACGTTGGACACGTACTCCTTGGTGAGCAAAACCAGGCCGGCAAAAATGATCGAGATCGAAGTCAGCACTTCCTTGATCTGGATGCGGAACAGCGACAGCAGACCTATTGTCAGGCCGATGACCAGGATGATCGAATACAATTGGCCGATGCCGACAATGAAGTTGTCTTCGGCGCGCAACTTGGTCCGGCGGCGGTAAAACCACACGACGGTGTATTGCACAAAGTCGAGCACAAGCAAAAAGATGGCTATTCCGGAGAGTACGTCCACGTAATACGCCATCGGCTGGCGGTACCGGCTTTTCAGCATGGCGAGCAGCGGCGCGATGTCAACCTCGCCGATGTACAGCAATATCAATAAAACCAGCAGCAGCGCCTTGAAGGCAAGAATGAAGTATTTCATGAGCCGGAGTTTTTGGGGGTAAACAGGAAACAAACCTTTTACCCCGGGAGCATTTAACTGTAGAGAACTCCGCCACGGAATTTCTGTTCGTGCCGGTTCGGTGTTTTTAAATGCGCCCGGGGCTAAAGTTTTGCCTCGGACTTAGCTAATATCTTCCAGGCGGTTGAACGGCAGTCCGAACGCGTCGGCTACACCTTTGTACACCACCTTGCCTTTCACCACGTTCAGGCCGAGGAACAGTTCCTGATTTTCGAGGCAGGCGCGTTCCCAGCCTTTGTTGGCCAACTGCAGAGCATACGGCAGGGTGGCATTTGTGAGTGCGACCGTGGAGGTGAACGGCACGGCGCCCGGCATATTGGCTACGCAGTAGTGCACCACGTCTTCGATGATGTAGGTCGGGTGGTCGTGGGTGGTGGGTTTGGTCGTCTCGAAACAGCCGCCCTGATCCACGGCCACGTCCACGACAACGGTGCCGGGGCGCATGAGTTTCAGCATGTCGCGCGTGATCAGTTTCGGGGCCATGGCGCCCGGGATCAGCACGGCACCCACGATCAGGTCGTGCGTTTGTACCAAGCGGCGGATGTTGTATTCGCTGGAAAACAGCGTAGTTACGTTGGCGGGCATGATGTCGCTCAGGTAGCGCAGGCGCGCCAGACTTACGTCGAGGAGAGTGACTTGAGCGCCAAGACCGGCAGCCATTTTTGCGGCTTGCGTACCCACGACACCGCCACCGAGCACCAGTACTTTGCCCGGCTCTACGCCCGGCACGCCGCCAAGCAACACGCCGCGGCCTTTCACGGGTTTTTCCAGGTATTTGGCGCCTTCCTGAATTGCCATTCGTCCGGCTACTTCCGACATCGGCACGAGCAGGGGCAACTGGCGATCTTTGGTTTCCACCGTCTCGTAGGCTAAGCACACGGCGCCGCTTTTGATCATGGCGTGCGTCAGTTCCTGGCTGGAAGCAAAGTGGAAATAGGTGAAGATCAGTTGATCCTTGCGGCAGCGACCGTATTCTTCGGCGATCGGTTCTTTCACTTTCATGATCATCTCGGCAATAGCCCAGACTTCATCGGCGGTGCGCAAAATTTTTGCACCGGCCTCGATATAATCCTGATCCTCAAAACCGCTTCCCACACCGGCAGTAGTTTCTACGTAAACAGTGTGCCCGCGTTTGGTGAATTCCAGTGCGCCGGCAGGGGTGAGCGCCACGCGGTTTTCATTCGTCTTGATCTCTTTTGGTACGCCAATAATCATGTCTATGGTTTTGTTTTGATGAAAAAATGGCCCAATCGCTTGGGCTTTCAGCATTCAACGCGACAAAGATAGGCAGGAGTTGGCAGTTGGAGTTTCCGAAATAAAAAAGTGTCACAGAGGCTCACAGAGTTTGAGAGGACACAGAGTTTTTACCGACTAAGCGTGGACAGATTCCTTACGGAATGACAAAAAAACTCTGTGTCCTCTCAAACTCTGTGAGCCTCTGTGACACTTTACTCTTAGCGGGGAATAACTCTGTGACACCCCGCAAAAAAAAAGCGCGTGACGTTTCACGCGCTCCGAATTTTTCAATTCTGAAACAATACTTACACACGGTTGCAGTATTTTCCAAAACTGTGCCAAAAGATGCGTTTTTTTCTTAATCCATGAAAAAATCTTCCCTCAGGTTCGGAACGATCCCCTTGTCCTGAGCGATACGGAACATTTGCTGCACCGCCGAGCGCCCGGTAGCCCCCAAATCCACCGTGAACTGTGTGACATACAGGTCAATATGCGCCCGCATGACGGCGTCGTCCATTGCCTGCGCGTGCGCCCGCACGTAGGGCATCACGTCGTCGGTGTGTGCAAAAGCGTACTCCACGCTGCGGCGCAGGGCGCGGTTGACGCGGCGCCGGACCTCCTCGGGAAGGTCGCGACAGATGACGATGCCACCAAGCGGAATGGGCAGCCCGGTACTCGTCTCCCAATGTTCGCCGAGGTCCATCAGTTTGACGAGACCTTTTTGCTGGTACGTGAACCGGTTTTCGTGGATGATCAGCCCTGCCGTTGCATCGCCGCGCAGCACGGCGTCTTCGATATCGGAAAACAGCGTTTCGCGTTTGTTCTGCGCCTCGGGGTAAGCCATGCCGAGCAGGAAATTGGCGGTGGTCATGCGGCCCGGAATGGCGATAGGGCCGGCTTCGATTTGCGCCTCTGTCAGCGACTCGCGGGCTACCAGCAAGGGGCCGCAGTTGTTGCCTAAGGCGCTGCCGGCGTCGAGTAGTTGGTACCGGTCGGTCAGGTGTGCGAAGGCGTGGTAACTCAGTTTGGTGACGGCGATATCGCCCGCAAACGCGCGGCGGTTGAGCGCCTCCACGTCGTCGAGCACTACCTGAAACTCCAGCCCTTCGGTATCCACTTTTCCGTGAACAAGGGCGTCGAAGATGAAGGTGTCGTTGGGGCAGGGAGAGTAGCCGAGGGTGAGCAAGACAAAAATTTTTCACAAAAATAGGCGAAAATGGATACAAAACCTGACTTGAATTTCCAGTGGATGCTGACTCCCACCCGGAACAATGCCGTGCCGACGACGGCGCCGGCGATCTGGTTTTGAAATCCCGTCGTACTTTCGCCCCGCAACAACCAACCCGACCCGACCCATGCCCGCTATTCGCGAAACAAACTTCCACCTGCCCGGCCAAACGGCTTTTTACCGCGGCAAGGTCCGCGACGTGTACACGGTGGGCGAACGCCTCGTGATGGTCGCCTCCGACCGTATCTCGGCCTTCGACCACGTGTTGCCGCGCGCCATTCCGTACAAAGGCGCGGTGCTGAACCAGATCGCCGCACACTTCCTCGAAGCCACGCGCGACATCTGCCCGAACTGGCTCATCGCGGCGCCCGACCCGAACGTGGCCATCGGCCACCGGTGCGAACCGCTGCGCGTCGAGATGGTCATCCGGGGGTACTTAGCGGGCCACGCCGCCCGCACCTATGCGTCGGGACTGCGTACGCTCTGCGGCGTGACGCTGCCCGAAGGCATGCGCGAAAACGATGCGTTTCCCGAGCCGATCATCACGCCCACGACCAAGGCCGATGCCGGCCACGACGAGGATATTTCCCGGGAGGAAATCCTCCGGCAGGGCATCGTGTCTGCCGACGACTACGCACAGATGGAGGCGTACACCCGCGCCCTCTTCCGCCGGGGCACCGAGATGGCCGCCCGGCAGGGGCTGATTTTGGTGGACACCAAGTACGAGTTCGGAAAAAAAGATGGCCGGGTGTTGCTCATGGACGAGATTCACACGCCCGACAGTTCCCGCTATTTTTACGCCGAGGGCTACGCCGAGCGCCAGGCGCACGGCGAAAAACAGCGCCAGTTGAGCAAGGAGTTTGTGCGCGAATGGCTCATCGCACACGGGTTTCAGGGCAAGGACGGCCAGCAAATGCCCGACATGCCCGACGCGTTCGTGGAAGAAATCACCGCGCGCTACATCGAACTGTTCGAGCGCGTGACGGGGCGGAAGTTTGAAAAGGATGCGTCGGAGGAGCCGCTGGCGCGGATTGAGCGGCAAATTTTGAGGGCGCTGTGAAGCGGGTATAAAAAGTGATTAAATGATTGCAGATTACATGATTGTTGATTTTAGAAGTGCGTAGAGTTGACCGCATTGCTTTTGGTCAAACTATGGTTGTGTGTGCTACGAATACTTCTAAAATCAACAATCATGTAATCTGCAATCATGTAATCAATCAATTTACTGCATAAACTCCCACCCCGTCTTGTACTCCCCGCGCTCCGCGCAGTAGTCTAAAAACGCCTGGTAAAATTTGTTGCTACCGATGGTAGCCGAGTCGCCGACCACGATCAGCGCCATGCGCGCGCGGGTCATGGCCACGTTCATGCGGCGGTAGTCCTGCAGGAAACCAATCTCATGTTTGGTGTTCGAGCGCACGAGGCTGATGTAGATCACGTCGCGTTCCTGACCCTGGAAGCCGTCAATCGTGTTGATGGTCAGGACAGGTTCCGGGTTGGAAGGTTTATCCGCCGAAGCCTTGGCAAAGGCGGGTTTTTGGTTTCGGGTTTTGAGCAGGTGGGCGAAGTGGGGGTCTTCCTGAAAAATTTGTTCCAGGTAGGTCACCTGCTCGCGGTAGGGCGAGAGGATGCCGATGCTCGGCAGCGCAATTTCGTGCGGGCTGCTGCCCTCGTTGTGCGGGGCCATGGCCTGCTCGCCCGAAAGTTGGTGCAGCAACTGGAGCAGGTGCTCGCGCACGAGCAGGGCTTCCTCGGGGTTGTACCGGCTCAGGGCGCGGTGCAGGCTGCCGCTGCTTTCCTGCAAACGCTCGTCGAAGCCACAGCCGGCGGTGTCAATGAAGGTGACAACCCCACCCCCAACCCCTCCCCCGGGGGGGAGGGGGGTAACATCGCGCGTTGCCGGTAATTCTTCAAGTTGGGATGTTTGAAAGTTGACCGTACCGGAATAATCAGCGGGAACAGAGGGCAAGCCCCCCTCCCCCCCGGGGGAGGGGTTGGGGGTGGGGTGGAGCACCCGCCCCGCCACACTCTCGTGCGCCACCAGCGCGCCGCCGTAAAAATACCGGTTCGAAAAATCCATGATGGCCTGGTGCATGCGGTACTGTACGGTGAGCAGGTTGACCCGGTCGGAGAGCAGTTCGATGCAGCGTTCGATGAGCGTGACGGACAAGCCTGCGCGGGCGGCGTCGAGACTTTTGACGGTCGGTGGCAACTGAAACGGGTCACCGGCCAGCACCACGCGGCTGCATTTGGCAATAGGAATCCAGCAGGCGGGTTCGAGTGCCTGGGCGGCTTCGTCAATGATGCAGGTTCGGAATTTGCGCTTGTCCAACAGCGGGTGGGCGGCGCCCACGAGGGTACAGGTGATGGCATTGGCAGAGGTCAGCACCTGATCCACGAGCCGGTCTTCGAGGTCGTTGGCCCAGGCTTCCAGTTCGCGGGCCTGGGATTTCAGGTGTTCGCGTTCGCGGCGCTCTTCGTGGCCGAAACTGCGCTTGTAGCGCCGGGCCTGACGGCGGTATTCGGCAGCCTGAATTTTTACCTTTTTGATGTTTTTGCTCTCCGGATGATTGGCGAGAATGGCGTCGAGCGTGTGTTCGAGCACCTTGTCGTCCACCCGGCTGATGTTGCCTACGCGCACCACGTTCAGGCCGCTGTCGGCAAGGCGTTCGGTGAGCAGGTCGGCGGCGGTGTTGCTCGGGGCAGTCACCAGCACGGTGTTTTCCCGTTGACAAAGCAGGCGAATGGCTGCCACCAACGTAGTGGTTTTGCCTGTTCCCGGTGGACCGTGGATCACGGCAATGTCACGGTTTTCGATGACGGCCTGGACGGCGGCTTGCTGGGAGGGGTTCAACCCCACCCCCATCCCCTCCCCCAGGGGGGAGGGGGGCTTGATTCCGCTTTGGGTAGGATATTCCGGTAAAGCAGATTTTTGTGTTTCCCAACTTACGGCATAAACGGCTGAGCGCGATGTGGCCCCCCTCCCCCCGGGGGAGGGGATGGGGGTGGGGTTGCAAGGTCCCGCAGTTCCGCCAACCGGTCGCCTTTGGCAGCCAGTACTTTTTCGAGGGCGCGTTCCATTTCGCGGTAACTGCGGTCGTCGAAGAGCATGTCCACACCGAGTTGGCCTGCGTTGATCCAGTCGGGTACATCGCGGGCGTTGAGGATGATTTTCATCCGGTTGCGCTCCACGTAGTTGATGACCCCCTGTTTTTCGGGCTGCTCAATATGCGGCGACTGGGTAAACAGGCTTACCGACTGGCCGGCGCGCAACTGGTGCGGCTCGTTCAGGCGGGTGGTGCGCTCCACGATGACAAAGGCTTTTTCGCCGAGGGCGAAACCGGTTTGCAGCACGTTCAGCGGATACCAGGTATAGCCCTGCTCGACGCGGTCGGACAGGGGTTTTTCGCGCACCGTTTGCAAAAAGGAGCGGTAATCCTCCTCTTTTTCCTGCCGGAGCAACTCCAGCAGGCGGGTATAGTGGGCGTGTTTTTTGTCGGACATGGCGGCGTATTATTCGCCTTCGAACTCCCGGGAAAGTATGTTCAGTACCTCCTTGATCGTCTCTTCCTCCAGGTCGGTACGGCGCAGGAGTTCTTCGGCACTTAGTTCGAGTACCTGACGGGCAGTGTCGCAGCCGATATTTTTGAAGGCTTCGATCACCCAGGGTTCGATCTCGTCGCTGAATTCCTCCAGGTCTACGTCGTCAATTTCGAGTTCCTGCTGGTTGTTGCGGTACACGTCAATTTCGTAGCCGGTGAGTTTGGTGGCCAGTTTTATGTTGGAACCGCTTTTGCCGATGGCAAGGCTCACCTGGTCGGCGTCGAGGTACACGGCGGCGCGTTTGCGCTCGTGGTCGAGTTCGATGGTGGTGATTTTGGCAGGTGTCAGGCTGCGCTGGATGTACAGCGACACGTTGTTGGTGTAGTTGATGATGTCAATATTCTCGTTGCGCAGTTCGCGCACGATGCCATGGATACGGCTGCCTTTCATCCCTACGCAGGCGCCCACGGGGTCCACGCGGTCGTCGTGGCTTTCCACGGCTACTTTGGCGCGTTCGCCGGGCAGGCGCACGATGTTTTTAATTTCAATGATGCCGTCCTCGATTTCCGGCACCTCGGCTTCCATCAGTTTTTGCAGGAAACTCGGGTCGGTGCGGCTGATCATGATGTACGGTGTGTTGTTGCGCATTTCCACCTTTTTGATGATGGCGCGGACCATGTCGCCTTTGCGGTAGTAGTCGCCCTTGATCATTTCGGTGCGCGGCAGCACGAGTTCGTTGCCGGTGGCGTCGTCCAGCACGAGCATTTCCTTTTTCATGATCTGGTTGACCTCGCCGGTTACCACATCGCCCACCGTTTCGGTGTATTTGCGGTAAATCTCGTCTTTTTCGAGTTCCATGATCCGCGACACGAGCGTCTGGCGGGCGGCCATGATGGCGCGGCGACCGAAGTCTTCGATGTCCAACTGCTCGTAGCATTCCTCACCCACGTCGAGGCTTTCGTCCACGAGGCGGGCTTCGGATTCGCTGATCTGGGCGTTTTCGTCGGTGACTTCGCCATCGGGCACCACCTCACGCACGCGCCATATTTCAAGGTCGCCCGTGGTGGTATTCACGATCACGTCGAAGTTCTCGTCGGTGATATATTTTTTCTTGATGAGGGTGCGGAACACATCTTCCAGCACGCGCACCATCGTTGGGCGGTCTATGTTTTTTCCGGTTTTAAACTCGGAGAATACATCTACTAAGTTGACCATGTTGTACAGTTTTGAGTGTTGAGTTTTGAGTTTTGAGTGGGGTTTTGAGTGGGTATTTGAGTTAGAATGCGGCTTTGATTACGGTTGATTTGATTTGATCAAACGGAATGGACAGGTCCACAAGCACGTCCTTTTTCTTTTTGCCGTCCTTTTCCACGACGGCCTGTTCGATGACGACCTGCGACTCATCGGCGGCTTTGAGGATACCCCGCTCGCGGGTGTCGTCCAGCCGGGTGACGACCACGGTGCGGCCCAGGTTGTTCTGGTACTGGCGCAAGAAACGCAGGGGACGACCGAGGCCGGGGCTGCTGACTTCCAGCACGTATTTGGCGCCGAGCCAGCCGTTGGTGTCGAGGTGGCTTTCGAGGTGGCGGCTTATTTTTTTACACTTGTCGAAGTTGATCCCGGAGTCGCTGTCCACAAATACGTAGAGTTTGTTCCCGGGCCGGAGTTCGATGTCCACGGTGAAACAATCCGAGAGGTTTTCGTCGGTTGCGTACTGTTCTTCCAGAAGTTGTGCGATGCGTTCGGTCAGTTCCATGCTACAGGGGCAAACAAAAAGGGAACCACCGGTTCCCTTTCGCATTACTGTGATCAGATTTGTGCCGCAAATGTAGGGCTATATTCTGTACCGACAAATAGTTTTTTTAGTGATGAGTGATGTACGATGCATGATGCGGTGTCCACTTCCAAAATCAACAATCATGGATTCAGCACTTATGTAATCAACCTTTCGAGGACGCCGGAGACTCCACAAGACACGTTAGACACTATTTGCACGGAATTCGGCGTTTTCCGGCCACAACCCCGGCCATGTTGCTTTTACTGCTACCGGAATGAAAATCAAGTACGCTCTTCTCCTGCTTGCTCTTTTTGCCTGCACCCGCCCCTCACCCGATCCGGCGCCGGAGGCCCTGTCTGCAGAAACCACTGCCTGGTTGACCAGCCAACTCGACGCCATTCTGGAACAATGCGAAGCCGATGAATACCCGGAAAACACACCGGCCCTGCTGGATTCGGCGCTGAGTTGTGCCCAAACGTTGCGAAAACCGGAAAAGTGGCTGGATGCCCTGGAGTTGTACTGCGGCTATTTCATAGAACAAACCGATTATCAGGCGGCATATGATCTGCTGGAATCGGCCATTCAAAAAGCCTGGTGGGGCGAAGACGGTCGCAAGGGGCGGTTGTACTACTGGCAGGGATTCGTGCTGCGCCAACTGGGCCGCAACTACGCTGCCGCACGGCTGTACGAACAAGCCAAAACACTGTCCGACCGCTATGGCAATGTTGTGGTGGACGAAAACCCCGCCGGACCGATTTACAAAACCCTCGCCAACATCAAAACCCGCCTCGGTGAAAACGAGGAAGCCGAAAAACTGCTGACCGTAGCCCTCGACCTGCTGCGGACCGATACCCTGCCCGAAAATGCACTGTCCAACGCCCTCACCCGGGCCAATATCCACAGCGACCTCGGCATTGCCCACCAAAACGCCGGATTGACCGAAAAAGCCCTCCGGGAATACGAGGCCGGGCTGGCAGCACTGCCGCCTGTATCGGCAGCGCCATCGGACGACCCGGAAATGACAGCCCGGCTGTCCGACACCCGCGGCATGCTCCTGTCGAACAAAGCCGGCGCTCTCGCGCTTCTCGGCCGGCTGCCTGAAGCCGAACTGCATGTGCATACAGCTCTGGCCACCATTACACCCCGGCACACCAAGTACCGGTTCAGCGCGATGTGCGTGCATGCCGAAATCGAAGAAAAAATCGGCCGGACGGCTGAAGCCGACGCAGCGCGTGCATCGGCATGGAACTTTGCACGTGCGCGCAGGGACGACATAGAAACCCGCGAAGTAGCCAAACTGGTTGTCACAAGAGGCTGGTCGGCCTATAGCCAAAAACACTACCGGGAGGCAGTCCGGTTCGCCCAGCAGGCCCTGAATCTGTTGTACCCCGACTTGTCGCCCGACAACCCGCTTCAAAACCCGAACCCGGCCAATTTCGACCCCGATCCCGAAAATACTATAGCGGAGGCGCTCGACCTGAAAGGCGAAGCCCAGTGGCAATTATACCAAAGCGACCGCGATTCGGAGTATCTGCGATTGGCCGACAGCACGACGGCGCTGGCTATTCTGATGATGGAAAACCTGCGCAATGCCGCCGTGTACGAATCGTCCAAATTAGGCTCCGCCCGGCAAAGCCGCACGTTGTTTAGCCGGATGTTTCGAATCCTGTACGCGCAGCAAGCCGCCGGGAACACAGCCGCCGCCGAGCGGGCATTTGTATTTTCTGAAAAAAACAAGGCCGTGTTGCTGCATCAGAAAGTGAGCGCCGATGCAGCACTCCGGGCTGCCGGCGTACAGGACTCACTGATCCGGAAAAGTCTCGACCTGAAAGAGCAATGGGCTGAGTTGCGCAACCGGATTTACCGGTACCGGCTGAGCGGAGGCGCCGAAAACGACTCATCCGACGTCGTATTGAACCGCCAACTTTATCAGATAGAGGTGCAGCAGCAGAACCTACGCCGCGACATCGCCAACCGGTACAAACTCCCGCCCGACGGGCGTAACGCCAAAACAGCCTCCGCCGCCGAGGTGCAGCGCCGGCTGCTCCGCGACGACGAAATCTGGATAAGTTACTTCAGCGACCGGGACAGCAGCCAACTGTACCTCGTCGCCATTGCACCGGATGCCGTACGGCTGACCCGCAAACCGTATCGGGACGAGTATGTCCCGGATTTTTTGAAAAACTTCAACAATGCCGGTGTAGCGGAAAACCGCTCGGGCGACCCGACCCTCCGTACCGAGTTTATCCGCCAAAGCCGGCACCTGTACGAAACCCTTCTGCTGCCTGCTTTCTCCGAAAATGCCCCGCCCCGCCGGCTCGCCCTCTCGCCCGACGGTGCGCTGGCGCTGCTTCCGTTTGATGTGCTGCTCTGTCGGCAGTTTTCGCCCGATGCTGCTGCCGATTATGCCGCACTGCCATACCTCGCCCGGGAGTGCCAAACGCGATTTGTGCCTTCGGCATCGCTGGAGTTGTTTTATGCCGGGCTGCCGCGCGCTGCACACACAGGTGCGTACGTGGGGTTTGCGCCCGACTACTCGCAAAGCGTGCTGGGGCAGGTGGTATCGGGAGCAGCGGTGGTGCAGGAGGCCGAAAAAATGTTTGGTGGGAAAGCGTACATCGGCGATCAGGCTCGGTTGACGACGTTTCTGGATCACGCCGGCAACCATGCCATCCTGCATTTCCACGGCCATGCCGAAGCCTCCGACTCGTTTCCCGACCTGTCCTGGATGGCATTCACCGCCGGCCGACCCGTCAATCCGTCAACCCGCCAACCCGCCAACCCGGGCCTTGCGCCCCGACCCGGACGACTGCCGGATGCCGAACTGGACAGTTGCCTTTTTGCGCACCGGATTTACCACGCCCATTTCGACGCCGACCTGGTGCTGCTCAGTGCCTGTCAGACGGGTTTGGGAAAAATTGCACCCGGCGAGGGCACCCTGAGTTTGTCGCGTGCGTTCCAGGCTGCCGGCTGCCCGGCCACCGTGATGAGCCTGTGGAAAGTGGGCGACAAGGGAGCCGCCGCCCTTATGGGATATTTTCTGGCCAACATCCGCGCCGGACAGGACAAGGACGAGGCGCTTGCCAATGCCAAACGAACCTGGCTCGAAAAAAACGCCTTCGACGCATTTCCGTACCACTGGGCGGGTTTTGTGCTCACCGGAAATGCCGAACCGGTGCAATTGCCCGGGCCGTGGTGGCGGCAGGGCTGGGTGTGGGTGCTGATGGCGGCGGGGGTAGCGTTGACCGGCTGGATGATTTGGCGGCGGCGCTGAAAACCATTCGCCTGCGCCATGTTTGTCATCGAGTCACCAGTAATTCCTCATTTGACAACAATGGCAACGCAGATGACGCGGATTTAGACAGATTTTCACGGATTTCCCTTGTAGCAACAAGGACAACTTCGTGGATTTAAAAAAAATCTGCGGATATCCGCATTGATCCGGGTTATCTGCGTTGCCATTGTTGTCAAATGTAGAATTGCTGTCTTGCCACTTCTTTTAAGCAACCAATCATTCATCGCTCACCACTACCACCGCCATGCTCCGTTTTACTCGCTTCCACCTGCCGGCATTGCTATCGCTTCTGCTCGTTTCCCAGTCCACGCTTTTCGGCTTTCAACTGGCCGACGGCGCCCGACCGGCCCCGAACACTTCCGACAAGTACATTTTTTACTGGGGAAACCTGCAGGCAGACCTGACCCGGGCCAATAATTTTCACGCCACCGCCGAACTAACCGTGCAAGATTTCCGGCAAATGCTGCTGCACCAACCCAAACTCTGGAACGGCAAAGTGCTGGTTGCGCAGGTAGCCTTTCGCCTCAACGGACACCCCCTGACGGCTACCCGTACCGAACAGGACTATGTGACCCGACTTGGCTGGCTCGACGAAACGTTTGGCCGGCCGGCAACTGAAGGACAAGTACTGCGCCTCACCGACCTGCGCCTTGACGAAGCCACCACCGGGAGTGTGGACATCCGGCTGAAAGAGCCGGAGCAACAACCCTCGAAGGACGTAGTCGTTTGGCAAAGCAACACCACCAGCATGCTCAACACCCAACTGCTGGAGCAGGTGGCATGGGGCCGGGAGGATATCCTGGAAATTTCGAATCGCGATTTTTTCACCGAAAACGAGTTCCGGCAAATCATCCGCCTGGAACCTTTCGTGGTGTGGAACCCCTACGTGCCGCAACGGGAAGTGCGGGCAGGTATCCGCATCGCGTCGCGCGCGCTGACCGAACAGGGCTTTTCGTGCGTACTGGAATCAACTGCCTACCGCAGCATGGTGGACAATGTGGAAAACTACAAGCATCTGGTCCGCCCAGGCTCTCTTGTCACCCTGACCCTGTTCACGGATCAGCACGACCGGCTGTATGAAAAGGCCCTGAACATCGTGGCCGACAACGACCCGCGCCTCACCCTGCGCCGCAACCGCGATGCACACAGGCTGCGCGTCAAATGGGGCGCCATGGATCAGACGATACCGAACCTGTACCTCCAGAACGACTTGCGCGACGCATCGGGCGCATTTATCGGCGTAGACGACCCGAAAACGATGCGATACACCCTCAACCTCGGCGAACGCATCCCCATGCTTTCCCTGCGCCCCGAAGTATGGATTGACGGCGAGTCGGTGCCCGATCTGGCGTTCAGCCTGTCGTCGGGCGACGGTTGGTTGGTGCAGGTGCCGGCATACGCGCCTATGCCCGACAGCCTTGGCGCAAGTATCCCGGAAAAAAGCACCCTGCAACTCGACAATCTCCAAGCCGTGGGCTATGACCTGAGCGCCCTGACGTTTGTGTTGACTTTCACTTTTCCTCCGAACGATTTGCTGCTGGTTCGCAACCGGTTGTCGTCCTTGCTCGTAGCCGGTAGCAGCGCTCGCATTGCCTTGCACCCGCCGGAGTTGAACGAAAAAGCGTATGCCGTTTCATTCGAACTGAAAGAACCGGCGATGGTTCGCCTCAGTTTATTCGAGCCTGACGGCTGGAACACCTGGACCCTGGAAGAAAAATACGCCGCCGGGCAACACCGCGTGGAAATCCCGCGCAGCGTGTTCCGGAATCCCGGCAAACACTACCTGTTTCTGAGCACACCGTTCGGAGTGGCGCGGCAGGAGTTTGAGGCGCGGTGAATGATTTACCGGATACCGGAAATACCTTTGCTCACCGTATTTCCAACAAAAAAACACCATGTCAAACACTACCCGCAGAACGCTCGAAACCGAGCAAAAAGCCCTCGAAATCAACCTTGATCCGCAGGTGTACGGGGCTTTTGCCGAAATCGGCGCCGGGCAGGAAGTGGCCCGCTACTTTTTTCAGGTAGGCGCCGCCGCCGGCACCATCGCTAAAACCATGAGCGCCTACGACAAAACGGTGTCCGACGAAATTTACGGCCCCGAACCCTCCGGGCGCTACGTGTGCGAATCCCGGCTGTACAAAATGCTCGACCACGAGTTCGGGCTACTGGAAGCGCGGCTGCGCGATTCCCGGCCCGATCAGAATTTTTTCGCCTTTGCCGACACGGTTTCGGCCATCAACTACCAGAAAACCAACAAAGGCAATGGCTGGCTGGGCCTGCGCTTCCAACTTCGCCCCGACGCCGCGCCCAACGACGTGGTGTTGCACGTCCGCCTGCTCGACCACGACAACCGCCTCCAGCAACAGGCCGTGGGCATCCTCGGTGTCAACCTCGTGTACGCCTGCTACCGCTACCACCGCGACTCGGAAACCCTCGTGCAGTCGCTGCTCGACAACCTGCACGGACGCGTAGCACTCGACCTCATCCGTCTGCACGGCCCCGATTTTGCCGGGGTGGACAACCGCCTGGTGTGCCTTTGGGCGGTAAAAAACGGCCTTACCGACGTGGCCATATTCGGTCCCGACAGCGTGCCCCTACATGCCGGCGAACTGCTCTACAAAAAGCCGGTGCTCATCGCACGCGGCAGTTACAAGCCGCCTACGCTGGTGCAGCAGGACATGGCGCGCTGCACCTACGCGCAGTTCTGCGCCGAGCCGGATGTGGATGCCCGGCAAGCGTATTTTTTGACCGAAATCACCCTCGACAACCTGCGCTCAGAGGGCGAACTAAACGAACGGGATTTCCTCAACCGCGCCGAAATCCTGTGCGCACTCGGCCATACGGTCATCGTTTCCAACTGTTTGCAGCACAAAAAACTGATCGCCTACTTCCGCGACTACCGGGTGCCGCGCATCGGACTGGCGCTCGGCGCCCGCAAGTTCCAGACGATCATCCGCGAAACCCACGCGCAAAACCCCGACAACCTGCTCGGGGCGTTCGGTGAGTTGTTCCTGCGCCACGTGCGTTTTTATGTGTACCCCGCCCGCCACGCCGACGGCAGCCTGCTCACGTCACGCACGATCGAACTGCCTTCCGATATCCACTACTTGTACCAGCACCTGCTCGACCACCGCAATGTGGTGGATGTGCAGGGTTTCGACCCCGCAGTGCTGCACATTTACCACAAGGAAGTGCTGCGTATGATCCGCAGCGGCGCCCCCGGCTGGGAAAACATGGTGCCGGAGGAAGTGGCGCGGCTGATTCAGGACAGGGGGGTGGGGATGTAGTGGGGCGGTGGGGCATTACCTCACGCATAAATCCCCTCCACCGACACCTCAAAACCCGGCAACACCACGGACGCCAGCCGCCCTTCCGCCTCGGCCAGCGCGTGTAACCGGAAAGTGTTGTTTTCGTGGACGAAGATTTCTACCGTCTGGTACACCGGATCAAGAATCCAGTATCCTTTCACCGCGTACTTTTCGTACACGTCTTTTTTGGAGGAGCGGTCGTTTTTCCAGGTACCGGGCGAGAGTACTTCCACCACGAGGTCGGGCGCGCCGTTGATGTATTCGCCGTTGTCGAGCAGAAAGGAGCGCTCGTTCGAGACGAAACAGATGTCGGGCTGAAAGCAGTTGCCGTTGTCGAGCAGGACGTCTACGGGCGCGGTGAATACTTTACCCAGTTTGTGCTCGTCGGCGAACGCGCGCATTTTCGAGAGAAGAGCGCTCACCGCATTCTGGTGGCGCAGGCTTGGAGCGGATCGTTTCATGAGGAGGCCGTTGATCAGTTCATAAATGGACAGGTCGTTATCCGCCACCTAAAGGTTGCGAAACTCCTGCCATGTCATGCGTTTTTCAGCGAGGCCTGTCATCTGTTTCTGATTTTGGGCTGCAAGTTAGTTTTTCCGGGACAAAAAAAACGCGGAGCGGATGGATCACCCACCCGTCCCGCGTTTCATCCGGGCCTACAGCCCCTCTACTTCCCGTGGCACTGCTTGTATTTCTTGCCGCTACCGCAAGGGCAAGGATCGTTTCGGCCCACGACTTTTTCGCGCACGATGGGCTGGGTGCGCTGCGGCGGGCCGTTATGTCCGGCGGACTGGGCGGCGCGCTGGGCGGCTTGTTGCGCCTCGGTCATCTGTTGCTGGTTGTTGGCCGTGAACCGCGGGCGCTGCGACGATTGTTGCGCCCGACGCGCAGCCTCGGCGGCGCGTTGCTGCTGCATCTGATTCTCGTCGGGCAGGGCCAGCGTGCCTTTGAGCAGGAAGGAAGTCACGTTGGAATTGATGTGTCCGATCAGGTTCTCAAACAGGTTGTAGGCCTCCATTTTGTAAATCACGAGCGGGTCTTTTTGCTCGAATGAAGCGCCCTGCACGGATTCTTTCAGGTCGTCCACATTGCGGAGGTGCTCCTTCCAGGCGTCGTCAATGAGGGCGAGTGTGGCCACTTTTTCCACGTCGTGCATGATGCTCTTGCCGTTGGTGTGGATGGCTTCCTCCATGTCGGCGCTGATGTTCAGGCCGAGTGCGCCGTCGGTGAACGGCACCACGATACGTTTGTAGCGATCGCCTTCGCGGGTATGTACATCGCGGATGATCGGCAGCAGACGCTCGGACACCTGCCGGCGCTTGTGGCTGTACAGGTCGAACACTTGCGCCTGAAAGGTGTGCAACACGGTTTCGAGCGGGGCGCTTTTGAACCAGACGGGGTCTATTTCCGGGTCTACGCCAATGGTGCGGATGGCGTCGAGGCGGAAGGTTTCGAAGTCGCCGTCCTGGCGGTGTACATGCACGAGTTCGTTGGTGATGGACAGGAAGGCGTTGTTGATGTCCACGGCGAGGCGGTCGCCAAACAGGGCGTTGCGGCGTTTTTTGTAAATGGCCTCGCGCTGGATGTTCATCACGTCGTCGTATTCGAGCAGGCGTTTCCGCGTGCCGAAGTGGTTTTCCTCCACTTTTTTCTGAGCGCGTTCGATGGACTTGGTGACCATGGAGTGCTGGATCACGTCGCCTTCCTTGTGGCCCATTTTATCCATAAGGCCGGCGATGCGGTCGCTCTGGAACAGGCGCATGAGGCTGTCTTCGAGGGACACGTAGAACTGCGAGGAACCGGGGTCGCCCTGACGGCCGGCGCGCCCGCGCAACTGGCGGTCCACCCGGCGGCTTTCGTGGCGTTCGGTACCGATGATGGCCAAACCGCCGGCGTCTTTCACGCCCGGGCCGAGTTTGATGTCGGTACCCCGGCCGGCCATGTTGGTGGCGATGGTGACCTTGCCGGCCAGACCGGCTTCGGCGACGATTTCGGCTTCGCGCTGGTGCTGCTTGGCGTTCAGCACGTTGTGGTCAATGCCGCGCAGGCGCAACATACGCGAGAGCAATTCCGATATTTCTACCGAAGTGGTACCCACGAGTGTAGGGCGGCCCGCTTCGCGCAGGCGGACAATTTCGTCAATGACGGCATTGTACTTCTCGCGGGCGGTTTTGTACACGAGGTCTTCCTGGTCATCGCGCACGATCTTTCGGTTGGTGGGGATCACCACCACATCAAGTTTGTAGATGTCCCACAATTCCTTGGCTTCCGTTTCGGCGGTACCGGTCATGCCCGACAGTTTGTGGTACATGCGGAAGTAGTTCTGCAGGGTGACGGTGGCGTAGGTCTGGGTGATTTCGCCCACCTTCACGTTTTCCTTGGCTTCGAGGGCCTGGTGCAGGCCGTCGGAGTAGCGGCGGCCTTCCATGACGCGGCCCGTCTGCTCGTCCACGATCTTGACGTCTCCTTCGGGGGTCACGATGTACTCATTGTCTTTTTCAAACAGGGTATACGCCTTGAGCAGTTGCTGGATGGCATGCACGCGGCGGCTTTTCACCCCGTAATCTTGCGACAGGCGCTCTTTGGCTTCAGTTTTTTCGGCGGGGCTGAGTTCGGGGTTGTGGTCAATGTTGACCAACTCGATGCCGATGTCGGGCAGGATAAAAAAGTTGGGGTCGTTGCTGAATTTGCTGAGGAACTCCACGCCTTTTTCGGTGAGTTCCACGTTGCGGTTTTTTTCGTCAATGGTGAACAACAACTCGCGGTCCACCTCGGGCATGCGCTTGTTGTTTTCCTGCATGTAGAAATCGTCGGCTTTTTGCAGGGTCACTTTCACGCCCTCCTCGCTGAGGAATTTGATGAGCGGGCGATACTTGGGCAGGGCACGGTGCGTGCGCAGCAGGGACATGCCCGCCTGGCCTTCTTCAAGGCCGGATTTCCCTTCGGAAAACAGTTTGCGGGCATCCGCCAAAAAGCGGGTGGCGAGTTTCGTTTGCTCCTCGAACAGGCGGCGCACGGTGGGGTTGAGGTCCACGTACTCCTGGTCTTCGGCGCCGCGGGTGACGGGGCCGGAAATGATAAGCGGCGTGCGCGCGTCGTCAATGAGCACGGAGTCCACCTCGTCCACGATGGCGTAGTGGTGTTTGCGCTGCACGAGTTCGTCGGGGCTGACGACCATGTTGTCGCGCAGGTAATCGAAGCCGAACTCGGCGTTGGTGCCGAAGGTAATGTCGCAACGATATGCGCGGATGCGTTCGGGCGAGTGGGGGCGGTACTTGTCAATGCAGTCCACCGTGAGCATCAGGAACTCGTAGATGGGGCCGACCCACTCCGAGTCGCGCCGGGCGAGGTAGTCGTTCACGGTCACGATGTGTACGCCTTCGCCGGCCACGCCGTTGAGGTAGGCGGGCAGGGTAGCCACGAGGGTTTTGCCCTCGCCGGTGGCCATCTCGGCGATCTTTCCGTCGTGCAGCACCATACCGCCGATGAGCTGTACGTCGTAGTGCACCATATTCCAGGTGATGTCGCCGCCGGCAGCCGTCCAGCGGTTTTTCCAGATGGCCCGGTCGCCTTCGATGCGCACGTAGGTTTTGCCTGGTTGTGCGGCGAGGCTGCGGTCGTGGTCGGTGGCGGTCACCGTGATTTCCTCGTTTTGGGAAAAACGCCGACTGGCCTCTTTCACCACGGCAAAGCCTTCGGGCAAGATGTCGAGCAGGATTTCTTCGAGGGCTTTGTCGCGCTGCTTGCGCAGTTCGTCCACCTCTTTAAACAACGATTCCTTGTCGTTGAAATCTTCGGCGTCGAGGGCCTGCTGGTTGACGGCGGCAATTTCCGCGTCAATGTCCTTCAGGTATTCGGCTATGCGGTCGCGGAACTCCAGCGTTTTGCGGCGCAGGTCGTCGTTCGACAGGTTCTGGTACGCAGCAAAATTGGCATTGATCTGATCCACCGTGCCCTGGTACTTGCCCATGTCGCGGTCTTGCTTGGTTCCGAGTATTTTTTTGAGTAGGCTTAACATCTTCTAAAAAAGGTTTGAAGGTTGAGCGGGTTGAGCGGGTTGAGCGGGTTGAGCGGGTTGAGCGGGTTGAGCGGGTTGAGCGGGTTTTTAACCCGTAACCTGTTAAACCCGCTCAACCCGTTAAACCTTTTTGAAACCGCAAAGGTAGGCTTTTGACACAGGGGAAAGGTGCCCGGCTGCACATTTCATTCCAAGCGGGAAAACGGGCGAGCGTTTTGCCAAAATGGCAGAATCGGGTGCTGGGAAGGAGCAGATATGGCAGTTTTGGCGCTTGGGCATTTGTGCGGGGTGGCATAAGTGTGCATGTGTCCGAAAACCGCTTTTGGCTGGAGAAGTATATGTTTGTCAAAATTTGTCATATAAAAATTTGGAAATACCCCCCCCCATTCAAACCTTTGTTTTCGTAATTTTGTCACTATTACAATAAATGTTTCTGATTGGCCAATTTTAATCCCGTTCCCTTTTTCACCGCATGAGTGCATGGAGAAGGAATTTCAAAACAAGTATCATTCACCTTCAAAACTTTTCACCAATGAGACAGTTGTCCAAAACCGTCCGGGCAATACTTTTGTGTTGCTCATTTCTCACCCAAATTCACGTATCCTTCACCCAAACCCCTGTATTTATCCGGGCTTCCGTGCCGAACGAAATTACCCTTACAGCACCCGAGGATTCGCTCTACCAGTACCAGTCCACTTCCGTTTACAACAGTACGACCACTATTGTTCACTTCGAGGACATCCGCGACCACATTAGCAGCCACTTGCTTTCCTTTCAGATTCCGGGAACTTATACGAACCTGACCGTGGAGCCACGAGTGGTAGAATCCACGGATTCCGTGCATTATACCTGGTCAGGCCCGGCCAACGAATCCGGCTTTTTTTCGATCACAAACCTGGAAAACCTGTACTCGGGTTTTATCCAGACCGACAGTGGCGCCTGGACAATCCTGCCGCTGCGGGAGCACTACAGCCTTTTGCTTCGACACAACCCTGCGGCGCTTGATACCGTGGACTGCGTCATGGAAGAAGGCGAAAGCGCCGCCGAACCACCCGACTACTGCAGCGAGGCGTACAATACCTGCCCGGCGGTGATTGATGTGCTGCTGTTTTTTACCGATGAGGCCGTGGCGATGGTGCCCGGTACACGGAACCTACCATGAAGTCTTTGACTATGGACGGGTTCGTGAAGGTTTTGGAAAACTCTGTGAACTTTGCTTTTGAGAATAGCGACATTCCCAATAAGCGGGTGCGGTTTCGATGGGTGGTGTACAACCCTGAATACGCCTTGACTTCCTCCATTGAAACTCTACTTGCTAATTTCAGATCAGATCAAAACGTAGACGAGATGTTAAATACTGACTACCGCGCTGATTTGGGGCTATTTATCAGCGGTAGAACCTACTCTAATGCTTATGGCATATCAGACATACGCCAATTTGAAGACCCGGGCACTTCGCATCGTCATGCAGTTGTCTCTTTTCGTGCCATGCTTGCTCCACGTTGGACATTGGCCCATGAACTCACGCATTTGCTTGGAGCAGATCACAATTGGTGTGACAATGTGCCCTGTAATACATGCTTTCCTCCGACCTGCAATGAACGTAATTATTGCAACCACGGCTATCGTTTTGATGCAGGAGAGTTAGAGCGGAAAACGATACATGCTATTATCAACAGTAATGGACTTGTTCGGATCTTGCATTTTTCCAACCCGAACGTGGATTTTCTTGGAGAACCTACAGGAGTGTATGGCGATGAACCTGCCTACAATGCCCAGATCATTCGCAATACAGGGTGTCCGGTTTCTGCTTATGTAGCCAGTCCGGAAGTAAAGGCAATGATTAGTGGGCCGCCTAAACTATGTGGCGGGATAAACGGGGCTTTCTCCGAAACCATTTACTACGCCAATATTCTTCAGCCTGCTCAAGGTTTTCCTGGACAACCGCCCTACACCGTCTCCTGGTGGTGGAACGAAACCGGAGTATTCACCTATCAGGCTCCGGATGAATTGTTGGGTACCGGCAATCAGATTACGCTAACCGATGTACCTGCCTGCAATTATTTTACCCTTCATATCCGGGTACGAAGCGATGATGGCCTATATTTTACTGCTTCAAAATTAATTTTTACAGGACTCTGCGAAGAGTGTCAGGAAGAACGTGTAGTAAAAACCGATGACCTTTTGTCAGGCGTGCGGGCTATCAAAGTCTTTCCTAATCCGACCTCAGGTGAATTCACTGTTGAGTTCCATACAGAAGGAGAACCGGACGATGCGTTGATCTTCATTAGTTCGATGGATGGAAAAATACGATATGATTTGGGCCGGCGCCTGATTTCTAAGGGAGTGAATAGAATTTTACTTGATTTGAAAGACTTGCCAAATGGGCTTTACAATGTTCATTTTGTTGGTGCCAGACAGAATTTCACCGCACCCGTCACACTTCAAAAAAGTAAACCATGAAAAAAATTGCTTTGTTAGCAGTTGTTGCACTGTCCATCATCTGCTGTGAAAAAGAAGAGGTTTGGCCATTTTTTCAAACCTGGAAAGGCCCCCAAAACTACGGGCAGGTACATGCCATACGAAACGGTGAAATTTGGGAAGCCTCGGCCTCTGGTCACTTTTTTAGCACATCCGATCCGCATCATTGCGCAATAAGTTTTACGGCATTTTACCCGGATAGTATTTTAAGTGTTGTAGCAGAGTCATTTGGTTTCAGTAATGTTCCTGTAGCAGTAGGCTCCTACAAAATTCATCTCTCGGAGGTTTTATCTCCTGCGTGGTATGATAGTTTGAGGTGTTTATATGTGCTAAAACATGACGATGTGGTCATAACCGAGTACCGCCCGGATCCAAACGTGGAATCAAACAGGGTATGGGTGGACGCTATTGATACTGTTGCGGGCACGATCAGCGGGCGTTTCGATGTGACTTTGCTGAAAGACCCGGACGATACGAGAACCAAGTTTCCACGAACGATTCGTTTCCAAAACGGCACATTCACCGCACGGCACTGGCCGTAGCCGGTTGTTTTGAAGTGACCCCGACAGCGGGCTGCAAGTCGTTTTTATGGCTTGTGGCCCGCTTTGGTTTCAGGTGGCGCCCGCCACCTACACCTCTATCACCTTACGCCGCAACTCAAAATGCTTTCCGAGGTACACCTTGCGCACCATTTCGTCGGCGGCGAGTTCTTCGGCGGTGCTGGCGCGCAGGATGGCGCCCTCGAACATGAGGTAAGCCCGGTCGGTGATGCTGAGCGTTTCCTGCACGTTGTGGTCGGTGATGAGGATGCCGATATTTTTGGTTTTGAGTTTGGCCACGATGTACTGGATGTCCTCCACAGCGATGGGGTCAATACCGGCGAAGGGTTCGTCGAGCAGGATGAACTTGGGGTCGCTGGCGAGGGCGCGGGCGATCTCGGTGCGGCGCCGCTCGCCGCCGGAGAGGGTATCGCCGTTGCTGTTGCGCACTTTTTGCAGGTTGAACTCGGCGATGAGTTCTTCCAGTTTGTCGTGCTGCTCTTTCGGTTTCAGGCGGCCCATTTCGAGCACGGCGCGGATGTTGTCCTCCACGCTCAGTTTGCGGAACACGCTCGGCTCCTGCGGCAGGTAACCGATGCCCTCCTTGGCCCGGCGGTACATGGGCAGGTCGGTGATCTCGGTATCGTCGAGGTACACCTTGCCCTCGGTGGGTTTGATAAACCCGACGACCATGTAGAACGAGGTGGTTTTGCCGGCGCCGTTGGGGCCGAGCAGGCCCACGATTTCGCCCTGCTTCACGTCGAACGACACGTCGCGCACCACGGTGCGTTTCCCGTAGATTTTCAGCAGGTGTTCGGCGCGCAGGATCATGCTCCGAGCAGTTTTTTGACGGCTTCCGAAATGAGGCGCCCTTCGGCCTTGCCCGCCAGTTTTTTGCTGGCGGCGCCCATCACTTTGCCCATGTCTTTGGGCGATTCGGCGCCCACCTCGGCGATGATTTCCCGAAGGGCAGCCTCCAAGTCGGCGCCTTCGAGCATGGCAGGCAGGTAGCGTTTGATGACCTCGATTTCTTCGAGTTCTTTTTGCGCCAGTTCGGGGCGGTTGTTTTTGGTGAAAATGTCGAGTGAGTCCTGCCGGCTTTTCAGCAGTTTTTGCAGCATCTGCACCTCGCGGGCCTCGTCAATTGCCTGACCGGAGCCGTCGGTTTTGGCTAACAAAATGGCACTCTTGATGGCGCGGATGCCCCGCAGGGCCACCTCGTCTTTGGCTTTCATGGCCACAACGAGGTCTTTGTTGATTTTTTCTTCGAGCATGTGGAATGTAAACTGTTCCGTTTCGCCCCCTTGAAAAAGCCGGATTTTTTCGGAGGGGCTTGGGCATTTCGCGGCTTTTTCAAGGGGGCGAAACGGAACAGTTGTGGGTTGAACGTGAAACGGATGGTTGGTGCGGCTTTGCGGGGCGACGGCTTTTGTGGGAGCGGCTGCAAATCTATTGCTTTTTGTTTTTCCTGTGCCGGGTTTGTCCTGCCTTTGCTTTTAACTTGCAGCCCAAAATCGGACGCACATGACGGCCCGTATACCTACCTACTTCGATCTCGTGTATGCCGTGACGCGGCAAATCCCGCCGGGCCGGGTGACGACCTATGGCGCTATCGCCGATTTTCTGGCGCTGGGCGCTGCGCGGATGGTCGGCTGGGCACTGAATCAGAGTTTTTCTTCGGAAACCGGCGTGCCGGCGCACCGGGTGGTAAACCGCAAAGGCGAACTCAGCGGGCGAAACCACTTTCCCACCCCAACCCTCATGCAGGAAATGCTGGAGGCCGAAGACGTGCAGGTGGAGGATAACCGCGTGCTTGATTTTGACAAACATTTTTGGCACCCGAGCGAAGGATTGGGGGAGGACTGGGAGCCGTTTGACTGAAATTCAAAAGCCTCTCAGGCTTGCCCGGCGGACTTGTCCTCCTGTTGCGTGCGCCGTTTTTTGAAATATTTCGGCGATACGATAAGCAGGCCAAACGACTCGCCGTCTTCCTTGGTGGTTTTGGCGTGGTGGGCGCCGTGTGCGCGCAGGATACCACGCGAGTAGGTGCTGTCAAGTTGACGGAACCACCTGAAACGCTGGTGGATGTACACGTCGTGAATCAGGAAATATGTCAGGCCGTACAGCGAAATACCGACTCCGATGAACAGTACCCAGAAGTGCGTAGTCAGCCCGCCGATCATGTAGCAAAGCATGCTGGGGATGGCGAACACCAGGAAAAAGCGGTCGTTTTTTTCAAAAAAACCTTCCTTCTCGTGCTTGGGCTTGTGGTGATCTTCGTGCCAGCTCCACAGCCAGCCGTGCATCAGGTATTTGTGCGTAAACCAGGCCATAAACTCCATGCCGGCATAAGCGGCGAGTGTGATGAGCAGGTAACCGATCCAGGTCATGTTTGCTGTAATTTATGTTGAAAAATTGTGGTGGACGGGACGAGACCTTCCAGGTTTGACAAACCTGGAAGGTCTGTGACGCGTGCGGACGAGCCGTAATAACGCAGTAGCGCGACGAAGGTTTTTTACAGCGACCACCCAGACACGTATCGGCAAAAATTCCCCCTCCGAAAAAGCCGCCCATCCCGTATTTTTGCCAAAAAAGGAAAGACATGACAGCCACCTCCGCAGCGCCCGCTGCCGCGAAAAAGAAAACGCCTCTGTTGCCCAAGTCCTTGCAGGATCGCGCCCTTCTGGACGAAGTCCTCGAAGTGCCCGCCACGCTGGACGAATACTTCGACCTGCTGCCCGACTGCGAATACCGCATAGATTACTCCGACGGAAAAATCATAACCATGGGATATGCCTCCATTACACACGAAGCCCTTGTTGGGCGCCTTATTTACCTGTTGTCCGGCCTTTTCGGTATTGACGGCCCATACCACGTGTTGGGCAGCAATGTCAGCACTTTCATTCCTGACGCGCGGGCGGTACACAACCCCGATGTGGTGGTGTTGCACGGCAAGCCGCAGCACTACGTCCACCAGGGGAAAAAACGAAAAATCCAGACGCTGCTCAACCCGTTCCTGATCGTGGAAGTCTTGTCCACGACTACCGCGCGCTTCGACCTTGGGATAAAATTGCCGCGTTACAAAACTATTCCGAGCGTGCAGCATATTCTCGTGGTGAGCCAGCATACCAAATCGGTTTCGCTGTACTCCCGCACCAACCGGCCCAACCAATGGCTCAATGTGGACGTGGACGACTCGCGCGACGGCTACGTCACCATCGAACGGAAAAAACTGCGGCTGGCCGATATTTACAAAAACATCGAAGAAGCCTGAGCCTACATCTTTCCTGCCCGACGCACTACTTTTGCGCCTCAATTCACACGCACCATGTCCAAAAAAGAAGAATTCATTGCCGAACTGGAAAAAGGTTACGGCTTTTCAGGCCCGGCATTTGTACTTGGCGGCGCCATGCTCGACGCTGAAGCCGTACAGGGCCTCCAGGTAAAAGTGCCCCTGCGCACCATGAACCGCCACGGCCTCATCGCCGGCGCTACCGGTACCGGCAAAACCAAAACCCTGCAGGTCATCGCCGAGCAGTTGGCCGCCAACGGGGTGCCGACCCTGCTCATGGACATCAAGGGCGACCTCTCCGGCGTGGCCATGCCCGGCACCGACAACCCCAAAATCGTGGACCGCGCCGCCAAAATCGGCATCACCTGGCACCCGACGAAAAACAGCGTCGAATTCCTCTCCCTTTCCGAGGAAAAAGGCGCCCGCCTGCGCGCCACAGTGAGCGAGTTCGGCCCGGTGCTGTTCAGTCGCATCCTCGGCCTCAACGATACGCAGGGCGGCGTGGTGGCCGTGGTGTTCAAATACTGCGACGACCGCAGCCTGCCCCTGCTCGACCTCAAGGATTTTAAAAAAGTGCTTCAGTTTCTTGGCAACGAGGGGAAAGCCGACATCGAAGCCGAATACGGCCAGTTCAGCGCCGCTACCGCTGCCACCATCCTGCGCAAGGTAGTCGAACTGGAGCAACAGGGCGCCGAACTGTTTTTCGGCGAACTCTCGTTCGATGTGCAGGACTTGTGCCGCATGGACGAAAACGGACGCGGTGTCATCAGCATCGTGCGCCTGACCGATATCCAGGACCGACCCAAGTTGTTCAGCACGTTCATGCTTCAGATGCTCGCCGAAATCTATGCCTCCTTCCCGGAAGAGGGCGACATGGAGCAGCCCAAACTCTGCATTTTCGTGGACGAGGCACACCTCGTTTTTCAGGAGGCTACGCCGGCACTCATGCAGCAATTGGAAGCCATTATCAAACTCATCCGCTCCAAGGGCGTAGGCATTTTTTTCATTACCCAAAACCCGGTGGACATCCCCGACAGCATTCTCGCGCAATTGGGTCTGAAAGTGCAACACGCCTTGCGCGCATTCACCGCCAAAGACCGCAAGGCGATCAAACTCGCCGCCGAAAACTACCCGATCACGAAGTGGTACGTGACCGAAGATGTGCTGACCAACCTCGGTACCGGCGAAGCGTTTGTGAGCGTGCTCAATGAAAAAGGTATTCCCACGCCGCTGGCTCACACCCTCGTACGTGCGCCGGAAACCCGCATGGACGTGCTCACACCGGGCGAAATTGACCAAATCATCAGCCGTTCCGCTCTGGTGCGGAAGTACAACCAGGAAGTGGATCGCGAAAGCGCGTATGAAATTCTGAACGAAAAAATTCAGGAAGCCCTCGGGCGAGCCGCACAGGAAGAAGCCCAACCGGCCCGACCTGCTGCCCGAACCACTACCCGGCAGGAAAAAAGCACCTTCGAAAAAGTCATTTCAAACCCGACTACCCGCCAGATCGGGAGCACCATCGCCCGCGAACTCACCCGCGGGCTACTCGGTGTGCTCGGTATCGGTGGCAGCAGCAGCAGCCGGCGGAAAAAAACGGGATGGTTTTGATTGATTCGATTAAACCGATTGATTCGATTTCTACTCCCGGGTTCGTCCCGAAATCACTCCATTTTCCGCCCGCGGCTCCAACTGTGGGAACAAATGCAACACATGCGACTGATACTTGCTACGCTGCTTCTGATTATCCTGGGCCATGGCTCCGTGTCGGCACAAATCGGGGTCGAACAATGGCGCGCCGACATCGCCGTGCTGCAACGCGAACTGCCCAAGCGCCACCCCAACCTGCACAAATACTATCCCCGGCAGGCGTTCGAAACCGATCTGGCCAACCTGTCCGAGAACCTTGGCGGGAAAAGCGACCTGCACATTGCCCTTGAATTGCAAAGCATCGTCGCCCGGGTGCGCGACGCGCAAACCCGCGTCGAACTGACGCCCCTGCTCCAGCAGTCCGGCAAAGTGATCCCGGTGGGGCTGGGCTGGTATGCCGACGGCCTGTACGTAAGCGGCACGGTGAAACGTTTCGAACCGACGCTCGGTAAAAAAGTGTTGGAGATCAACGGAATCGAGACCACGGAAGCCCTGTCCCGAATGGCCCGGCTTTTTGCCAACGAAAACAACGAGTCGGCTCGCAAGGACGGTCCCACCTGGCTGCGTTTCCCCGAGGCCATGCGACTTGCGGGTGTAGCCAAAGACGACACGATGGCGCTTCTGCTGGAAGACGAAAAAAAGCAGCGCTATTTCGTCAAAACCTATCCGCTCGATTTTCGGAAGGACAAATCAGCCTTGCAGCAGGCCCAGTTTGTGCCCAAAAACCCCGACCTGCGCTGGGATCCGATGAAACAGGTGTTCAGCCTGAACTGGCTGGAGTCGGACCGTATTGTTTACCTGCAATACAACGGCTGCTACAGCCGGGAAATGGCGCTTGCGATGGGCGACAGCGCGAGCGCATCGCAGTTGCCGCCGTTTCAGCAATACGTGGATACCCTCTTCGCGCTGCTGGAGCGCCGCCCCGATGCGCGTTTTTTCTTCGACCTCCGGTTCAACAACGGTGGCAACCCCGCCGACGGAATCGCGCTGGCCAAACGTCTGGCTGCTTCGCCTTTTATCAACCTGCCCAACCGAATCTACGTGGCCACCAACCGCTACACCGCCGCCGCCGCCGTGGAAATAGCCGCCACCTTCCGCGCCGAAACCAACGCCATACTGCTCGGAGAGCCGCCGGCCCAACGCCCCAACCATTCCGGCGACCCGTCGTTCCTGCTCCTCCCCAACAGCCACCTGCAAGTATTTCACAGCACACGTCCGGTGCAAGTGCTGCCCGGCGATCCGGATACGCTCCAGCCCGATATTCCCATCGAACTGCCCTTCGAAGCCTTCCGAGAGGGCCGCGATCCGGTGCTGGATTATGTTCGGGGAAAATAGGTTGAGCGGGTTTAACGGGTTGAGCGGGTTGAGCGGGTTGAGCGGGTTGAGCGGGTTGAGCGGGTTGAGCGGGTTTAACGGGTTGATGAAAAAATACGAAAAATAGGACAACATGAAATTTTCAAAATTTGAAGAAATCGAGGCTTGGCAATTGGCGCGCGAGACGTGCAGGTTGGTCAAGCGGTTGACCGATAAGGAAGGATTTAGTCAGGATTGGGAATTGAAAAAGCAGATCAAGGCCGCAGCGGGATCAGCAATGGATTGTATTGCGGAAGGATATGAGCGCGGCAATAAAAATGAGTTTGTCTACTTCCTCGGCATCTCCAAAGGCTCATGCGGTGAGGTTCGCTCTCAAGGCTATCGGGCACTCGACTCAGGCTACATTACCGAAGATGAGCGGGTGACACTCGACAAAATGGCATGGCGTACAGGCGCAGCCCTCCAAAAACTGATCGAATACCTGAACGCTACTCCAAAAGGCGGCCAACGATTCGCCAAACCTGGGAAAAATATATCAACTTCCAACCCAAATTTTCCAACAGAACCACCTCCGTTTCTGTAGACCCGCTCAACCCGTTAAACCCGCTCAACCCGCTCAACCCGTTAAACCCGTTAAACCCGCTCAACCCGCTCAACCCGTTAAACCCGTTAAACCCGCTCAACCCGTTAAACCCGCTCAACCCGCTCAACCCGTTAAACCCGCTCAACCCGTTAAACCCGTTAAACCCGCTCAAAAGTATGCAAACCATTTTAGGAATAGACGTAGGCGCTTCGGGCGTAAAAGGCGCCCTGGTAGACCTCCAGCACGGAAAATTGCACGGCGAGCGTTTTCGCGTGCCTACTCCGCAACCGGCTACGCCGGCAGCACTTTCAAGTGCTTTTGCCGAGGTTGTCGCGTTTTTCAACTACAAAAACGTAGTTGGATGCGGGTTTCCGGCAATTGTCAAAAACGGTGTGGCGCAATCGGCAGCCAACATTGACAAGCAGTGGATCGGGACCAATATTGAGGAGACATTTGGGCATGCCTGCGGTGTGCGGGTATGCGCCACCAACGACGCCGACGCTGCCGGTATCGCCGAAATGCGTTTCGGAGCCGGCAAAGGCGAGCAGGGCCTGGTGTTTCTCATTACCATCGGCACCGGCCTTGGTACGGCTCTTTTTTACAAAGGCATGCTGGTGCCGAACACCGAACTCGGCCACCTGATCTGGAAAAACAACAAGCCCGCCGAGGCGCACTGTTCCTCCGGCGCCCGCGAACGACTCAAGATCAGCCGGACGGACTGGGCCAAACGGTTCAACGCCTACCTGCTGCACCTGGAGCGTTTGTTCTCGCCCGACCTGTTTATCCTCGGTGGCGGAGAAAGCAAGTATTTTGATTCGTACAAAACCTTGCTCACCCCGCAGGCACGGGTAGTGCCCGCACAATTGCTGAACAATGCCGGTATTATTGGGGCTGCTGCGTTTGCTGCAGAGAATGCCTCCGCTTTGTGAAATCGTAAATCAGGGCAGTGAAAACGGCGTTTTGACCAATTCCACAATTTCGCCTTCCTCGGGCAGAAAAAGCGTCATCCGCTCATCCGTCAGGAGCAATACCTGCGCGTACCACTGGAGTGAAAAACGGCCCGGCATAGAGATTTTTATGCTTTTCGTAGCAGGTGAAAAGATGTATTGCCTCGATTCGGGAAAGGTCACCAGGTTGGTTTGAGCGTGCTTGTTGTACAGCGCGAGCGTGCTGTCGGCAAAAAAAACGGCGTAGTACGGCAAGGCGATGGCGTCGGCGACCCGTTGTACTTCGATGCTGCTGTCGCGTTGTTGCCAGTGCTCAAAGGCGCGGTTCTCGCGACGGCTCAGGTCTTCGTAGGGGTCATAGCCATACCACGTTCCCGCTCGGCTCCAGCGATTGTGCTCGTAGACCTTCATCGCTTGCAGCAAAGCCGGCGCTTTTTTGTCCACCTGAACGCCTTGTTCGGAGTAAGCCACGACTTCCCAGCGGCCGATGAGGCGGCGGGTCAGGGAGTCGGCGCCCGACTGTGCCTGAACAATTTGCAAAGCGCAGCAAACGAGAACAGTCGTATGCCGCCACAAGCGTCCTGATTGTTTCATAAAAAACACTTCCGTTGTCAGACAACGACCGCTTTTCGCTCTTTTTTGCCTTTCATCAAACCGTTCGAAGCCTTTTTAACAACCGGCTTCTGAATGCCGAGCGCAAACTCCAGCACATCGCCCATCGTGTCCACGTAGTTGAAATTCAGGCCCTTGATGTATTCGGCTTCGATTTCGGCCACGTGTTTTTCGTTGTCCTTGCAAAGCAAAACCTCCTTGAGGCCGGCGCGTTTGGCGGCAAGAATTTTTTCCTTGATGCCCCCCACGGGTAGCACCTTGCCGCGCAGGGTGATTTCGCCGGTCATGGCGAGGAAGGGTTTTACCGGGCGTTTGGTATAGGCCGACGTGATGGCGGTCAGCATGGTCACGCCTGCCGAGGGGCCGTCCTTGGGAATGGCGCCTTCGGGTACGTGCACGTGGATGTCGTTTTTGTCGAACATTTCCGGGTCAATGGCCAGTTCGTCGGCGTGCGCCTTGATGTAACTCAGGGCGGTACTGGCGCTTTCTTTCATCACATCGCCAAGGTTGCCCGTGAGTTGCAAGCGACCGTTGCCTTTGTTCAGGCTGGACTCAATGAACAGAATTTCGCCGCCCACACTCGTCCAGGCCAAGCCAATCGCCACACCGGGCGACTGCTGCTCCTGATACACTTCGGCGTCGAATTTGGTAGGGCCGAGAATGCCGTGCAGGTGTTCGGGCTTGACGGTCACTTCGTAGGCCTCTTCCATCGCCACTTTTTTGGCTACCGAACGCATGACGGAGCCGATTTCGCGGTTCAGGTTGCGCACCCCGCTTTCGGCGGTGTAGTGCCGGATGATGTTGATGAGCGCTTTTTCGGTGATTTTTACCTGTGGCGGTTTCAGGCCGTGTTCCTTGCGCTGTTCGGGGATGAGGTGGCGTTTGGCAATTTCTATTTTTTCCTCCAAAGAGTAGCCGGCGATTTCGATCACCTCCATACGGTCGAGCAAGGCCGGTTGTATGGTGGAAAGCGAGTTGGCTGTGGCGATAAACAGCACCTTGGACAAGTCGTACTCCAGTTCGAGGTAGTTGTCGTAGAATGTGGTATTCTGCTCCGGATCAAGCACTTCGAGCAGGGCCGAAGAGGGGTCGCCACGGAAATCCTTGCCGACTTTGTCTATCTCGTCGAGAATAAAAACCGGGTTTCCGGTCTTGCATTTCTTCAGCGACTGGATGATGCGGCCCGGCATGGCGCCGATGTAGGTTTTGCGGTGGCCGCGAATCTCGGCTTCGTCGTGCAAGCCGCCGAGGCTCATGCGCACGTACTTGCGTTTGAGCGCCTTGCCGATGCTTTGGCCAAGGGAGGTTTTGCCTACGCCGGGCGGGCCGACGAGGCAGAGAATGGGCGCCTTCATGTCGCCCTTCAGTTTAAGCACGGCGAGGTGTTCGAGGATGCGTTCCTTCACTTTCGTGAGGCCGTAGTGGTCTTTGTCCAGCACGTCCTTCACGCGGCGCAGGTCGAAATTGTCCTTGGTAAAATCCTGCCAGGGCAGGTCGAGCAGGGTTTCGAGGTAAGTCAGGCCGATGGCGTATTCGGCAATCTGGGGGTTGACCCGACGCAGTTTGTTGACTTCCCGCTGGAACGTTTCCAGCACGTTTTTGGGCCATTTCTTTTTGGAAGCACGCTCCACGAGCGCGTTGATCTCGTCCTCCTGCGGGTTTTGACCGAGTTCTTCCTGAATGGTTTTGAGTTGCTGGCTGAGGAAGTAGTCGCGCTGCTGCTTCTCGATGTCGTTGCGCACCTTGGCTTCGATCTGGTCTTTGAGCTCCAGCAATTGCAACTCCGCGTCCATGTAGGTGAGGATGCGGTTTGCTTTTTCCTTGAGGTGGCTTATTTCGAGAATCGCCTGCTTCTCCTCGATTTTGATGTTGAGGTTGGAGGAGATGAAGTTGAGCAGAAAGTTGTCGTTGGTGATGTTTTTGAGCATCACGACAGCCTCGGAGGGTATCTGCGGCGACAGTTCGATGATCTGTTTGGCCGAATCGCGGATGCTGCTGATGAGCGCGCGAAACTCCAGTTTGTGCTTGGGCTGGATGTATTCCAGCGTAGCGATACGGCCCACCATGTAGGGGTCTTCGCTCACCATTTCTTCCAGAATGAACCTTTTTCGACCCTGCAAAATGGCGGTGGTGGAGCCATCGGGCATTTTCAGGAGTTTCAAGACGCGGGCAATGGTGCCGATCGAATACAGGTCGCGCGAGGAAGGACTTTCGATTTTGACATCGCGCTGCGACAGGACACCGATGAACCGGTTGTCCTCATACGCCTTTTGCACGGCGCGGATACTCTTGTCGCGACCTATAGTGATCGGGGTGACAATGCCGGGAAACAACACCGTGTTTTTGAGGGGCAGTATGGGCAGAGAGTCGGGAAATACTTCGCCCTGCTTGGCTTCTTCGTCTTCTTCCAGCGAAAAAAGCGGCACAAAATCCGGCTCATCGTCGGATTGGGCAGACATCAACCAATTTTCAAACATATTCAAGCGCTGCGGGAGGGGATTTGATTAACTTAGGTTAACGGGTTGAGCGGGTTTAACGGGTTGAGCGGGTTTAACGGGTTTAACGGGTTGAGCGGGTTTAACGGGTTGAGCGGGTTGAGCGGGTTTAACGGGTTGGGCGGGTTTAACGGGTTGAGCGGGTTGAGCGGGTTTAACGGGTTGAGCGGGTTGAGCGGGTTGAGCGGGTTTAACGGGTTGAGCGGGTTTAACGGGTTGAGCGGGTTTAACGGGTTGAGCGGGTTTAACGGGTTCTATAATCGGAAGGGCTGGGGCCGAACCCGCCCAACCCGTTAAACCCGCTCAACCCGTTAAACCTCCTAAGCCTAATTTTCGTGCAAACTTTGGCATTTTTCCGGAAACGGTATACGCCAAAACGGATTTTGTGTCACACTGGCAGCAAATTTTCCTTTTTAGCACCCGGCAGGCTCAGGCAAACGGCTTGCCACTTGAATATTTATTCGGGTTTTGGCAGGATTTCGCCGGGGTGTCCGACAAAACGGCAGGCATGCCATTCTGAACTTTACCGGCTGCACGGGGTTTCCCGGGCGGCCCGTTTGGTTACGTGGCCGCCGATTGGACTACCTTTGTGCCGGCAGGATTTTGCCGCACGTACAGAAAATGAATTTTTTATGCAAAAACTAGGATTTTGGCTCTTGCTGGGTATCGCGCTGGCGGGTTGCCAATCGTCGAAGAAAGTCACCTACGCTCCCGAGCAGATTGTTCCCACCGATAAGGCCCTGCTGTGGAAAATCAGCGGAAACGGCCTGAAAAAGCCCTCGTATTTGCTGGGCACCATCCACCTGATTCCGAAAGATCAGTTCAAATTATCGGTGGGTACCTACGACGCGCTGGCGAGTACCGGTCGGGTCGCCTTCGAAATTGACATGAAGGAAATGACCAACATCGCCTCGCAGTTCAGCCTGCTGACCAAAGCGTTCATGTCGGGCGGCAAAACCCTGCGCGACCTGCTCCCTGCCGAGGATTACACTTTCGTGAAAGAACGGCTGAAAGCCCAGGGGCTGCCCTCCACCATGTTGGAACGCATGAAGCCCATGTTCCTCAGCACCCTGTTCGGCAGCGACGAAAATGCCTCGCTCGGCAGTAATTCCAGCATGACCTCCGTGGAAATGGAACTGTACCGCCAGGTCAAACGCCGCAAACTTGAGTCCGCCGGACTGGAAACCGCCGCCTACCAGATGGCCATTTTCGACAGCATTCCCTACGAAGCGCAGGCGCGTATGCTGGTGGAAACGCTGCGCAGTTCGGAGGAAGCCGACGGCAGTTTCGAACAAATGATCGAAATGTACCGCCAAAAAGATATCAGCGCCATGGAGGCCATGATGCTCGAAGAAGGCAACGGCATCAACGAATTTCAGGAACTGCTGCTGCACCGCCGCAACCGCAACTGGATTCCGGTTATGGCCCGCATGATGCGCGAAAAACCCACCCTTTTTGCCGTAGGCGCCGGCCACCTCGGCGGCGCACAGGGCGTCATTGCCTTGTTGCGCACCGACGGATACCGGGTGGAAGCCGTGGATTAAAGTACGAATTACCTAACCTCGTCCGACGAATTCGTCGTCGGACGAGTGCGTAGCCGACAGGAAATGGTTTGTCATCTTGCGGCTGTGCATTCATCCGACGACAAATTCGTCGGATGAACCTCAACCTGTGGTGTGCTGCTCCGCCTTCGGCATCCGGTGGATGTACAGCATGAGCCACACCGATATGATCATGGTAGTTGCCACCACCCAACCCAGCATGGGATACCGCTCGATGTGCCCGCTCGGTGTTTGATACACAATCATGCCTGCAAGGGCAGAAGCGATACCGCCCGAAATCTGGGATAGCGACGCGTTTACTCCCATGAATGCCCCGCGCTCGGGCATGGCCGGCACCGTACTCAGAAGCGCCGACGACGAGATCATGCGGGCCGTAATGCCGGCAAACAGGATGGGATTCAGCAACAACATGGCCCACAAGGGTGTGATTCCGAGGTGGCAATACACCAGCACCAGCACCAAAGCGAGCGCCGTTCCCCAGATAAATACCCGGTAGGCGCCGGTGCTGTCCGTCAGTTTGCCGATAGCCGGCCCGACCACGAGCGTACACAGTCCGGTAACCAGATAGATCACCGGCAGGTCATCCAGGCTGATACCTAAGTTGTTCACCGTGAACGCGCTGCCAAAGGGCATGAGCATGAAACCGCCCGTAGCCAGCAGCGCCGTGGCGGCGAATCCGCGTACATGGCGCGGATTGGAGACGGTATTCCACAGGTGCCGAGCCGCGGTGTGCCCTTTGTGGTGAATCAGGTGGGCGTCCACAGGGCGCATTTTCCAATAAATCAGCAGCCAAAGCGGTATGCTGAGCACCACAATGAGCCGAAACGGCGCATGCCAGTCCCATACATTCGAGACGTACAACCCGGCCGGCAGGCCCAGCACCTGGCTGGCCGCAAAGGCCATTTGCACATAGCCCATCACCCGGCCTCGGACATTGATCTCGAAAAGATCGGTGGTGATGGCAAAAATTACCGAGCCGATCACGCCGCCGAAAATGCCGGTGACCGTGCGGGCTGCCAACAGCAGGCCGTAGGTGGGTGCAATGCCGCAAAAAAAGGTGCCGAGGATAAATCCCGCATAAAAAAACAACAGCAGGCGCTTGCGGTCGAACCGGTCGGCGAAGCCTGCCGCCAGCAAGCCCGAAGCCCCCGCACTGAGCGCGTAGGCCGACACCACCAACCCGAATTGTGTGGTGGTGATGTTCAGCGCCGGCATCAGTTGCGCGCCCAGCGGCGACAGCACCATAAAATCGAGAATAATCGTGAACTGGAGGATAGCCAGAACGGCAACGATAAAAATCTGATAAGCGGAAAACAGCCTTTCCCGGGACATGCAAGCAGGTTTAGAAAATGAGTTGGTTGGTCGGGTACGCAAAGCGGTTGTCAATCTTCCAGTTCTGAAATTGCAACGCCCAGTTCCCGGACGCTTTGGGCAATTTCCCCGGCAGATGCGGCTTCTGTTTCCACCCGGAGCACCCGGTCGCAGTCGTCCAGATCGAAGGCCACCCGCTCGGCAAGCCCCGAGTGCGTCAATTGGTAGCGGACGGCTTCAGCCTGTTGGGGGGAATTCAGGTCGGTGCTGAACACAAGCACCTGTTTTTCATTGGAAAAGAACGAAAAGGCAGGCATTGCAGAAGGAGATAGTTGGATAAAAAATAGTTCGAATCTGAAATAACGGGCACAAACATACACCGAACCCGAAATAAAAAACAAACAAAACCGGAGTAAAAAAATGTTTTTTATTCCGAATCCGATACTTTTGTCCCATGAATAAAACGGTGGAATTAGTAAACGCGTGGGCCGCGTACGAGGAAAGCCATCCCGACGCAAGTATCGAAGAATTTTGCCGGTACTACCTGACCGCGCAGCGTTCGAAACGCGAGGTCGCCAACCCCAGTTTCGGCGGCGGAGCCGTGCCGCCCAACCCCCGCTCGCACCTGATGAAACTCATGGCTTTCCTCAGCCGCGCTGCGCATACTTACATGGAAAAGTCCTTCGAGCGCATCTCGGAAATCCGCCAGAAAGAAGATTTTTTCATTCTGAACATCATCTCCAACTGCGGCGAATGCCGCAAAACCGACGTGATCAACCAGCAACTGCTTGGCCTGTCCACCGGCATGGATACCCTGACCCGCCTGCTGGCCAACGACCTCATCAGCGAGCGCACCGACCCCACCGACAAACGCGCGCGCCTCATCCAGGCCACGCCCAAAGGCCGCGAAGTGCTCGAACGCTGCTATACCGTGGCCCAAAAAGTGAACAGCATCGTGCTCAGTGAAATGACCGACGACGATGTCCGGCTGTGCATCCAGTTGCTGCGGGGTGCCGAAGCGCGCACCTCGGCGCTGATGGTGGAAATGCGGGACAAGCCGCTGGACGAGGTGTATGAGCAGGTGGTGGGAGCACGGGAGCAGCCGGCGTGAGGAGGGGCGTCAGAACAAGTCTGTGTCGGAGCCTGCCACAAATACCTCGAAATTCTCCGGGTGTACGACCGACCAATCCGTACCGGGATAAGCCTCGGCAAAGGCACGCGGCATCCGGGCACTTCTGGCTGCACTCCATTTGAACTCGAAGGCGGACAATTTGCCCCCGGCATCCTCCACGTAGTCAATTTCCTGTCCTTCGCTGGTGCGCCAAAAGTAGGCGTTGTGCAAGTAGGCGGCGTATTCGTTGCGTTTTCGGCGCTCGCTGACGAGGAAGTTTTCCCAAAGCGCCCCCCGGTCCTGGCGGAGGTCGAGGGGATTGAAGTTGTTGATGAGCATGTTGCGAATTCCGGTGTCGTAAAAATAAACCTTACGGGACGTGGCGATTTCCCTACGCAGGTTGCGACTGAACGACGGCAAACGGAAGATAATGAACGATTTTTCGAGCAGGTCGAGGTAACTGGCGACGGTCTCCTTGTTCACCTTGAGCAGGTTTGCAAGTTCGTTGAACGACACCTCGTTGCCCAATTGCAACGCAACAGCCTGGAGCAGTTTTTCGAGTATTTCCGGGCGACGGATATTGCCGTAGGAGAGCAAGTCTTTGTACAGGTAGCCTCCGGCCAATGACCTGAGCATGGCCGGCTCGTCACCGGGATTGTTCAGCACATCGGGGTAGGAGCCGTAGAGCAGGCGCTGTTCAAGCCCCCGGTTGGCTTCTATCCGCCCGACGTGCGCCGCCCACTCCTGCCAACTGATGGGCATGAGGTGGAACGTGAACAGTCTGCCGGTCAGCGGTTCGTTGATGGTGTTGGCAAGATCAAGCGACGAGGAGCCGGTGGCGATTACCTGTTTTTCAGGCAGTTGGTCCACGAGCAACTTGAGCGTCAGTCCGATATTGGGCACCCGCTGGGCTTCGTCTATGACCACCAGTTCGTTTGTTCCGACCAGTTGCCGCAACTGCGCGGAGGATGCATCGGTCAGGCGCCGGCGGTCAAAAGGCTCGTCGGCGTTCAGGTAAACCGCTTTGCCTTCGTATCCGGCGATGATGTTTTTTACAAGCGTCGTCTTCCCGGTCTGCCGGGGGCCTAAAACCAGAATGGCCTTTTTACTGCCAAGTCGAGCCTTGACTCGTTCGGTCAATAATCGGTCTATCATGTGAATTTGTGTTTGACAAGCATCCGAATATGGCCAGGTTCGGCGGTTTAAACGGCCAAAATTAGCCATATTTGGCCGTTAGTACAGGAGCAACCCATTTTTTTCATTACCGCCGGGCGTTGGTTGTGCACTATTGCACAGCCAACGCCCGGCGCGTCGGCCCCGCCCTTGGGGGTCGGGCCGGCGCTTCGGGCGGAATCACCCCCCTCCCCCAGGGCAAACGCATGAAAGTTGAATGGCCCAAATGAAAGGCTCAAGTCATTGATAACCAATTGGATTACATGATTGCAGATTACATGATTGTTGATTTTTGAAGGACTCGTAGCGTACACCGCATCAGTTTGGCCAAGGGCAACGCGGTCAACTCTACGCACTTCAAAAATCAACAATCATGTAATCTGCAATCATGTAATCATTTTATTTTGACTTCGCAGATATTGACGCCTCAATTTTCATGCGTCTGCCCTGCCCCCCCACCCCCAAAAAACACCAGCCGCAACTCCACCACATTCATATAATCCAACTCCGGGTCATCCGCCACCGCCGGATCCCGGCTGCCGCGCAGCAGCGCGGTGAGCCGGCGGACGAGCGCGACGTACTCCGTAGGATCACCCGGTTCGAGCGTAGATTGCAGGTAGTCCACCATTTGCGCCTGCTGCCCCACCTGCAAGGCCTGCGCCGCCGCCACGATGAGCCGGAACTGATTACTCTGGCTCTCGCCCCCGGCCAACCGGTAGGCGGCGTAGGCCTGCAGGGCCTGTTGGCGGGCGGCGGCAGCGGCGGGCAGGTTGCCCTCGGCGGTTTCGAGGTCGCAGAGGATGGCCCAGGTTTTCCACGGCTCGGCTACATGGCCAAACTGCGATTTACATTTAATGGCCCGCAGGAGTTGGGTTCTGGCTTCGGCGGTGCGGTGGAGTTGGAACAAGGTATCGGCGAGGTTGCTTCGGGTAATGCCTTCGTAGCGCAAGTCCTTCAACTCAACATAAATCTCGGTGGCCCGCTCATGTACCCGAACGGCATCTTCCAGGCGCTCAAGGAGTTTGTACAGGTTGCCTAACTGAATAAGCGTCGAAGCCTCCCCACTCTTGTTTTTTTCCCGAATCTTGATGGTCAACGATTCCAAATAGGCTTTTTCCGCTGCCGGGTAGTTTTGGGCTTTCTGATGTACCATGCCGATTTGGTGCCAGGTTACTGCGACCTGGCCCGGCTCCCGATACTCCTCAAAAATGGTTTTGGCTTCGCCATACAACCGGAGTGCCTCGGAGTAGTTTTTTTGCTGCATGCGGACCGTAGCCAATTGGTTTTTTTTCACCGCAATGCCTCGCATATCGCCCAATTTATCCGCCAGTTCAATACCTGCCTCATACTTCTTGGCGGCTTCATTGTACTGCCCCAAAGCCGAAAAACAATCGCCTATCTCCGTCAAACAAACCGAAGCCATGCGGGCCGCATCGGCATTGCCCTCGTTGGCCAGCACTTCAAAACGCCGCTCGGCCGCTTGCAAAAAAGGCAGGGCTTGCTCGGAATGGCCAGCCATTTTTAGCACCCTGCCCATCCTGAAATGTGCCGTTGCCCCATCGTATCGCGCCTCCGGGTAGGCCGTATCACCGGCTTTTTCGCCTTGCCGCAGCACCTCCTGCGCCAGTTGAAAGGCCGCG
>JAEUUV010000139.1 GCA_016787285.1 Saprospiraceae bacterium | reverse complement strand
CGGCAACCTCGCCCGCACGTTCAAGATTTACAACACCGGGAATGCCGCGCTGAACATCAGTAGCATTACGTCTGACAATGTGAAATTCGTGGTGAGCGGCACGCCAACTTCGGTGGCAGCCAATGACTCGGCGACCTTCACGGTGACCTTTAACCCGACGGCTCTCGGTGCGCAAAACGCGACGATCACCGTCAATACCAACGACTGCGACGAGGCGGTGTATGATTTTGCCGTGACGGGCAAGGGGGCAACGCCGGCTTCGGCGCTGCATTTCGACGGGGCGAACGACAACGTCTCCATTCCGAACCATGCGGCCCTGCAACTCGACCAGTTCACGCTGGAAACCTGGTTCAACCCGTCCACGGCGGCCGATTTCCCGGCGCTTCCTCCAGCGCTCATCGCAAAGGGGGCTGCCGGAAGTCCGGATTACTTCATGGTGCCGATGTTTAATTCCAGAAAAATTGCGGCAGGGTTTTGGAGCGGAGCGTCGTTTGTAACAGTCCTTTCTACCACTGATCTGGCGCAAAATACCTGGTATCACCTGGCTGCTACCTTCGACGGCACCACCTTGAAGATGTATGTCAATGGTGTTTTGGAAAATACAGTGGCTGCTGCTGGTTTGCATCCACAAGTCACGACCAATGCACTTTCGTTGGGCCTGACCAATACCACCCAATATGTAAACGGAGCACTGGACGAGGTGCGCATCTGGAACGTCGCCCGCTCGTGCGAGGAAATCCGTCAACTGCGCAACTGCGAACTGGCAGGTTCGGAAGGCGGCCTCGTGGCGTATTACAAATTCAACCAGGGATTTGCTAACGAAAACAACAGCACCGTGACCACCCTGGCCGACGCGGCTACCGGCCTGGGCGGCGCCAACGACGGTACTCTCGCCGGCTTTACCCTCGGCGGCCTTAACTCCAACTGGGTGGCGCCCGGAGGTGTGACGACGGGAACAAGTTGCCCGGCCATGGTTACCTACCCGGAAGCCGATGTGCTCGGCCACGACAACACGCCGCTGGCCGACGGTACCACCAGCACTTCGGTGGCGCAAGGCACTAACCTGGGCAGCGTCAACTTCGGTAGCAGTTCGGCGGCCAAAACCTTTACGATCCAGAACAACGGCACGACTTCGTTGAACGTGACCAGCATCGCAAGCAGCGACCCGCAGTTTGCGGTCACCGCGCTTTCGCCCGCCAGCCCGATTCCGGACGGAATTCCGCCGGCTACCTTCACGATCACCTTCACACCGACGGCTACGGGTGTGCAAAACGCCACCATTACCATCGAAAACGACGACTGCGACGAGGCGGTGTACACTTTTGCGGTGACCGGCACGGGCGTGTGCATCCCGCCCTCCTTCTCGGCCTGCCCGACCGGCCCGCTGACGGCCAGCGCAGTCACTGGCACCTGCGCGGCCCCCGTGAATTACACGGTGACAGAAGCGGGCAACCCCGCGCCCACCGTGACCTACGCCTTCACGGGCGCTACCACCGGCAGTGGCAGTGGCACGGGCACCGGATCGACCTTCAATAAAGGCAACACGACCGTAACCGTGACGGCCACCAGCAGCTGCAGCCCGCCGGCGACGTGCTCGTTTACGGTGACGGTGACGGACAATGAAAAACCGCAGATCACTTGCGCCGGTCCGGTGACCATCAATACCACGTCCGGACTTTGCACGGGTACAACGACCCTGACTCCACCCACGGGCACAGACAATTGTGAGGTGTCGGGGAATGCGCTTTCCTTCGATGGGGTGGATGATTTTGTGGAGGCAACTACCTTTACAGCGCCATTCAACTTTGCCTCTCAAACCCTGGAGGCGTGGGTAAATCCAGCCTTGCGCTCGGATGGAACTGCATTGAATCAATTCCCGAACATGATCCTGAGTGATGATATTCCTGGTTTTCATGGACGTGGTTTTGGCGTGGTTGTACTGAATTCCGGCGTTTCGGGGATTTTGCTGGAGTACATTTCTGGATTCAAAACCATCAGTTATCCATTCGTTGCCGGAAACTGGTACCACGTATCGGTTGTATATACCCCCTCCTCTATCGTGACGTATGTGAATGGAGCTATTGTGGACAATTTCGCGGTAGCGAATAGCCCCTCTGTCTTAGGCGGAACCCGCACGCTGAAGATTGGCAAGCACAATGATGATGTAACCTATGGCACCAGGCGCTTTTTCTCTGGTGGCCTCGACGAGATTCGCGTTTGGAATGTAGCCCGCAGCCAGGCCGAGATTCAGGCGGACATGTCGTATGGCGTCCCCACGCTGTCGGGCATTCAGGCGCTGTACCACGCCAACCAGGGTACAGGTGGCGGCACCAACACCGGGCTTTCCACGCTGATAGACGACTCTGGCAATGGCCGCAACGGCACGATGTCGGGTTTTGCACTGACAGGGAGTTCGTCGAACTGGGTGGCCAATGGTGCACCGATTGGGATCAGAATGACGAGCGATGCGCCTGCTACCTTCCCCAAAGGCCCTACCACCGTCACCTGGACAGGCACAGACCTGGCAGGTAATACCGAAACCTGCCAGCAAACCGTGACGGTGACCGACAACGAAGCGCCCGTTTTGACGGTGCCTGCGGCAAACATCCCGCTCAACGTCATCGCCACCACCTGCGCGGCCAACTATACCATCGCCAGCCCGATCAGCGACAACTGCATGGGCGCGACCTGGACGTATGCGCTGAGCGGGGCCACCACTGCTGCCACATCGTCGGCCATCGCCGATGGTATAGACGCGACCAACGTTTCCTTCAACAAAGGCGTGACCACCGTGACCCTCAACGGCGTGGATGCAGCGACCAACACAGCGGTGCAAAAAACCTTCACCGTCACGGTGACGGACGATGAAAAACCGCAAATCACCTGCACGGGTCCGGTGACCGTTAACACGACGCCTGGACTTTGTACGGGTACTGCGACCTTGCCCGCGCCGACGGTGACCGATAACTGTCCATTCGGCGGCAATGGATTGAACTTCGATGGCAGCAATGACCAGCTGGCAACGGCGGCTTACAGCGGCACGGCGTTGACCGGCGACCTGACCCTGGAATGCTGGTTCAAAGGCACGTCCTTGAATGGACGGGCGCTGATAGGCAGGGGATTTCAGCAGGAATTCGACCTGGCCTTGTGGAGCAACCAGTTGTCCTACTATCATGGAAATGGTTCCACCTATACAGAAGTTAACTTCAACTATGTATTTACCGACAATACCTGGTACCACGTAGCAGTAGTGCGTAATGCAGTAGCGCAAACGGTTTCCTTGTACGTCAACGGAGTGTTCCAACAGACTCTAGCGTATGGAACCCCCTTGCCGGTTGCGCAATCAGTCGCTTTCCGCATTGGTCACCGCGCCGCAGGCCAGTTTTTCTCGGGCTCGATGGATGAAGTGCGCGTTTGGACCGTTGCGCGGACGCCCGCGCAGATTGCTGCGAACTGGAACAAGGAATTGGCCGCGCAGCCTGACCTGTTCGCCCTGTACCACCTGAATGAGGGCGTCGCAAATGCCGACAACTCCGGCGCAACCACCGCCGCCGATGCTTCCGGCAATACGCAGGACGGTACCTTGACCAATTTCGCGCTGAGCGGCACGACCTCCAACTGGGTGGTCGGGGCTTTTGGCGGTGTCACGAACAACGCCCCTGCGACTTACCCGAAAGGCAACACCACCGTAACCTGGACGGCCACCGACGCCAGTGGCAATACCGAAACCTGCCAGCAAACGGTGACGGTGACGGACAATGAGCCGCCCACCATCACCTGCCCGACAGGCAGCCCCTTCACCCGCAATACCGACGCGACGGAGTGTACCTACACCGTCCAAGGCACGGAATTCAATCCGACCTTCGGCGACAACTGCCCGGGCGCGACGATTTCCAACAGTTTCAACAGCATGGCTACGCTGGCCGGCGCCGATTTGCCGAAAGGCTCCACGACGATCACCTGGACGGTGACGGACGGCATGGCCATGTCCTCGACGACCTGCGCGATCGTGGTGACGGTATCGGACAACCAAATGCCGACGATCACCTGCCCGAGCGGCTCGCCGTTTGCCCGCAATACCGACGCGACGGAGTGTACCTACACCGTCCAGGGCACGGAATTCAATCCGACGGCCTTCGGCGACAACTGCCCCGGCGCGACAATCTCGAACAGTTTCAACAACATGGCTACGCTGGCCGGAACGGATTTGCCGAAAGGCTCGACAACGATCACCTGGACGGTGACCGACGACATGGCCATGTCGAGCACGACCTGTGCGATTGTAGTGAACGTGACGGACAACCAGATGCCGACGATCACCTGCGCGACAGCCCCTCCGGTATTTACCAGTACATACGGGGCATCAACCTTCATCGGTATTTTTAATGGTAAAGCCTATTTCGACATTGCTACCGGTGTCGGTAATTTCCTGAACCTGAATGCTGAAGCAGTGGCCGCAGGTGGTTATATCACTACAATTGAAACAGCGGCGGAACAGAATTTCCTGGCAGGCAAACAGACGATGGGTCTGATTTCAGGACTGGCAGGCATTGGTTTGTATGGTCCGAAACCTTACTTGGACAATGACTGGATCGGCCCCGCTACAAGTTATCGGGCATTCCATCCGAGTGAACCTACAGGCGCTTCCGGCTATGTAGGACTTTACAGCTCCTATTCCGGATTGTGGATAGACCACAACACTATGACCAGCCTTATCGTGGAACTCCCAGCCACAGGCAACCCCTTTGCCCGAAATACCGACGCGACGGAGTGTACCTACACTGTCCAAGGCACGGAGTTCAACCCGACGGCCTTTGGCGACAACTGCCCTGGTGCGACGATTTCCAACAGTTTCAACAACATGGCCTCGCTGGCAAACGCCGATCTGCCGAAAGGTTCCACAACGATCACCTGGACAGTGACGGACGGCATGGCGATGTCCAGCACGACCTGCGCGATTGTGGTGACGGTATCGGACAACCAGATGCCGACCATCACCTGCCCGACAGGTAGCCCCTTCGCCCGCGATGCCGACGCGAACGAGTGCAACTACACGGTGCAAGGCACGGAATTCGACCCGACGGCCTTTGGCGACAACTGCCCCGGCGCGACGATCTCCAACAGTTTCAACAGTATGGCCTCGCTGGCCGGCGCGGATTTGCCGAAAGGCTCCACGACGATCACCTGGACGGTGACGGACGGCATGGCCATGTCCTCGACGACCTGCGCGATTGTGGTGAACGTCCAGTTCCCCGAAATCAGCGTGCGGGGCAACGGCATGGAAATTGCCGACGGTGATGCCATGCCCGATCCGGCCGATCACACGGATTTCGGTTCGACGACGGGCACACCGATCACCCGCACCTTTACGATCAAAAATACCGGCAACGTCAACCTCAACCTCGGCGCGGGAGCCATCACAATCAGTGGACCGGACATGGCGATGTTTACGGTTAATAACATCACACTGCCCACCAGTATCGCAGGGCCTTTGGGCAGCGTCACGTTCGATGTCACCTACACGCCGGTGGGTATCGCTACCCACACGGCCACAGTCAATATTGTCAGCAACGACTGCGACGAGACGACCTACGATTTTGCCATCCAGGGTACGCGCAATTGCTCGCCGCCGTCTTTCACGGATTGCCCGACAAGCCCGATTGTCGTAAATACGGATGCAGGTCAATGTAATGCGGTGGTAAATTACACAGTCACAGCAGACGGCACACCCGCTCCCGATCTTACCTACATGTTCTCGGGTGTTACCACGGGAAGCGACAGCGGTACAGGCAGCGGCGAGACGTTTAGCAAAGGAAGCACGATAGTAACCGTGACGGCCACCAACCCATGCGGGATGCCGACCTGTATGTTTACGGTCACGGTATCTGATATGGAAAAACCCACGCTTGCCGACTGCCCGTCGAACATCGTGCTGAAAACCAGTGAAGACGGCGGCGCGGACTGCGCCGTGGAAGTGACCTATGCGCCCCCGACCTTCTCGGACAACTGCGACGGCACAGGCCTGGCAACCTGGGTGAGCGGCCCCATCAGTGGTGCTTCGCTCCACGTGAGCGGCTCGCCGTACACGGTGGTGTACACGAAAACCGACGCGGCGGGTAATGCGGTTGCGACCGATTGCTCGTTCACGGTGACGGTGCAGGACGATACGAAACCCACGCTTGCCGACTGCCCGTCGAACATCGTGCTGAAAACCAGTGAAGACGGCGGCGCGGACTGCGCCGTGGAAGTGACCTACACGGCCCCGACCTTCTCCGACAACTGCGACGGCACAGGCACGGCAACCTGGGTGAGCGGCCCGACGAGCGGTACCTCGCTGAACGTGAGCGGCACGCCGTACACGGTGGTGTACACGAAAACCGACGCGGCGGGTAATGCAGTTGCGACCGACTGCTCGTTCACGGTGACGGTGCAGGACGATACGAAACCCACGCTTGCCGACTGCCCGTCGAACATCGTGCTGAAAACCAGTGAAGACGGCGGCGCGGACTGCGCCGTGGAAGTGACCTATGCGCCCCCGACCTTCTCGGACAACTGCGACGGCACGGGCACGGCGACCTGGGTGAGCGGCCCGATGAGCGGTACCTCGCTCCACGTGAGCGGCTCGCCGTACACGGTGGTATACACGAAAACCGACGCGGCGGGCAATGCCGTACTGACCGACTGCTCGTTCACGGTGACGGTGCAGGACGATACCAAGCCGACACTCACCTGCCCGTCCTCGAATACGCTGACGCCGCTCTCCGGAAATTGCACCTACACCCTCTCCGGCACCGCCTACGACCCCACCGGCTTGAGCGACAACTGCGGCGTGGCAGGCGTTAGCAATGATTTCAACAACATGGCCACGCTTGCGGGCGCCGTGTTGCCCACGGGCGCCAACCTCATTGAGTGGACGGTAACCGATGTGAACGGCCTGATCAATACCTGCCAGTTTACCCTCACCGTGACGGCTTGTGTGGAAATTTCAGGCGCCATTTTCTGGAAAGGCGATGGTGTGGCCGGG
>JAEUUV010000108.1 GCA_016787285.1 Saprospiraceae bacterium | reverse complement strand
CCGCATCATCGGGGGCGGAGGCATACGAACCGATAGTCGCCGTTTCCACCCAAAAACTCCCCAACGCCGTCGAAATTCGCATCCGTGACAACGGCACGGGCATCCCCGACAGCCTGCGCGCGAAAATTTTCCAGCCGTTTTTCACCACCAAACCCACCGGGCAGGGTACGGGTCTGGGGCTTTCGTTGGCCTACGACATTGTGACCAAAGGACACGGCGGCACGATGGATGTGGAAACCCGGGAGGGCGAAGGCACGGTCTTCATTATCCAACTGCCGTTACAACAGGAGCAACCATGAAAGCAATACACAAAATATTAGTCGTGGACGACGAAGACGATGTGGCGCAACTCATCCGCCAAAAATTTCGCCGCCAAATCCGCGAGCAGGAGTACGAATTTGTGTTCGCACAGAACGGCAAGGAGGCCCTCGCCCGGCTGGAGGAGCACCCCGACATCGAGGTGGTATTCAGCGATATCAACATGCCCGAGATGGACGGCCTCGTGCTGTTGCAAAAAATTGACGAGACCCACCCCTTGCTCAAAACCGTCATCATCTCGGCATACGGCGACATGGTCAACATTCGCACGGCCATGAACCGGGGCGCGTTCGATTTCATCACCAAACCCTTGGATTTCGGCGATCTGGAGCAGACGCTCCAAAAGACCCTCAAATTCAGCCAGCAACTCAAGGAAACCATCCAGGCAGTGCAGGAAAACAACATCCTGAAAATGTATGTGGACGACAGCGTACTGCGCTTCATGTGCGGCCAGGAGTTCGAGTCTGCACTGGGAAAAAACGAAACCATTGAGGCCACCATCGTTTTTATGGACATCTGCGGATTCACGGCCATCTCCGAGCGCGAACCGCCCGATGTGGTCGTGCGCCTGCTGAACAAGTACTTCGACCTCATGGTGAAAGCCATCATAGCCGAAGGCGGCGCCGTGGACAAGTTCATGGGCGATGCTGTGCTGGCTGTTTTCAAAAACGACGACCACCTCGCCCGTGCGTTGCGGGCCGGCATCGCCGTGAATACGGCCATCCAGTCCATGAAAGATACCCTCTCCGGCGAGCAGACCTTTTTGCCAAAACTCTCCATCGGAATCAACACCGGCGAGGTGATTTCGGGCAACATCGGCTCCGATACACTCCGCCGCTTCGATTTCACGGTCATCGGCGACGCTGTGAACACCGCCCAACGCCTTCAATCCATCGCACTGCCGGGGCAAATCCTTATCACTGAAGAAACTCGCGGAAAAGCAGGCGACCGGTTCCGGTATCAAAAAGTGGGCGAAGTGACGCTGAAAAACAAGACGAACGCCGTGGTGGTGTGGGAAGTGGTGGGGTAGTGCTCACAGGAGCATTGCTCCAAAGAATCACGGGTTCAAGATTTTCCACGTTTCACAAACAACGAGTCCCGAAGCCAGAAACGCCACGGCCACAAGGCACATTCCCCCGCAGACTCTACCCCGATGCGCGGGCCGGCAGCAATGCGGGTTTCCGGAACAGAAATTCCCCGCTCTTCGATCCAGACCGGCGAGTCGGGTGCGAGCAGGTTTTGCCCGGTTTGGGAGCTGTGCAAACCAAGCGCCTGTGCCAGTGCGCCCGGACCTGTCGTGAGCGCAGGCCGGATTTTCGGCGGTTGGGGCAGGGTAGGGTAGCGGCGGGCCAGCATCGTATCCCCCCCTTCGAGCGGCTCAATGGCCCGAATCAGTACGGCATGCGCCATGCCTTCGGAGCCGGTGACCACGTTGAACAGGTGGTGCATGCCGTAGCACAGGTAGATGTAGGCGTGGCCACCCTCCCAAAACATGACCTCGGTGCGCGGGGTACGGCGGTTGCCCCAGGCGTGACAGGCACGGTCGTCGGGTGCTCGGTAGGCTTCCGTTTCGGTGATGAGGCCAGTCGTACGCAGGCCATCGAATTCCGTGATCAAAACTTTGCCCAACAGGTCGCGGGCTACCTGAACGACATCGGTGCGGAGGTAAAAGTCGCTGGTAAGGCGCATGGAAGTACGGGTTACGAAGTACGAGTTGCGAAGTGCGAAGTACGATTCAGGCACGAAGATGCAGGTTTGTAGGCACGCGATGCCCAACTTAGCGCCTTGAAGTGAAAGCCAATGTAATGTTTACCAGAATTCTGCTTTTCGGTGCACCCGGTGCAGGCGTGACTACGCTCGGCAAGGCATTGGCCCAACGCCTGGGCTTTTCTTTTTTCGATACCGACGACTACTACTGGTTCACGGACGATCCGCTGCCGTACCGGCGCAAACGCAATCCGGAACACCGGCTCCGGCTGCTGACGGAGGATTTGAATCGTGCTGAAGACCGCTACGTGGTGTCCGGGGCTTTGCTGGGCTGGGGCGATGCCTTGTTGCCCCGGTTCGATGCCGTAGTGTACCGTTGGCTGCCGGAACCAACCCGGCGTGAGCGCATCCACAGGCGGGAAATCGAACGATACGGCGCCGAGCGCCTCGCTCCCGGAGGTGACCTGCATATGGTTTTTGAAAAATTCCTGCAATGGGCTGCCGGCTACGATCATGCGCCGGCCACTAATTTGCGCGGGCATTTGGCCGAAACGGCGTGGCTGGTGGGCGAATGCCGGGTGCCGGTTCTGTACCTGTACGATGATCTGCTGGTGGAGGCGTTGGTGGACGATCTGCTCGCCCGTTTGGCAACGTAGTGTGGAAGTGTCACAGAGGCTCGCAGAGCGAAGGAGGCTCACAGAGTTTTTTACTTCCGTAGAGCGGACAGTTCCCTCCGGGATGACAAAATCTCTGTGAGCCTCCTTCGCTCTGCGAGCCTCTGTGACACTTCTAATCTACGCGGAGGAAATCAAAACTCGATCTCGTAACACCCCGCATCCGGCATCACGGCATCGCGGGTTTTACCGTCCAGGTCGGTACCGATGCCGGGAATCGGAACGGCGTAGCGGTTGGCTTTGGAGTGCAGCGTGTCGAGCCGGAAGTTTTTTTCGGCAATATCCAGGAAGATGGTGTCCTGGCTTTCCACATTGAGGCATGGGTTGCAGAAATTGAAAAAATCGGGGTGATCGTTGGGACGCAGCAGATCGCGTACCCGTACAATGCAGTTTTTCAGGGAATAGTCAAATTCGCCGGCCACGCCGGTTCGGTCGAACAGTGTGATCTGGTCGGCACGCCCGCCGGTGAGGATGCAGTTTTGAAAATTTGCCTTGAGCGGGTTGACATCAAATGTGGTGCACAAGTCGTCGTAGCACAGCACATTGCTCATGCGTAGTGCCTCGCCCGACACGCCGTAACTGGCTGCCGTGCAGTAGGAAAAGTTGTAGTCGCCGCCGTATTCCAACTGGATGGCGTAGCCGTTGTTGGTGTGGAACAGGCAGTTTTCGGCGGTTATTCTGGCGTGCAGCCCGATGAGGCCGCTGCCGGCCGTGTTGTAAATCTGCGTGTTGCGCACGGTGAGGTCGGCAGCCGAGTCCACCCGCACGCCGATGATGGAGTTGCGCACCACAGCGTGATCCATCCGGTGGCCGGTGGTGCCCTCCTGAAGCCAGATGCCCGTCCACTGCCCGGCAGTTGTGGCAAATTCCGGTTCGATGCGGTCGCCCTCAAAAATCACGGGCTGCTCCAGCGTGCCCTCCACGATGAGGCGTCCGCTGCCCTGAAACACCAACAGGCCGTCGTTGTAGCGTATCACCATCGAATCCTGCACCGTACGGGCCAGTCCGCCATGCACGTGTACCCGGGTGCCGGCAGGAATGCGCACTGTACATTCATCAATCACCAGCACGCCGTAAATGACGTAAGGGCGCGGGTCGTTCCACACCCATTCGCCGCCGTTGCAGGTGTACAGGGTGGCTTCGCCTGCGGCAAAACGCGAGGGCAGGTACACGGCGTTCTGGCCCCAGGCTTCGAGCACGACGGTTTGCACATTGCCGTTGGTTTCAAACACGAGGTTTTCCTGCAACACAAAGGGGCTGACGCTGGGCGGCGCATCGGGGTTGACGGTTACTTCGGCGAAGATGTACAGGCTGTCGTTCGGGGCAATTTCGATGCCCGTGTGGCTATCGCCGGGCAGGCCGTCCACATTCAGGTTGAAGCGCGACTGGCCGCCGAGTTGCAGGTAAACGCGGTCAATGCGGATACTTTCGTCGTGCCGGTTGTAAATTTTCAAAATCCGCGTAGCCGACCCAAGGCTGGTGAACACGGTGTCGAAGCGCAGGGTGTCGGTACTGAATTCGAGTTTGTCGGCAGGGTCGGTCGTGAAGCGTTCTTTTTGACAAAACACGAAAAGGCAGCACATGCCGACAACGAGCAAAAAGGGCAAACGGAACAAGCGCATAAATGGCGGTTGGATGAAGGTGAACGCGGCAAAGGTAGGGGTTTTGGCTGTTGGGAACCGCCCACTTTGTGTAACCATATTACCGCCGAATGTGGGTTGTGCATAATCCCGCCCTGCGCGTCAACCCCACCCCCGACCCCTCCCCCAAAGGGGAGGGGAGTTTGCCCTCATTCCAAGTTATTAGCAACGTGAGGGAAGCCCCCCCCCTTTGGGGGAGGTGCCGGGGGTGGGGGTGACGCGTACTGGGGTGCCAACATGCGGATATTCACTTAATTTTTATTGACTATCCGTATTTAGGAAACAAGCCCTGTCTGCGGCCTGATCTTGTGCGCATCCTTCATTTTTCCGCTCGCGAGTTGGGCGGGGACAAGCCCCGCCCCTACGACAAAAGGGCTTAATTCCACGCAAGAGTGCCCATAATGACCGGTAGGGCGGGGCTTGTCCCCGGCCTCGCGAGCGGAAAACATCGGTTGTTTCCTAAATACAGATAGTCATTTATTTTTTTTTACCACACCCAACTATTTCCTGCACAACCGCTGTCTTTGAAAAAAGCCGGCCAACCCAATGCGGCCAAATCGAATCAATCGAATCAATTCAACCAGTTTTGCCATGAAATTAAAAATTACATTATTCGCTCTGCTGGCTTTTACAGCCGCCTCCTTGCTCTCCGGTTGTCTGCGCGATTCGTGCGACAGCACACGAACCTACGTCCGTTTCGATCCGGTGTATAAAACCCCGGCAGAATTTCGCGTAGCAGTGAAAGCCGAAGCGCCGCGCCCGCTGAAAAATCCGGGTAAAATGTACCTGATCGGCGATTACCTGCTCATCAATGAAATTCACGAAGGTATCCACGTGCTCGACAACAGCAACCCCTCCGATCCCAAACCGGTGGTGTTCTGGAATCTTCCCGGCAATGTGGATATGGCTGTGCGCGACCACTACCTGTATGCCGACCAGTATGTGGACTTAGTGAGCATTGACATCAGCGATCTGCAAAACCCGACAACGGTGTGCCGGCAGGAAGGCGTGTTCCAACTGCACGGCTTCGATCCCGGACGCGGTTTTCTGGTAGACTATGTGCAGACCTCCATCACCGAAGAAATTCCCTGCGGGGATTCGCGCTGGACGAGTTCGTGGTTCCAGGAAGGCGATGTGATTTTCGTTAACTCCGGTCAACTTGATGCTACCGCCGGCGGCCCCCGCAAAACCGGCAACGGCTTGCCGGCAGGCACCGGGATTGCCGGCTCCTACTCGCGTTTCGGTCAGTATGACCAGTACCTGTACTGCGTGGACAATTTCACCCTGCGTCCGTTCTCGGTTGCTTCGCCTTCCTGCCCGGTAGCCGGACAGGAAATTCCAATCGGATGGAACATCGAGACCATTTTCCCATGGAAAAACAAACTGTTCGTAGGCTCTCAGACGGGTGTGTTCATTTTTGACGCGACGAATCCCGCCCGCCCGGTGCAGGAGGCTTCGTTCAGCCACGCAACCGGCTGCGACCCCGTAGTGTGCGACGACGCAAACGCCTACGTCACCATTCACGACGGCACCACCTGCAACGGCACATTCAATCAGTTGGACGTGATTGACATTACGGCTCTGCCGTTTGCCTCGCTGCGCATTTCGTATCCGATGAAAAAGCCCAAGGGCCTTTCGGTGTATGGCAACTATCTGTACCTGTGCGACGACGGACTGAAGATTTTTGACAAAACCGATCCGTTGAAAATTAAGCAATTGAGCCACGTTTCCGACATAACCACCTACGACGTGATCGCCCTTGACGACACGCACCTGCTGATCGTGGGCGAAGGTGGTTTTTACCAGTACGACGTATCCGATCCGGCGGCTCCCAAAAAGATCAGCCAAATACTCGTAGCGCCTTAAATAATCCGGCTATGAAAATTCATGTTCGACACATAGTACTGGGGCTGCTACTGCTTTTGGGGCAGCCCCGGTTTCTGTCGGCTCAGGAACCGGCAACTGCCCCGCCCAACTGCCACGACATCCTGTACCTGAGCGACGGCAGCCAGTTGCGCGGTCAAATCACCGCCACGCTGGACAACGGCGCCATTTTATCGTTCAAGACCTGGAGCGGGATTGTCATGGACATTCCGCGCGCCTCGGTGAAGCGCATCGTACAGCGTTGTTCCGAAGACAAATTGCCCAAGGTGTACGATTTCAAAGAAACGGGCTGGTACCACCACACGCGGGGCGGCTTTCTGGTCGGACAAACGTACTTCGGGGAAAACGTGACGGGAATTCAACTGCTGCATAGCAGCGGGCGCATGTTTTCGCGGCTGCTGGGTGTCGGACTGGGCGTGGGCGTGGATCATTTCGGCCTCGACGGCAGCGATGTAGCCACCTACCCCGTCTTTGCCGAAGTGCGCAGTTACCTGACCGCCCGGCGCGTGACGCCATATTTGGCCGTGGGCGCCGGTTGGGCATTTTCCGGCAACCGGACCACCGACGATTTTGGTCGTCTGGAAAACTGGTCGGGCGGCTGGATGGCACAGGGCGATTTGGGTTACCGGATCGGAAATAATTTCACCATAAATTTGGGCGTCCGGCTGCAACAAAAACGTCGGGAGTGGACGTCTAACTGGTGGACTCAGGAATCCGGCACAGATCGCATCCTGCACGTGCGTTTTGTGGTGGGGGCTGGGTTGTTGTTTTAGGCTGTCAGGCTATTGGCCTTTTGCTTCCGGAAACGCCCGGAGAAACCAGCAGCCAATAGCAGTTGGTCAAATGCAGAAAAGCATGTTTGGAACAAAAAAATATACGGAAGAAGAGCTTGTAGCGGGCTGTGTGCGCAATGACCGGCGCGCACAGGAGGCGTTTTATCGCAAGTTTTTCCCCGAAATGTTGCGCATGTGCATGCGGTACACCCGCGACGAAGACACCGCCATCGAGATCGTGAACAACGGGTTTTTGCGTGTTTTCAAAAAATTGCACACGTTCGCGTTCAAAGGCAGTCTCGAAGGCTGGGTGCGCCGCTTGGTGTACCACAGTATGGCCGATTATTTCCGCGACAACGCCCGTTACCTGCATTTCCTGGTGCTGGAAGAACGGGACGAGGTGGTGCCGGAGCGCGGGCACGAGTCATTTTACGAATCCGACATCCTGAATGTGGTTAGTACCCTGCCGCCGGTTTCGCAGGAGGTGTTCCGCCTCTACGCCATCGAAGGATACAACCACGCCGAAATAGCCGCAAACCTCAATATCAGCGAAGGCACGTCCAAATGGCACCTGTCTACGGCCCGACAAAAACTTCGGGATCAACTGGTGTCCATGGGCCACTACTACGAGCGCTGAACACAAAAAGAAAAGCAATGAGCAACAAGTCATATCGTTCGGAAAAAAATGCAGCCGACAAAGGCTGGCAGGCAATGCAGGAAATTCTCGACCGGGAAATGCCGGTGGAGCGAAAACGTCGCCGGGCATTTGTGATCCTGTACCGGTTGGCCGCCGTACTGCTGCCCCTGCTTGGGGCACTGACCTGGTTCCTGAGCAACCTCGGCCCGGCCGCTGTACCGGTTTCTCCGGCCGACCAGCCGGTGGCAGAGCGTACTGCTGCAAAACCCGGTCACCCTGGTGCCGTGGCCATGAACTCCGCAGAAACTCGTGGAAACGAAAATGGCAAATCCGCCATGCCCACCCGCTCTGACGCCGGTGCAGCCGATTGGGCAGCAAGCGGAATCACCCCGGACAACCGCAGCGTTAAACCCGGCGCTTCAAAAGATCAGCCCGGCGCTGAAACGGCAAAAGAAACGCCGCCGCCGCCAAAGCAACCCGCCAAAAAAGGAACCGTCAGCCATCCCATTGTGGACGGCGCTATTGCCCCGGCCTTGCACGCTTCCGTGGAGCCGCAACCCGCTACGGCGCCTGCCGAAACGGCGCAACCGGCTGTTCCAGTCGTTACTCCTGATGAAAGCGCTGTTCTGGCAACTTCAGAACAGATGCCTGCGCAACCGGCTCTACAAACCGCGCCTTCCGAAACAGTAATACCCCCTGCGGCAACACCTGCCGCTGCCGATACACTTGCGCAAACGGCGCTCGCACTCGCACCGCCGATTGAGCCGATTCGGGGAAAAAGCCTGCATTGGGGCGCCAGTACCGGCGCATTGTCCGATGTGTCGGCACAGTTCGGCGGCGCCACGGCGGGCCTGACGCTCGACTGGAAAGTGGGCGAAAAATGGGGCCTGCGCTCCGGTTTGGCCTACCAGTACCACACGCTGCCGGAAAACGACCGCCCGCTGACGACCGTCACCACCGCCACCTACGCCGAGGCCACGGGTGACCAGACGATTTTCGACAACGGCGGGTTCATCACCACTGCTGTTGACCTGACGGCCCCGGTGTACGTATCCGTGTCGCGTCTGCACCGAATTGAGATGCCTTTGCTGGCCTACTGGCAGCCTTTGCCCAAGGTACGCCTGTTTGGCGGAGCATCTCTCGGCGCCACCGCTTATGCCGAGGTGGACGACCAGAGTTTCAAGGGGTACAAAACCTACGATGTGAAAGCCGGAACGCCGGCAAGCAACCTGAACAGCCGCGTGAGTGACCAAGTACGCAGCCTTGATGTCCGCTGGAATGTCGGCGCTTCGTTCCGTGCAACGCGCAGCATCGAATTTGGCCTGTTTTTCCAAAGCCCGATCCGCGCCCTGAGCGATACCGGCTGGCTGGCAGCAGACACCGGTGCGACCTCGCCGGCTAACATCAATCCCGATATTGAAAAACTGGCCATAGAGCGCCGGGATGTCGCGAACAGCAGGGGCTTGTTCCAGTTTTTGGCCACCGTGTTTTTTTAAACAGTTCCCGTGGAGTACCCGAAGGGCGCTAAGTTTGCACGAACTAAACCGATTCCTTCCATGCTCCAGCGGATATTTCAAAAATACACCGGCTTTTTGCGCAGCCTCAAGGCTGTGTATGTGCTCAACAACCTGCTGAACATTCGGCATTTGCGCCGCAACAAGCCGCTGTATACGCGTTTCGGTTTGCGCAAAAGTGTACTTGCGCCCGTCGGCAGTGCCGATTTCCCGCAGCATCATCCGGATATTCCCTGGCTCGACCGCCCCGATGCGGCGGAGCGGCTGGAGGCACACCAGGAGTTTCGGGAAATGGAACCCGTGTTGCAAGACAAACTGCGGCAATTCGTGCGCGACGGATTTTTGGTGCTGGAACACTTCCACGATGCAGGCATCACCGACGCTATGAACGCCGAGGTGGACCAATTGCTGGGCGCCGGCAAAGCGGGATTCAACTACACGGGCCGGAAAATTTTTAACCTGCACGAACAAAGCCGGCTGGCTGACACACATTTTTTCCGAAATCAAAGCCTGCTTCGGCTGCTTTCATTTCTGCTTGGCAAACCCGTGGTGCCCTTTCAGTCGCTGAGTTTTGTACAGGGCAGCGAGCAGCGCGCCCACTCCGACTCCATCCACATGATGACCGAGCCGCCCGGCTATCTCATTGCCACCTGGTCGGCGCTGGAAGATTGCCCGGAGGATTCGGGGCCGCTGTTTTATTACCCCGGCAGCCACCGCTTGCCCTACATCACCACGCAGGATTACGACTCGGGCAACACCCGTTTTACCATCGGTGAAAACAGCAACCGCCGTTATGAAGATCGTATCGCATCGCTGATCCGGGAACATGACCTGAAAAAACAGGTATTTCTCGCCAAACGCGGCGATGTGCTCGTATGGCACGCCAATCTGTTGCACGGCGGCAGCGCCATTGCGCGTCCGGGCGCTACCCGGCGCAGTATCGTTTGCCACTACTATGCTGAAGATGTGCTGTGCTACCACGAGATGTCGCAGCGCCCGGCAATTCTAAAAACACGTGCTTTTTCGTGGTGAAAAATAAGTTGTCGCCGATTGGCACAAAACCTTGCCCGCATACCACGCCCGGCGTCCCGGGCGTTTCCTGTTGAAATTCCGGACGAACGGTGCAGTGTGGTGAAAACCTGCCTACTTTTGCACGCAATTTTTACAATCCAATACATCCATGAACCGATACGCACCCGATCGAATGCCTTCGGCCCGGGCGCAAAACTACCTGCGACATGAATTATTTCCGACTTATTGCGCTGCTGGGCAGCCTTGCCTTGGTGCAAACGAACACCGTTTTTGGACAAATGAAAGGCTGGGAACTCGGCGGCTGGATCGGCGCCTCCAATTATTTCGGCGACCTGAACACCAACTACCGGCTCGACAATCTGCATCTTGCCGGGGGCCTGCTTGCCCGCTACAATTTCAACGACCGCCTGGCCATTCGTTTCGGCGGGAGCTATGGCCGCATCAGTGCGTCGGACGCCGATTCCAAAAATATCTATGAGCAGCGTCGGAATCTCTCGTTCCGCAGTACCGTCGTGGACGGCGCCATGCTGCTGGAGTTCAATTTCATGCCGTACATGCACGGACACCGCGACTATTATTTTTCGCCTTATGTGTTCACCGGGCCGGCAATTTTCTCTTTTAACCCCCAGGCTCAACTCGACGGCAAGTGGTACGACCTCGTCTCGCAAGGCACCGAAGGCCAGTTTCGGGGAGAGGAGTACAGCCTTACTCAAGGCGCGTGGGCCTACGGTTTCGGCATCAAAGTGGATTTTTCTTACCGCTGGAGTATGTCGGTCGAACTCAGCAGCCGTTTGTTGTTCACGGACTATCTCGACGATGTAAGCGGGGTGTATGCCGACTGGCGTGATATCCGTTCCTTGCGTGGCGAGGTGGCAGCCGCCCTTTCCGATCGCTCTTTCGAACCCAAAATCGGCGAACCTGGCCGCCAGCGCGGCAACGGCAAAAGCAACGATACATACGTTTTTCTGGGCATTGGGCTGCAATACTACTTTGGGGAGATTCGCTGCCCGTCGTACAACCGATAAGGTTTCTGGTTAGAGGGTTTCTGGTTTGGAGGTTGGAAGGTTTTTGGTTAGCCCTCTAAGCAGAAACCCTCTAACCGGAAAACTTTCCAACCTCCACCAAACCGGAAACTCAAAAAAAACGCCCGCCCCCTGGTAGCAGGAGGCGGGCTTCGTATTTCAAATTGCTCTCTTACAAAAGAAACTACAATTTGGTTTAGGCTTTTACGGCCCCTTTGGCCTTTTCGATCACCTGCTTGGCGATGTTTTCGGGCGCCGGAGCGTAGTGTGAAAATTCCATCGTGGAGGAAGCGCGACCCGAAGTCAGGGTGCGAAGCGCCGTTACGTAGCCAAACATTTCGGACAGGGGTACTTCGGCCTGAATGGCGACGGCGCCACCGAGGCGGCCTTCCTGGCCTTTCGGCATACCGCGGCGGCGGTTCAGGTCGCCGATGACCGGACCAACATACTCTTCCGGAGTGATCACTTCCAGTTTCATGATCGGCTCCATGATTTGCGGTTTGCACTTGGGTGCAGCAGCGCGGAAGCCGTCTTTGGCGCAAAGTTCGAAGGCGATCGGCTTGGAGTCCACAGCGTGCATGCCACCGTCGGTAACGCGCACTTTCATGGATTCGATGTTGTAGCCGGCCATGATACCATTGCTCATCATCTGGGTGAAACCGTCGGTGATGGGTTTGATGTAGTTTTTATCAATAGCGCCACCCACGATACCCCATTCGAATTGCAGTTTTTTCTTGCCGTTCTTGAAGTCGTCGCTGTCGAGGAATTCCTGATCGGCTGGGCCGAGCGTAAATTCCATATCGGCGAAAAGACCCGAACCACCGGTTTGTTTTTTCAAACGTTCGCGGTGCGAAACCGTGGTAGTCAAAGCCTCTTTGTAGTTTACCTGCGGAGCGCCCTGGTTGCATTCCACTTTGAACTCGCGACGCAGACGGTCCACGATGATTTCGAGGTGCAACTCACCCATGCCGGAGATTACCGTCTGGTTGGTTTCGTCGTCGAAACGCACGCGGAAGGTCGGGTCTTCCTCGGCGAGTTTATTGAGCGCCATGCCGAGGCGTTCCAGGTCTTTCTGTGTTTTCGGTTCGATGGCCAGACCAATTACCGGCTCGGGGAACACCATGCTTTCCAGTACGATCGGCGCGTTGAGGTCGGAAAGGGTGTCACCCGTGCGGATGTCTTTGAAACCCACGGCTGCGGCAATGTCGCCGGCTTCTACGCTGTCAATCGGGTTTTGCTTGTTAGCGTGCATCTGGTACAAGCGGCTGATGCGCTCTTTCTCGTTGGTGCGGGTGTTCAGCACGTACGAACCTGCGTCCAGTTTGCCCGAGTAGGTGCGGATAAAGCACAGACGACCTACGAAGGGGTCGGTGGCAATTTTGAACGCAAGGGCGCAGAACGGGTCGTCCACCGAGGGTTTGCGGGTCACTTCCGCGTCGGTTTTCGGGTTGATACCTTTCACTGCTTCGATGTCAATGGGCGAAGGCAGGAAGTAGCAAACGGCGTCAAGGCAGGCTTGTACGCCTTTGTTTTTGTATGCAGAACCGCACATGACCGGGGTCATTTTCATGTCGCAAACAGCGGCACGAACGGCAGCGCGCATTTCATCCACCGTGATGGAATTCGGATCGTCAAAGAATTTCTCCAGCAGCGTATCGTCGTAGGAAGCAACCTCCTCGATGAGTTTCTGACGGTATTCGTTCACGGTTTCCACCAGGTCGGCAGGTACCGGGATCACCTGGAAGGTCATGCCCTGATCGTGTTCGTTCCAGACGATAGCCTGGTTGGTCACGAGGTCAACGACGCCCTTGAAGCTGTCTTCGGCGCCGATCGGCACTTGGAGTGGAATGGCATTGGATCCCAACTTGGCCTTCATATCTTTGACGACATTGAAGAAGTCGGAACCGGTGCGGTCCATCTTGTTCACAAACGCGATGCGGGGCACTTTGTAGTTGTCGGCGAGGCGCCAGTTGGTTTCGGACTGCGGTTCCACACCGTCAACAGCGGAGAAGAGGAACACGAGGCCGTCGAGTACACGCAGGGAGCGGTTTACCTCCACGGTGAAGTCCACGTGGCCAGGGGTATCAATGATATTGAAGTCGTATTTCTGACCGGCAACTTCCCACACGCATTTGGTAGCGGCGGAAGTGATGGTGATGCCACGCTCCTGCTCCTGCTCCATCCAGTCCATGGTAGCAGCACCTTCGTGTACTTCGCCGATTTTGTGCGTTACGCCGGTGTAGTAGAGGATACGCTCGGTAGTGGTTGTTTTACCGGCGTCAATGTGGGCGGCAATGCCGATATTACGGGTGAACCGGAGGTCCTTTGCCATTTCAGTGCGAGATTGAGTGAATGAGTGATTGAGTGGTTGAAGTATCAGGTCTGTTGGAGCGCGGTATGAATTTTGCAAAAATTTTGTTTCTGCAAAAAAACAACCGTGAAGTTGTGGTCAAAATTTCGAGGATCGTCGCCTGGGTTTTGATATGTTTTGAAAAACAAAAACCAATGGCCGCGAAACCCGATGCTTAAAACAGCAAAACCGTCGAAAAAACCGGGTTGTTGCGGGGCAACAGGGGCCAGATTTTTTCAACGGCAGGCTGGAGGTAGAGGTCGCGTTCTTACGCTTTGTAGTGGGCGAAGGCGCGGTTGGCTTCGGCCATTTTGTGCGTGTCTTCGCGCTTTTTAACGGCGTTGCCTTCGCCCTTGCTTGCGGCGACGACTTCGGCGGCCAGTTTTTCGGCCATACCTTTACCGGCGCGGGCGCGGGCGTATTTGATCATCCATTTGATGCCGATGGAAATTTTCCGGTTCGGCGGCAATTCAGTCGGAATCTGGAAGGTGGCGCCACCAATACGGCGGCTGCGTACTTCCACTTGGGGCATGACGTTGTTCAGTGCTTTTTTCCACACTTGCAACTCGTCCTCGTTGGTGCGGGCCTTCACGAGGTCCATGGCCTCGTAGAAAATGCCGTACGCAACGCTCTTCTTGCCTTCCCACATCATGTGGTTTACGAAACGAGTTACCATCGTGTCGCTGTACCGCGGATCAGGAGCCAATACTCGAGGTTTCGGTTTGTGTTTGCGCATTTTTTGCTAGTGATGAGTGATGAGTGATGAACGATGAGCGGGTGGTGATGGATTGGCAAGTGGAGAATGGTACGATTTATCAAAAAACTGAAAAATCTCATCACTCATCACTCATCACTCATCACTCATCGCTAAAGAATCTATTTCTTCGGACGCTTGGAGCCGTATTTGGAGCGGCTTTTTTTGCGGTTGTTCACGCCGGCGGTGTCAAGCGCGCCGCGAACGATGGTGTAACGCACACCGGGCAAGTCTTTTACACGACCGCCGCGCACAAGCACGATGGAGTGCTCCTGAAGGTTGTGGCCTTCGCCGGGGATGTACGCAATGACCTCGATCTGGTTGGTCAGGCGCACTTTGGCCACCTTGCGCAGAGCGGAGTTAGGCTTTTTCGGCGTGGTTGTGTACACGCGGGTGCAAACGCCACGGCGTTGGGGGTTTCCGTCCAAAGCGCGCGACTTGCTTTTGTACTCCACTTTTTCGCGGCTCTTGCGCACCAGTTGATTAATGGTAGGCATACCTTTAACTTGTTGCTATTATTTTGTAACTTGTTAGTAATCAATTGAAAAAAGGCAATTACAGGCATGCCTTTTTCAAAAGCGAACGCAAAGGTACTTTTAGCAGGGAGAATTTTCCAAACAGGTGTTCAAATTTTATGGAAAACAGGTAAAATCTTAAACCGGCTGCTGTTCCTTTGTGCGAACGAACAATCAACAACCATGCAGGCAAAAATCACGGCACTGGGTACTTACGTCCCCGAACGAATCGTGGACAACCACTACTTCGAAACATTTATAGACACCAACGACGAATGGATCGTCAGCCGTACCGGTATCCGCACCCGGCGTTATGCCGCCGAACACGAATATACCTCGCACCTGTGTGTGGCTGCCGCCAAAAATATGGTGGAAGAAAATTTAGTCGTGCTCGACGACGTGGATTTCGTCCTGGTGGCTACAGTGACTCCCGACCAAACCATGCCCAGTGTGGCTACGCAAGTACAGGACAAATTGGGGCTGACCCATGCCGGAGCACTTGATATCTCCGCTGCCTGTGCCGGGTTTGCCTACGGAATTATCCTTGCTCAAGGACTGATCGCTGCCGGAACCCACCGCAAGGTGCTCGTTTTCGGCGCCGAAACACTGTCCAAATTCACCAATTTTGAAGACCGAACATCCTGCATTCTGTTTGGCGACGGCGCCGGCGCGGTACTGGTGGAGGCGGCTGCAGAAGGAAATATTCGCGCCGTAGTTAGCGGTAGCCAGGGCGACAGCGGCAAGGATTTATACATGTCGAACCTGCGCAAACAGATCAATGGCGTAGACATAATCACCGACAACAAAATCCACCAAAACGGTCGGGCTGTTTTTAAGTGGGCGGTGAACACCGTGTCCAGCCAAATGTCGGTGCTGGCCGAACGCAGTGGAATCGCTTTGGAAGATATGGACTGGTTTATTCCGCACAGCGCCAATATGCGCATCATTGAGGCACTATGCACGCAGACCGGTTTCCCAATCGAAAAAACGCTCGAAAGTATTTCTCTCTACGGCAATACCTCCTCCGCATCCATCCCCCTGGCCCTGCATCGTGGCATCCGGGAAGGAAAAGTAAAAAAAGGCGACCGCCTGTTGCTGATCGGTTTCGGCGGCGGCTTGGTGTACGCCGGCCTGGTGGTGGAATGGGGTTGAGCGGGTTTAACGGGTTGAGCGGGTTTAACGGGTTGAGCGAGGTTAGACACAGGTTTTGCAGGCCCGCTCAACCCGTTAAACCCGCTCAACCCGCTCAACCTCCCCAAATCATTTAGATCACTTCTAAATTTTTCGCCGTCCAGGGGCGCGCTCGAACGAAAATATGGACAGTATGTTCCGGTGTGTAGTTTTGCGCGCTGAAATTTTGAACCCTGTATTCCCGAAAAACCCAAACACTTTTTGCCGTTCTTTGCGCCAAACCCCGATCCATCCAAAACAACTCAAAACTCAACACTCAATACTCAAAACTAAAAATGAGTTGGTTTTCCAAGTTTCTTACCTCCTCCATTGGCCAGAAGATTGTTATGGCCCTGACTGGTATTTTCCTGACGCTGTTCCTGGCCATCCACCTGCTGGGTAATTTGCAGTTGCTGCAGAATGACGACGGCGAGGCATTCAATACCTACGCCTACTTTATGACCAGTAATCCGCTTATCAAAACGGTTTCCTACCTGCTGTACGCTTCTATTCTCGTGCACGCCGTGCAGGGCATTCTGCTGGCACGCCAGAACCGGGCGGCACGCGGCGCAAACCGCTATGCTGTATCGCACATGCGCTCCAGCGAACGCGCCTCGCGCAACATGGCCTGGCTAGGTATCATCATCTTTGTGTTCATCGTCCTGCACATGTACCAGTTTTGGTTTCAGATGCACTGGGGCGGCCTGGAGATGATCACATATCCCGGCAGCACGCACCCAGTCAAAGACCTGTACACGCTGGTGGAAGAATCCTACGAAAGTCCTCTTTTCGTAGTTTTTTATGTGCTTTCCATGATCGTGGTCGGCTACCACCTCTGGCACGGCTTCTGGTCGTCTTTTCAGACGCTCGGCCTGAATCACAAAAAATACACCCCGCTCATCAAGTGGATCGGCGCGGCATATTCCATCCTGATTCCCCTGCTTTTCGCGATCATCCCGCTTGTTATGCATTTTAGAGGTTGAGCGGGTTTAATGGGTTGAGCGGGTTTAACGGGTTCAGGAAACCCGCTCAACCCGCTCAACCCGCTCAACCCGCTCAACCCGCTCAACCCGCTCAACCTTTTTTCAATATGGCAACGCATTCAAAACTCGACTCCAACATACCCGAAGGCCACGTTTCCGAAAAATGGGAAAACTACAAGGGTCACGTGCCGCTCGTGGCGCCCAACAACAAGCGCCGCATTGACGTCATCATCGTCGGTTCCGGCCTGGCCGGTGCTTCCGCTGCGGCATCACTGGGCGAACTGGGCTACAACGTGAAGGTGTTCACCTTCCACGACAGCCCGCGCCGGGCGCACTCCATTGCGGCTCAGGGCGGCATCAATGCAGCCAAAAACTACCGCAACGACGGCGACTCGGTGTACCGCCTATTCTACGACACGATCAAAGGCGGCGACTACCGCGCCCGCGAAGCCAACGTGCACCGCTTGGCCGAGGTGTCCACCGATATTATTGACCAGTGCGTGGCGCAGGGCGTGCCCTTCGCCCGCGAATACGGCGGCCTGCTCGACAACCGCTCCTTCGGCGGCACCCAGGTGTCCCGTACGTTTTACGCCCGCGGCCAAACGGGCCAGCAGCTGCTCATCGGCGCCTATCAGGCGCTGAGCCGGCAGGTGTCGCTGGGTACCGTCAAACTGTACAACCGCCACGAGATGCTCGATGTGGTGACGGTGGACGGCAAGTGCCGCGGCATCATCGCCCGCAACCTGCTCACCGGCGAACTGGAACGCCACAGCGGCCACGCCGTGGTACTTTGCACCGGCGGCTACGGCAATGTGTTCTACCTGAGCACCAACGCTATGATGTGCAACACCACTGCCGCCTGGCGCGCACACCGTCGCGGCGCATTTTTCGCCAACCCCTGCTACACGCAGATTCACCCGACCTGCATCCCGGTTTCGGGCGACTACCAGTCGAAACTCACGCTCATGTCGGAATCGCTGCGCAACGACGGGCGCTGCTGGGTGCCGAAAAGCCCTGCCGACGCAAAAAAACATCCGAATCACATCCCCGAAGCCGACCGCGACTACTACCTCGAACGCCGCTACCCGGCTTTCGGCAACCTGGTGCCCCGCGACATTGCCAGCCGCGCCGCCAAAATCGAATGCGACGCCGGCAAAGGCGTGGGCGCCACCGGACTGGCCGTATACCTCGACTTCGCCGATGCCATCAAGCGCCTTGGCAAAGACACCGTGGCCGCCCGTTACGGCAACCTGTTCGAGATGTACGAAAAAATCACCGGCGACAACCCTTACGAAGTGCCCATGCGGATTTACCCCGCCGTGCACTACACCATGGGCGGCCTGTGGGTGGACTACGAACTGATGACTTCCATCCCCGGCCTCTACGCCGCCGGAGAAGCCAACTTCAGCGACCACGGCGCCAATCGCCTCGGCGCTTCGGCCCTCATGCAGGGCTTGGCCGACGGCTACTTCGTGCTGCCGTACACGATCGGCTCCTACCTGAGCAAGGAAATTCGTACCGGCGCCATTCCAACCAATACGCCGGAGTTTGACAAAGTCGAAAAAGAGGTGGCCGACCGCATCAATTCACTACTGGGCATCGGCGGCAAGCAGAGCGCCGAGTCGTTTCACCGCCGCCTCGGCAAGATTATGTGGGACAAATGCGGGATGGCCCGCAACGCCGAAGGACTGGCGCAGGCCATCGGCGAAATCCGCGAACTGCGGCAGGAGTTCTGGAAAGACCTGTACGTGCCGGGCCGCCGCGACGAGTTCAACCCCGAACTTGAAAAAGCCTGGCGCGTAGCCGATTTCCTCGAACTGGGTCAACTCATGTGCGAAGACGCCCTGCACCGCAACGAAAGCTGTGGCGGCCACTTCCGCGAGGAATACCAGACGGAAGAAGGCGAAGCCCTGCGCGACGACGACAGCTTCATGTACGTAGGCGCCTGGGAATGGCGCGGTGAAGACGCGAAGCCGGAACTGCACAAGGAAAAGTTGGAGTATGAGGAGATTAAGGTGAGCCAGCGGAGCTATAAGTAACCAATGGAAAATCTAATTGCCGGTATCGCCTGTGTTTTCACAACCAGTATTCATGTCTGGTTCGGGTGGAAAAAATACCGTCAAGAGGATTTCACGATGTGCTTGATCATTCTGCTGATTATCGGGTTTTTGTTGAGGTTGTACGCTGGCACAGATTTCTACCTGCACGAATGGGACGAACGCTACCACGCCTTGGTTGCCAAAAACCTGATAACCAGCCCCTTTAAACCGGTTTTGTACTCCTACCCTATTCTGCCTTATGATTACCGGGACTGGAGTGCCAACCATGTCTGGCTGCACAAACAGCCGTTTCCCTTGTGGTGCATGGCCTTGAGCATGAAAATTTTTGGTGTAAACGAGATTGCGTTGCGGTTGCCTTCCATTGGGTTGTCTACGCTGTCGGTGTTGGGTACGTTTTTGATAGGGAAGCATCTTTTCAGTGTAAAGACCGGGATTTTAGCGGCTTTTTTGCACGCTGTTCACGGCTTGAGTATAGAATTGACCGGAGGACGGACAGCGACGGATCATGTTGATGTGTTTTTTCAGGGCCTGATCGTGTTTGCCGTGGTTTTTGCACTGTATCACGCCAAAACTAAAAACACGGGCTGGTTGATGCTGATGTCGCTGTGTTGCGGGCTGGCCATCCTGACCAAGTGGTTGCCGGCCTTGATCGTTTTGCTTCTTTGGGCAGTCTTGTGTTGGCAATACAATACCTTGACCCTTCGCGAAGGCGTGTTGTACGGAGCGTTGGCGTTGTTGATGATCGGGGCAGTTGTGTTGCCGTGGCAGATTTGGATACATACCCGGTTTCCGAAAGAGGCGACCTGGGAACAACAATTGAACCTGAAGCATTTTTTTGAATCCATCGAGGGGCACGGTCGGCCGGTTTATTACTACCTGAACGAGATCAGGATCGTGTACGGCGAAATGATTTACTTGCCGCTTGCCTGGCTGATTTACATTTGGGCGAAGAAAATGCGAAGTGCCTATTGGTTTTTGGGTGTCTGGATTTTCGTGCCGCTGCTGTTTTTTTCTGCAGCAACGACCAAAATGCCGGCATACCTGCAAATTTCGGCGCCGGCGTTTTTTCTGCTTACAGCCTTTTCGGTGCGTTACGGGCTGGCGATCAGGAAGAAAACGCGGTATCCTTTGTTGGTTATCGTATTGGTCGCAGGTCTTGTGGTTTTGCCAGTGCGGTACCTGTTCGAGCGAACGAAGTTTTTCTCTACGAAGGAACGTTCCCCCGAATGGGCCGAAAAACTGAAAGAACTGAACCGGAGTTTGGAGCCTGGAAAACGATACGTGTTGTTTGGAGAAGAAAGGCCGATTGAGGCCATGTTTTATTGCGAAGAACTAGTGGCATACCCGAACACCCCAAATAGTGCAGAAATAGAAGACCTGGAGAGCCTTGGCTATACCGTGATTTTGAAAGATGACAAGAAGAGTTTTTAAAAATAAATCGCTTTTTGAGATGACATACCTAACCGACCGCATTACCGTATCCGAAGGCTTATGTAACGGCAAGCCGACCATCCGTGGGATGCGTATTACCGTGCAAACCGTGCTCGGGTTTCTTCGGGCGGGTGACACCAAAGCAGATATTCTGGTGGCATATCCGTTTTTGGAACCGGAGGACATTGACGCCTGTCTTGACTACGCCATTCATTTCCCCCGATCGAATTGAAGCAATTGATTAGAACCATGTACTACTTCTCGCCCATCGCCATCTTTTTCGCGTTCTCCCTGAGTCTTCAGGGCCAGAGCACCATTCGTCTTCAAAATCCGTCCTTCGAGGACAAGATCAAATGCTGCGATCCGCCAACCGGTTGGTACAACTGTGGCCCCTCGGATGAGTCACCCACAGATATTCAGCCAGGGATGTTTAAAGTGACTTTACCTGCCTTCGACGGAGATACCTATCTGAGCATGGTCGTCCGGGACAACAGCACAGTGGAGGCCATTGGGCAGCGACTGCCGGAGCCACTTCGGATTGGAAGTCAATACCGGCTTCGGGTGCAACTGGCGCGCTCAGATATTTTTCTTTCCTTGTCCCGTATTACCGGCGATGAAGCGAATTACAGTACTCCGGTCATGCTCCGGGTTTGGGGAGGTGGCAATAGTTCTTGCGATCAAAAGGAACTTCTGGGGCAAACACCACTAATAACGGCAACCCGTTGGCTGGACTACGAACTCGTGCTGGAACCGCAAGAAGCCGACTATACGTACTTGATTCTCGAAGCCTACTACAGCACCAAAACGCCTAAGGAATTGCACTACAACGGCAACCTGCTGGTAGACAACCTTTCCTTGCAGCACTTGGAAGACTAATCGTAAATGTACCTCATGTAAACACCAACCATCCCCTTTTCCACCATGAAATCGCATCTTTGGCTTGTATTTATTCTCTTCTTTCTGGTTTCGGATAAAAGCCGTGGCCAGCATTTAATCAAACTTGCCAACCCATCTTTTGAGGATGAACCACGCAGTTCTACCATGCCAACGGGCTGGTACTACTACGGTCACCCGGATGAATCACCGCCGGACATTCAGCCCGGTTTTTTTGAAGTGACCAATCGGGCATCGGATGGGAAGACCTATCTGGGACTGGTTGTGCGGGACAATAGCACATGGGAGGGCATTGGTCAGGATTTGCCGCAACCCCTGAAAAAGGGCTATTTGTATGAAATGAGTGTAGCACTTGCTTTGCCTAATGAAATGTTCTCCATTTCCCGGATGACGGGTCGGGAAGCGCCCTTCCATCATCCGGTTTTGTTTCGGATTTGGGGCGTGGATGTGGAAAAGAACAAAGAAGAAATACTGGCTGAAACGCCTCCAATAAACCACACGGACTGGAAAACATACCATTTTTCTCTTTTGCCACGAAAACACGATTACCCGGCAATTGCATTCACCGCCTGGTATGTGGACGGAGAGAAAAAACCGTACAATGGCTATATTTTAATTGACAACTGCTCGGCTCTTAAAGTCATCACACCATAAACACAACGCACTTCACGATATGAAACTTACGCTCAAAATCTGGCGCCAGGGCGGCAAATACAAAGGTGAATTCGTCACCTACAAACTCGACAACGTGAACGAGCACATGTCCTTCCTCGAAATGCTGGACGTGCTCAACGAACAACTCGTCAACCAACGCGAAGAACCCGTGGCCTTCGAGCACGACTGTCGGGAGGGCATCTGCGGCACCTGCTCGCTCGTCATTGACGGGCGCCCGCACGGCCCCATGAAAGGCACCACCACCTGCCAGGTACACATGCGCCACTACAAGGACGGCGACACCATCGTAATCGAACCGTTCCGGGCCAAAGCCTTCCCGGTTATCCGCGACCTGGTGGTGGATCGCTCGGCCTTCGACCGCATCATCCAGTCGGGCGGCTACGTCAGCGTGAACACCGGTCAGGCGCAGGATGCCAACGCGATTCCCATCGAAAAAGACCAGGCGGGCCAGGCCTTCGATGCTGCTGCCTGCATCGGGTGCGGCGCCTGCGTGGCCGCCTGTCCGAACGCATCGGCCATGCTGTTCACCTCCGCCAAAGTGAGCCACCTCGCGCTGCTGCCGCAAGGCATGGTAGAGCGCAAGCGCCGCGTGCTGAAAATGGTAGCCCAGATGGATCAGGAAGGTTTTGGCCGCTGTTCCAACGTGACCGCCTGCGAGGCCGAGTGCCCGAAGGACATTTCAGTGTCGAATATTGCGCGGTTGAACCGGGAGTATCTGGCGGCTTCCTTAGCCGGCGAGGCAACGGTTTGACGCTTTCGGGCGCCTTGTTTACATGAAAACCGGCGTTTTGTTCTTCCTCTTCCTGCTGTTCCGGCTATCGGCTTACCCGCAGGCTGGAAAAGTGTTGCTAAAAAATCCCTCGTTTGAGGACGAGCCGAAAGCCTCGCATGTGCCGCAGGGGTGGTTTTACTACGGCCCGTCTGAGGAAAGTCCGCCCGACGTTCAACCCGGACAATTCGGCTGCACGGTCAAACCCTTGCGCGGTAACGCATACCTCGGCATGGTCACCCGCGACAACGGCACGACCGAGTCGGTCGGACAAAGTCTGGCCATCCCGCTCCTGGCCGATTCCGTGTACGATTTTTCGGTTTGTCTGGCTACTTCCCGCCGCTACGAATCTTTTTCCAGACTTACCGGTACGGAAACGAATTTTTCCGGCCCGGTTCGCCTGCGCATTTGGGGGATCAATCTTGAACTGGCTAAAAAAGCCCTGCTCGCCGAGTCGCCGGTCGTTTCCAACCACGACTGGATCCGCTACCGTTTCGAAATTCGCCCACCGGGCATAAACATGGACGCCCTGTTGCTTGAAGCCTGGTATGGCATGCCTCAGCAATCCACCAACGGCAATCTGCTGCTGGATAATTGCTCGGCATTAATGCCCAAATTTATTGCCGATACCGCCGTGATAGCCGAGGCAGTTTTCAAACCAAAACCACTTGAGGCCTTGCGCCTGATTGAGTTGTACAACCCTTCGTTCGAACTGGCGCCGGTTTATTTCCTGCCGTTCGGTTGGGAAGATACCGCCGGCGAAATCACCACCTGGGTACGCGCGCATCCCTACCAAAAACCGAGGTACAGATCAATAAGCGGCCCGGTTGTCCAGATTTATACCGGTATGTATGCCCAGGAGCCGCCGACCAAAAAAAAAGCCGTGCATGGAGAGCGCTACCTCAGCCTGCTGGCTTCCGAAAAGAAAAAGCGCCAGCAGGTGTCGCAGCATCTCGCCGGTTTGCTGAAAAGGGACAGCATCTATTCGTTTAGCCTGAACATGGCCCGAAGCAAGGAGTTTTGGGAAAACCTGGAGTCTCGAGACCAACAAGCAGACTACAAAAACCCGCTCCGTCTGCGCATCTGGGGCGGCACGGAGGGCAACCCCAATGCCGAACTGTTAGCCGTATCGCCGAGTGTGGTGAGCACCGACTGGCGCAAGTTCGACTTCGTGCTCCAGCCGCTCGAAGGCGACTACGACTGGATCACGCTGGAAGCCTGGTATGTATCGGATTTCGGCGAGCCGTACAACGGCAATCTCTTGTTAGACAACCTTTCGCCTATCGAAATGTTGGTGCGGGAGTGATCTGCTTCACTTGCCCGGCACCGCATCCACCAACGCCCGCACGTAGTCGTTTTCAGGGTTTTCAAACAAATCCTCCGGGTGACCGAGCGCCTCTACGCGGCCTTGTTGCATGACGAGCACGCGGTCGCACATCTGCCGGATCACGCTCAGGTCGTGGGAAATAAACAGGTAGGTCAGGCCGAAATCGCGTTGCAGGTCGAGCAGTAGATTCAGGATGTTTGCCTGTACCGACACATCAAGCGCCGACACGATCTCGTCGCAAATCAATAATTTGGGTTGAAGGGCCAGTGCGCGTGCCAGGCAAATGCGCTGCCGTTGGCCGCCGGAGAATTCATGCGGCAAGCGTTGTGCATGATCGGCAGCCAGCCCGACTTTTTCCAACAGTTCCGCCGCCATTTCCCGCCTCCGCCGCTCGGTGCCGTGCAACTGGTATTCCCGCATGGGTTCCAGCAGCGCATCGCCAATACGCATGCGCGGGTTGAGCGAACTGTACGGATCCTGAAAAACCATCTGGATTTCGCGGCGGATGGGACGAATATCCCTTGACGCCAGTTGGTCAAGGTTCAGTCGTCGGTACCAAACAGAGCCTTCGTTGGGCGACAACAACCTGCCCGTCACGCGTCCCAATGTGGTTTTGCCGCAGCCCGACTCGCCGGCAATGCCGAAAATTTCCCCCGGGTACACCTCGAACGACACTCCGCGCAGGGCTTCCACCCAGCGGGAAGTGGATTCGAAAAAATGTCGCCGGACGGGAAAACGCACGCCGAGATTCCGGATTTCGAGTAACGGCGAAGGGCTGTACAAATCCTGACGCCGCCCGGCAATATCCCGTCCGTTCAGCACCATTGGTTGAAACGCCGAGTCGTTCAGGTAGTCCTGCACGGTGGGGAGCCGGTGTACTTTCCGATGCAGAGAGGGTCGGCAAGCCAGCAAACCCCGGGTGTACGCATGCACAGGATTTTTCAACACCTCGCCCACCGGGCCGGTTTCCACGATTTCCCCCTGACGCATAACCGCCACCCGGTCGGCAATTTCGGAAATAACGCCGAGGTCGTG
>JAEUUV010000076.1 GCA_016787285.1 Saprospiraceae bacterium | reverse complement strand
TATATTTATAGATGGCAAGTAGCACAAGTGCCAACCCTGAAGGGGTTGTATGTCAAAACGTTAGTTGAACATAAAACCCCTTCGGGGTTCACGGATGTACCACATTTCCATGCTATAAACATATAGCCCTTTCAGGGCTTGGCTGGTGAATTATAAGTAATCAACGCTCGCCGGTACCGAGGTCGTTATCTTGTTTGATGCGTTTGCCCGGGGTGGGATACCCACCGTAGAGCGGACGGTTTCCTTCGGAATGACAAACGCGGCAGGGCGGCTCGGCGGTACAAAACCTGGAAGGTCTGTCCACGCGCTACCCCTTACGTTTCCGCCAGGAGGCCGTCCAGTACCAGCCGATGGTACCGAAATTGATGGCCAGCACGACGAACAAAAACCAGGGGCTGAGTCCGGTTTTCCCCGTCATGGCCCCATTGATGATCCCCCAGGTGATGTACACAAACAGCAGCATGACGAACATCTTGAGCCAGCGCACCAGCCGGGTAGCCATTCGGTATTGTTCGGCGGCGTTCGCTTCCGTGATGTTGACCGTGTAGTTGAACATGTGCGGGCTGCGGTTGAGGAGGGTCATAAACAGGTAGAGCGCCGCGCCGAGTCCGGGCAAAAACCAGATAAAGTTTTTCGAGCCAAACCCGTCGGCATCTCCTTTTGCGTTGAAATGCTGGGGAATGGTTTCCGGCAGGTCGCCGTAATACACCAGCGGCAGCAGAATCAGCACCAGGAGGCCGGCAAGCGCAAGCCCTTCCTGCACCCGGTCAAATGTGCTTTGTTCGAGTACGATTCGCGGACGTTGTTCTTTTGTCATGGTAAAAATGTTTGACAGGTTAGAGGCTCGGCAAAAGACGCCAACAGCGGGGGGGAGGCTAAAAACTGTGTCATCGTCACTTTCCTTAACCCTGGAACGCCGCGCGCGGGTCTTTTGACCCCGCGCAAACCGCTTGATTCACACTTTTGTGCGGGGTCAAAAGACCCACGCACGGCGAGAAAGACCCACGCATGGCGAAAAACTGTGTCATCGTCACTTTCCTTAACCCTGGAACGCCGCGCGTGGGACTTTTTACCCCGCACAAACCGCTTGATTCACACTTTTGTGCGGGGTCAAAAGACCCACGCACGGCGAGAAAGACCCACGCATGGCGAAAAACTGTTTGACAGGTTAGAGGCTCGGCAAAAGACGCCAACAGCGGCAAAAATGCGCATCGCTCCGCACTCTTCGCCCATCATAACCAAAAAACTTTGCCGCTAAAAGCGCGTTTTGCCACGGGCGGCATTGTGGGTTCCGCCGAAAAGCCCCACTTTTGGGCGAAACCCAAGCACGTTTTGCACATGCGGATAAACATTCAACCGGCAGCCCTTTTTTCACGCGTTTTTTGTGGTGTGTTTGCCCTGCTTTTGGGCGCAGCCCCAAAAGCCATGCAGGCACAGACTACCTCCCAGACCTCGTTCGGCAAAAACCGGGTGCAGTACCACCGCCAGTTTGATGAGTGGATGCACTACGAAACCCGGAATTTCGACACCTACTGGTACGGCGACGCGCGCAACATCGCCCAGTCGGCCCTGCAAATTGCCGAACTGGACTTCGGCGCCGTGCAGCAAATGCTCGAACACCAGATGTCGGAAAAGATCGAATTGCTCGTGTTCAGCGATATCTCCGACCTCAAACAAAGCAATATCGGCGAAGACGAACTGTTTCAGTTTAAGGCCGGCGAAACCAAGGTGTTGGGCAACAAGGTGTTCGTGTATTACGACGGCAACCACCGCCACCTGCAAACGCAAATTCGGGAAGGCACCGCCGGCGTGCTGCTCAACTCGATGCTTTTCGGCGCCAACCTCCAGGAAATCGTGCAAAACGCCGTATTGCTCAACCTGCCCGGCTGGTACACCTTCGGCCTCACAGCCTACTGCGGCGAGGAATGGAATACCGAGGTGGACAACGCCCTGCGCGATCTGTTCCAGTCGGGCCGGTACGAGTCGTTCGACAAGTTTGCCCGCGACCACCCGCGCTTAGCCGGACACGCATTTTGGTACTACATCGCCATGCACTTCGGAAAGGGCACCATCAGCAACCTGATCTACCTCACCCGCATCAACCGCAGCATGGACGCCGGTTTCCTGTACGTGCTTGGCGGCGGCTACAAACGCACCACCGACGCGCTGATGAAGTACTACCACCAGCGCTACCACGACGAAGCACAAGGCACCCGAAAACCCGACACCCGGAACGAAACCACGGTCAAACAAAAACGAAACCCCGTCCTTTCCCAACTGAAAATCAGCCCCGACGGCAAGCACATTGCCTGGGCGAGTAACGAGATCGGACGCTGGAAGGTGTGGATTCAGGACATCAAAACCGGCAAACGCAAATGCCTGCTCCGGGGCGGCGTACGCAACATCCAGCAGGCCAATGACCTGAATTATCCCTTGCTGGCCTGGAACCCCGACAACAAGCGGCTCACCGTGCTGACCGAACGGCGTGATGCCCCGCAAGTGGTGCACATTGACCGCGAAACCGGAAAAAAAGAATCGGATATGCTCTCGCCCGAGTACCAGCGGGTGTACAGCATGGACTATGTCAACCCGATCTCGCTCGTCTTTTCGGCTTGTGTGAAAGGCTACTCCGACCTGTTTTTGTACAACACTGCCAACCGCAATACCGAACGGCTGACGCAGGATTTCTGGGACGACCTCGACGCCGCCGTCGCCGTGCTCGACGGTCGCAAGGGCATCCTGTTCAGCAGCAACCGCCTGACCGACACCCTTTCGCCCCAGCGCCTCGATACCATCCTGCCCATCGGCCAGTTCGACCTGTTTTTCTTCGACCTCGACAGCCGCAGCAACGAACTCATCCGCCTCACCAATACCCCCCATGCCGACGAGCGCCTGCCGCTTGGCATGGACAGCACGCACTTCGTTTTCCTGAGCGATGAAAGCGGCGTGTTCAACCGTCAGGCCGGTTATCTGGAAACGTACACCGCCTATTTTCAGGACGTTATTTTCCTGAAAGACGGCACCGAAATCAAGGCACTCAACATGCAGCAGAAGGGCGAATGGCCCGACGAACGCGCCCTGTACTACCTTGCCCCGCTCGACACGGTGTTGCAAAACGTGGATTCCACGCAAATAGACAGCATCCGCACATTCCCGGTGTTCAAAAAACGCCCGGTGACCTGGAACCAGACCAACTACGACCGCAATATCGAAGCCCTGCACGTGGCGCCCCGAGCCAAACGTGTGGCAGAAATGGTACGCCGTGATCGAAAATACCAGATTCTCCTGCAACCCGCGCAGCCGGAAATCCGGGTACCTGCCTGGACAACCCGCTACCGCGAACTTTCCCTGCGGGCCTTGGGCTTGTCGGTGCCGACGCGCCCAAGCATGGACCAGCCGACGGTCGTGGCAGCCGTGGAAGAAGATACGATCAGTGGCGCCGTTTGGCGGGCACAGCCGACCGATACGGCGCAGATTCTGAATCCCGGCTGGCTGTTTCAAGTGCCCAAACACCTGCTGGAGCAAGGACCTCCCGCTACCGGCGCCCCGGCAGCACCGCCACCGGTTTCGCAAGAACAGCAAGTGCCGGCAGAAACCGTACAACCTATGCCCATGCGCGAAAAGACGTTTGAGCGTACCGGTCTTGTCGGACGTTTGGCAGAAGTACACCGCTTTCAGCCCTCGCGCATTGTGCCGTACCGCACCCGGTTCCGGGCCGATTTTATTTCCACAACCATTGACAACAACCTCCTGTTCGAAGGTCTGGACAGTTATGCCGGCACGCCGGTCGGATTCGGCACACCGCCGCCCGGAGTGTTGCTGAAAGCCAATTTCAAAGACCTGCTGGAGGACTACGTGATCGAGGCGGGTTTCCGCCTGCCCACCACGTTCAACGGAGCCGAATACTACCTTTGGTTTGACAACAAAAAACGCCGGCTCGACAAGCGCTTTGCCCTGTACCGGAAAACGGTGGTTAATTCGATTGAAAACGCGCCATCCGGAGGTATATCGAACCTCGAGCAGGTGCGCACCAACACCTTTCTGGGGCAGGTCGAACTGCGCTATCCGATTGATCCGTTTTTCAGCCTGCGCGCCATGGGCACACTCCGGCAAGACCGGGCCATCACGCTGACCACCAACAAAAACACGCTCGAAACCCCCGAATATGCCGAACAACGGGCGTCTGTGCGCCTTACTGCCGTATACGACAACACGGTTGACGTGGATATGAACCTGCGGACAGGTACCCGTGCCAAAATATTTGTAGAAGCCGTCAAACGCTTCGAGTTTAATACCGAGCCGACCTGGAGTCTGCGTTTCAACAAAGGGTTTATGACCGTGCTGGGCATAGATGCCCGGCATTACCAGCCGATTGCCCGGCACTCTATTCTGGCGGTGCGGTTTGCGGCTGCCACCACGTTCGGCTCCGAACGAATTTTGTATTTCCTCGGCGGGGTGGAGAACTGGCTGTTCCCGTCCTTCAACGACCAGATTCCGGTACCGCAAACCGGCAACTTCGCCTACCAGACGCTTGCGGCCAACATGCGCGGCTTCAAACAGAACATCCGGAACGGCAGCTCGTATGCGCTCATCAACAGCGAACTCCGCGTACCGATCTTCAAGTACCTGTCGAAAAAGCCCGTGCTCGGCAATTTCTGGCGCAACTTCCAACTCATCGGGTTCTTCGATATCGGCACCGCCTGGCAGGGCCGCGATCCTTATGCCGGCGACAACCCCCTGAACACCGTGTACAAATACTACCCCCAACCGCCGGCGCCGCCGTCCATTACGGTCAAGGTGAATTATTTCCGCGACCCGCTCGTGGCCGGCTATGGCGTGGGCGTCCGGGCGCCGATCTTCGGCATGTATGTCCGGCTCGACTACGGCTGGGGCATCGAAACCCGCGTAGTGCAGGACCCGGTGTTGCACATTGCGCTGGGAACGGATTTTTAGTTTTGAGTTTTGAGTTTTGAGTTTTGAGTTATGCAACCAAGTCTTTTTCTGGATCGGGATGGTGTGATTAACCGGCGCACGGTGGGCGACTACGTCCGGCGTCCGGCCGACTTTGAATTTGAATCCGGCGCTTTGGAGGCGTTGCGGGTATTGGCCGGGCTGTTTGGGCGCATCGTGGTGGTAACCAACCAGGCCGGTGTGGGCAAGGGCCTGATGTCGGGGGCCGATCTGGCGGCGGTGCATCGCAAGATGCTGCACGAGGTGCGTCGCGCGGGTGGGCGCATGGACCGGGTGTACCACTGCCCGCACCGCCCCGACACGGGTTGCTATTGCCGAAAACCGGCTACGGGCATGGCGCTGCAGGCGCGGGCGGATTTTCCCGACATCCGGTTCGAGCACGCGTGGATTGTAGGGGACTCGGGATCCGATATGCAGTTCGGGCTGACCCTGGGTATGAAAACGGCGCTGATTGCCGGCAAAAGCGAGGAGGCACAGGCACTTGCCGGGTTGGTCGTGGACGGCCGCTTCGAGTCGTTGCTGGAGTTTGCCGGGTATGCGGCAAAGCGTTTGGTACAACACCTGTAACTTTGAACAGCCGCATTCCTGCCTGAAGGATCTAACCCCGGCCACCGTTGAAAAACTATGACGTCCTCCCTAAAAATCGCACCCTGCTCCCTGCTCTTCCGAGTCTTCGGACTCGGAAGCCCTATCTTTCGGACTTTGTCCGCACACCGGAATCAGGATGCGGACAAAGTCCGAAAAATATTTGGGCGAGTCTGAAGACTTCGCCCAGCAGGGTATGGTTTGTGTCTTTCGGTTGAAGTGCCCGGTCACGTCGTAAGAAAGTATGTGCGCTGCGGTGTGCGGGGCCCAGCATGTATTATACTGTCAATAGCGGCAGTATCACAAATATAAATGGTATTATGGGTGAGAAGTTCATGTTGTTGATATAAGGTTGGTGCTAACGGTTGCATGGACGACGTGGCGGCGAGCGTTGGCTTTGCGGGTTGGGCTTTCGCCGCCATGTGCGACCATGCTTTGTTCTGCCCTTTTGTACGCTGATTTTGAGGAGGTTATCTATTCTTCATTTCTACTCGGTTTTCGATAGTATCTATCAAAAGTTCGTAAAGCCGTGGCAATAGCGATGGTTTATATCCGTATGCCTTCAATATGGCTGCATCAAATTCAACTCTGTCTTTTTTGCTGAATTCCTTATCGTATTGCTCCATTTCTCTGATACTCAACGGAGTAAATTTGGCTAAAATATCAGCCTTATCCTTTTTGCTCAATAAGGCAGGGTTCAACATCTTCATTTTGGTCTTGAAAAAATCAGCGTTCAAATCCAATGCTCCCAAGTTGCGAGAAACTCCGTTAAGTTCTACAACCAACAGAGACACGACAGAATTAAGCAAGGCTGTAATAATCGGGGCATCTTCGTTTTTGGCTCGTATCGCAACCAATCTTTGATTGAGGTGAATAGGTTTTGGGCTGTAACTGAAAAATAATTTTTTGTCAGGGTTAATTGAGATGAAAATATTCGCTGGCTGCTCAGTTTTGAGGGTGTACCAATATGGTTTTCGTTTGTCAAAAACGGTCGGCAAAGGCACGCCCGTTTTATTCTTCTCTTTTTCCCACTTCTTTACCCATTTGAACGCATTCGGAAATTTCCTTTGCAATTCTGCTTCGGGTTTATCGCAAAAAAACAAAAAGGTATCAGGCGTTTTGTTGTGTAGGATTGTGCTGATGTGTCGGCTCGTCTGTAAAACTGGCTGCAAAAAGTCCGTTTCGATTTTCAGTTTCTCGATGTCTTTTGTAGTCAAAATGTGCATTTCATCCTGACCTGTGCGTGTTCCTCTGCCGTTAGTGAAAACTGAACCGTGAGGACTTATCAAATTGCTTTCAAAAATCGAAAGCGGATTTTCAGAAATAAAATACGTCGCCCAATTTTCTTGATTGCCAAGCGATTGCATAAGTTTTTGGCGGGAAACCAAACTTACCTTTACTGTATCAGCAGAATTGGAAAATACCGTTTTATATTGCTCGTCCTGCTGCCAATCTTGATTTGCAGGATTATCGCAATTGTCAATTTGGGTGTATAAATCCTCAATAAATTGCAGGTTTTGGCTCGTTTCATCGCAAAGTCTTTCCTCTAATTTGAAATTGAGCGTTACAAATCGGGTTGGCTGTTCGCTTTTGCCTCTTTTCAAAGTGATGAAAATTGTACTGACCTGTGAATTTTTAAACCAATGCTCGGCGTTTGACTTCACGACATATTGAATGGAGAAGTTATCCAAAAGGAATTTCTTGAATTGGCTGCCGTAATTTTTACCCAACCATGCGTTCGATGTTATTGCCGCCAAAAAACCGTTTGGTTTCAAGAATCTCAGGGAATTATAGAAGCAATAAATGTAATAATCCGACCGCTCGTTAATTTTGAACTCAACATCTTCCAAAAATGCCGCCTGTGTTTTTAGAAATTCAGACCTAAAATGTGCCGTCAAAACTTCATTCGGAATGTCCTCCTGTTGAATGAAAGGAAAATTTGAAATGATAGCGTCAAACTGCGGTATCTCAACACTATTCATTTTTGCAATGTCTTTATTATCAGGTATTTTTATAGTCTGTTTGGGTTGTAAATTGAAATAGTCTTTTCGGGTTACTCTTGGAAAATTGGCAGTATCATCTACCTTTTGTTTGTAAAGATTGATGACAGACAAAACGGCAGGAAAGTGTGAAATATCGTTGCCCCAAATTTGGCTGAGTATTTCTTGGTGGTTCTTCTTGCCCAAGAAAGTCAAGATTTGATAAAAAGAGTTCAAGAACGTGCCTGTTCCCGAAGTCGGGTCTATCACAACAAAATTTCGGTTTTTTATCGCCGAAAAAGCAACCAGAAAAGCCAAAGGCTCAGGTGTAAAATATTGCCCAAATTTTTGCTTTTCCTCGCTCGGCACAAGATTTTCGAGGATATTTCCGATAACGCTACTTGGTAAAACCTTGAAATCAAACTCATTGAATACTCCTACCAATCGAAAAACCAACTTGTCAATAGAGGAGTTAAATTCAATGTCGTCCGTAAAGTCATTCTCAAAAACTGCCTGATAATCAATTCTTTGCGCTTGTCTGAAAAAATTATTGAGTTGTTTTTGGGTGTTTTTGGGTTCTGTCAATTCCAGTTTTGCAACCTTTCCACTCAAATTTTCAGCGAGTGTTAAGTAAAAAATAATCTTGCCAATAAACTTGTAGTAAGTGAACTTGGCTAAGACTTCTTCTGGTTCAACAACTTCTACTCGACGGGATGAAGAAGCAAGAATTTTGAGCGTCGAACTTTCATTGATTTTCCAAAGGTTGAACGCTTTGCGAAAATCTGAACTATCACCTTTCAGTTCATGGATTTGCTCTTTGAGTAGAGGAATGAGAAATTTTGCAGCCTCACGAATTGCTGAAATTGTTTCGTCCGAAATGTTGATTGCTTCTTTGAGTTCTCCGTCTTGGAAGAGTTGTTGCAAATCATGCAAAATTTCAAGCAACCGTTGCTTCAATCTCGGTTCGTGTTTCCGATAATTATTCGTTTCGGCTAAATCGTTCCGGGTCTCAATGCCTTTTTCTTTGGGGTAAGTTTTTAGCCTTTTTAGGTTCTCAACGGTATATCTACCTTCTGTTATCTGCCAGATTATTGCCTCACTCCCGTTCCAAGTGACGAAAGAATTTGACTTTAATCGTTCCGCTTTCTCCAAAGCATTCTCCAACATTTCACGGTCGTCGGCAGCGGTGTCAGGGAATTTCAATTCCCAACCGTTGAAAACGATACCCGAAACTTTATCTGTGAAAAGCAACACATCGGGGAACTTCGTCCGTCCTGACGCAACTTTGATACCTTCATCGTTGCTGGCGTGTTGAAATATGGTCGTGCCTTTTGAGATTGCTTCCTGTATCCAAGCAATCAACTGTCCCGCCCATGCTCTTTCGTTAAACTTGTTCATCTACTGTTGGTTCGCCAAATAATGTGGGTTGTGATTGGATGATTGAATACTGCTTTTTTGCTGCGATTATTCTTTGGTTGCTTAGTTCGACATAATCTATTGGTGCTTTTTTATGTAATAGAACACCTTCATTCTTTTCAATACCAATAAATCTCCGATTTTCTAATGCTGCTGCAACCAAAAAACTGCCACTACCGCATGTATTATCCAATACTAAATCATTTTCATTGGTGTAGGTTTTAATAAGGTATCGTCCCAGTTCAATCGGTTTCTGGGTTGGATGTAATACCTCTCCTTCACTTTCGGCTGTTTTGCAATAAATATAATCATCGTGCCCGTTTAACCCGTTTTCATAAAATACTACATCATTAGGGTATCTTTCTCCGTTGCTTTTAACGTGTCGAGGTTTGAAGTCGCCATAACTCCCTGAATATTGGTCTTTCCTAATGCCTTTGTCGTAAGGCTCTCCATTTATCATTTGAGGATTGTAAGTTGGCTGTTTCTTGTAAAAAATACAAATATCTTCATGTTTTCGGAGTGGTTGAATTTTAGCGTTTAAAAAATTGGTGGGCTTTGACTTAATCCACACGATTTTGTATTTGAATAATTTTTCATTGCTCAAAATAAGTTTGGCAGTAAACAGCCCTTGCGCTGTCAAAACAATAGCCCCATTTTCCTTTATTATTCTTTCATACTCTGCCCAAAGTTTGTCCAGCGGAATGACGCTGTCCCACTTGTTTTGGGTAGTTCCATAGGGCAAATCGCACAAAATCATGTCCATGCTGCCGTCGGGGAAGTTTTTCATCACTTCCAAACAGTCTCCTTGCACGACTTTGTTAATATATCCTTCTAAATCCTTCATTTTTTCTCACTTTTTTAGTTGAACAAAGGACAAAGGTACAAAAAACTCATCCCCCGGAAGTGCAAAAAAGGCGGCGAAGCCGCCTCCTTTGGCGGGCGTTAGCCCGCCATTTTTATTTACATGCTTCGTATGTTTATTATATTTTTGTAAAAACTTAGGCATAGGTCTGAAGTCTATAAATTTTAGTTTTAGTCTGTAAATTTGGCGCATGGAGTTAGGCGACGACATAAAAATACTCAAGGATTTGGTGATTCGGCTGCTGAAACGGGTC
>JAEUUV010000063.1 GCA_016787285.1 Saprospiraceae bacterium | reverse complement strand
CAGATCAATTCCACCACGATTTGCGCGAATGCGCCCGCCTTTATTCCGTTTTTTACATCACCGGCCGGCACCATAGTCAACTGGGTTAATTCAAATACCGCAATCGGTCTGCCGGCAAGCGGTTCGGGCGACCTCAACTTTACCACGGCCAATGTGCAAAGCGCTGAAACCGGGATTCTCACGGCCACCCCGGTTTTTGGAGGCTGTGCCGGTACGCCGATAGATTTTCCGATAACCGTAGTGCCGTTGCCGATCCTGGATGATCCGGCCGATGTGACGGTTTGCGCCGAGGAACAGGTTACAGTCAACTTTACGGGAAATGAGCCATTTGCGACATTCGAATGGACCAACTCCAATCCCGCCATCGGTTTGCCGGCAAGCGGCACTGGAGACCTCAATTTCATGGCTGCAAACGTGAGTACGCCGCAAACAGCTACCATCACCGTGGAGATGGTGCTGAATTTTTGTACCAGCCTGCCGCAAACGTTTACCATTACCGTGAATCCCCGGCCCCAAGTGAACCAGCCCGCCAATGTGACGGTCTGTCAGAGCACTCCGATAGCCGTTAATTTCACCGGCACCCCCGGCGCAACATTTTCATGGACAAACTCAAACCCGGCGATAGGTCTGCCCGCAAACGGAAGCGGAAACCTGAACTTTGTAGCCGGAAACGTTGCTTTTCAAGAAGTTGGCGTTATTACGGTTACCCCGGTAGGCCCCAATGGCTGCCCAGGCACGCCCGTGAGTTTCACCATTACCGTCAACCCCGGCCCGGAAATTGACCCTGTCGCTGATGAGTCCGTGTGCGCCGGCGATTTTGTCGGCGTGGTGTTCAGCAGCCCATCCGGCAACCCGACCTACTCGTGGACCAATTCGAATCCGGCCATTGGTTTGCCGCCTGTCGGCGCCGGAAACATCAATTTTAACGGCGCCAATGTGCCGACCACCCAGACGGGCACCATCACCGTCACCGCCGCGCTCGGAGGCTGTATCGGCACACCGGAAACCTTCACCATCACCGTGTCGCCCGCGCCTACGATGGGCCAGCCCGCCAATGCCACAGCCTGCGGCGGTTCCACGGTCAATATTGCCTTTGCCGGCTCGCCGGGCGCCGTTTTTGAATGGACAAACTCAAACCCGAACATCGGCTTGCCCGCCAACGGAACAGGGAACATTTCCTTTGTCACGGCCAATCCTACCGTGCAGGAAGTCGCCACCATCACCGTTACGCCCGTGATCGGTGGCTGTCAGGGGCCTTCGCGCACGTTCACCATCACCGTGAATCCGGCACCGGAGGTGTTTCCGCAAGCAGACCTGGCCGTATGTGGCGGCGATGCGATTGAGGTGGTGTTTTCCAGTGCAAACAATCCGGTTTTCAACTGGACCAACAGCAATACGGCCATTGGCCTGGGCGCTGCCGGAAATGGAACAATCAGTTTTACCTCCGCTGTTGTCGCTACACCGCAAACGGCCACGATTACCGTCACGCCCACCCAGAACGGCTGTACCGGGCCTACCGAAACATTTACCATCATCGTAAGTCCCACCCCGACCGTCAATCCGATAGCAGACCAGATTACCTGCGGCGGGTTGCCGACCTCTTTCCCGCTGACCGGCTCGGCAGGAGCCACCTTCAACTGGGTCAACAGCAACCCGGCGATCGGTCTGCCCGCTTCCGGCTCCGGGAACATCTTTTTCCCTGCCGCCAATGTGTCGGCTCCCACTGTGGGCACCATAACCGTCACGCCCACAGTGGGAAGTTGTGTCGGTGCATCCGAGTCGTTCAATATTACCGTTAATCCCGCCCCAAGCATGACCGATCCTGCAGACCTGACCGTGTGTGCGGGCGTCGTGGTTCCGGTCAATTTTTCCGGCACACCCGGCGCTACATTTTCCTGGACAAACACCAACACGGCCACCGGTTTGCCCGCCTCGGGCACGGGAAACATTGGCTTTCTCGCTGCAAATTTGGGTACTCCGGAAACCTCCGTCATCACCGTCACGCCTGCGCTGGGCGGCTGCCCCGGGCCTGCGCAAATGTTTTTAATCACGGTCAATCCCGCACCGGCTGTGGCGCCGGTAGCCAACCGGGATGCCTGCGCCGGGGATTCCATTTTGATCAATTTCAGCGGCAGCCCGGGCGCTACCCTCACCTGGTCGAACAGCAATCCCGCTATTGGTTTGCCTGCCGGCGGAAACGGGAATCTCCATTTTCAGGCTGCACAAGTCGCTGTACCTGAAACGGCTACGATTATCGTCACACCTGGAGCCGCGGGCGCCGGCGCCTGTGCAGGCACTGATATTGTGTTCACCGTCACCGTGCGGCCCGGCGGCGGCGTGGACTCCATTGCCGACCTCGTTGCCTGCGCCGGGCAACTGGTGGAGGTGAATTTTACCGGCCCCGGAAATCCGGATTTTGTGTGGTCAAACAGCAACCCGGCCATTGGCCTGCCGGCCGGCGGCACAGGAAACATCAGTTTCAACGCCGCCAACGTGACCGCCGTGGAGACGGCCATCATCACCGTGGCGCCGGACATTGCCTCCGGCTTTGCGTATATTCCCAACAACGTCTCGAACGACGTATCGGTCATAGACTTAGCCACCAATACCGTTGTGGCCACCATTCCGGTGGGTTTTGCACCTTTCGGCGTGAGTGTCAGTCCCGACGGCAGCCGGGTGTACGTGACCAACCGGGAGGCTACGGGCGGTACCGTTTCGGTCATTGATGCGGCCACGAATACCGTCATCGCCACGATACCGGTCGGGCAAAATCCCACGGGTATCGCCGTAAGCCCCGACGGCAGTCTGGCATTGGTGGCCAACAGCGCTTCCGGCACCGTTTCGCTGCTGGAAACCTTCACGAATACGGTGCTGGCCGACATCCCGACGCCGGGCGTTGTCCCCAGCGGTGTCACCTTTCATCCGGACGGTCTGCGGGCCTACATCAGCGGGTCAAACCGGGTGCTGGTGCTGGATGTCATAGCCGGCACAATTACAGCCACTATCCCCGTCGGCGGGGGGGCTTACGGCCTGCGCGTAAGCCCCGACGGCAGCCGGATTTATGTGGCTTGCGCGGTTACCGACAACCTGTACGTGCTGGATGCCGCCACGAACACGGTGCTTGCAGTCATTCCGGTCGGCGATGCGCCCAGCGGCGTGGTCATCAGCCCGGACGGCAGCCGGGTGTATATTGCCAATGAAAACGACGCTACCGTCAGCGTGCTGGATGCCGCTACAAACACCGTCGTGGCCAATATCCCGATCAGCGGGTTGCTTTCCGGCCCCATTGGGATCAGCATCACACCCGACGGACAACTGGTGTACGTAGCCAATATACTGGCCGACGAAGTGACCGTGATCAGCACCGTTTCCAACACCGAGATTGCTGCGATTCCGGTGGGCTTAAGCCCCATCGCGTTCGGCAATTTCATCACCCCTGTGTCGGACTGTGTCGGCGCTCCGCAAACGTTCACGATCACCGTGAATCCGGCGCCTTTCGTGCAGACGCCTGCCGACCTGACGGTTTGTGCCGACGAGCAAGTTTCGGTAGCATTCAGCGGCAGCGCCGGCGCCACATTCTCCTGGACAAACGACAATCCGGCCATCGGCTTACCCGCTTCAGGCGCCGGAAATCTCGACTTTCCGGCGGCGCAAGTATCTGTTTCCGAGACCGCTGTAATCACCGTTACGCCCGATACCGGCGGCGGCGGCGCTTGCCCCGGCGTGCCGGTTTCGTTTGAAATTACGGTAAATCCCGTGGTCGGTGTGAATGCTCCCGGCGACCGCACAGCCTGTGTCGGCGACCTCGTGGAGGTGTTGTTTTCTGCCATCGGAAACCCCTCGGCCATCACCTGGACGAACGACAACCCGGCCATCGGCCTGCCCGCGAGCGGCACCGGCGACATCAGTTTCACCGCCGCCAATGTGGCCACCGTGCAGACGGCCACCATCACCGTGGGGGCGCAGGCGAAGGGGGGGTATGCGTATGTGGCGAGCTACGACGATGCCGCCGTATTGGTAATTGATTTGGACACCAATACTCCGGTAGATACCATACCCGTCGGCAGCGCTCCCTTTGGAGTAAGTGTTCACCCCGATGGAAGCCGTGTCTATGTGACCAACCAAAGCAACCCTGGTCAGGTTTACATCATAGACACACAAACAAACACAGTTATAAACTCAATACCCACTGGAGATTTTCCCGCAAGCATCGTTATTAGTCCTGATGGCAGTAAAGCATATGTCACCCTTAGGGCAGGGACGGTAAATATTATAGATTTATTGTCCAATTCTATAATAGCAAATGTGGACGCCGGCGCCGCAACAGCAGATGCATACGGCATTGATATCAGCCCAGATGGAAGCACTGTCTATGTAACTATGATTGCCGGAGGAGTCAATAACAGTTTTGTTTCTATCATAGATGCTAACAGTAACACGATTTCCAGTGCAGTCATTGTAGGCAATGAACCGCTCGGCGTTGCGGTTAGCCCGGATGGAAGCCGTGTTTATACAGCCAATAGAAGTGCATTTTCATACAGTGTATCGGTAATAGATGCTGTCAATAGAACATTAATAGCAGACATACCTGTGGGTAATGCACCGCATGGGATCGTGGTCAGCCCCGATGGCTCCCGGATATATGTTTCCAATGAAAATTCCAACGATGTTACGGTCATAGACGCACATACGAATACCGTTATTACGACCTTCCCGAATGCGGGAACCGGCCCGACCGGAATCAGCATCACACCTGACGGAAAATGGCTGTATGTGGTCAGTCTGTTTGGAGAGATGACGGTTTTTGATGCTCAAACCGGAGCCGTGGCGACAACTATACCTATTGGTTTCAGTACGATTTCTCTCGGCAACTTCATCACCGCCGCCGCCACCTGTGCCGCGCCCCCGCAAACCTTCACCATCACCGTCGGTCCGACACCCACGCTGGTGCAGCCGAACGACCTGGCCGTTTGCGGCGAAACGACGGTCAACCTCGCGTTCGGCGCCTCCGCCGGGGCCACCGTCAACTGGACGAACGACAACCCGGCTATCGGTCTGCCGGCAAGCGGCACGGGCGACCTGAGTTTCCCGGCGGCCAACGTAGCCACGCCGCAAACCGCGATCATCACCGCTACGCCGGTACTGGGCAGTTGTACCGGCATTCCGGTAAACGTGCAGATCACCATCAACCCAGGCACGAGCGACACTACCCTGCTGAGTGCCACCACCTGCGACCCTGCGCAAGTGGGCGCCGTCGTACAAGACCTGACCAACCTCTTCGGCTGCGACTCCATCGTAGTGACCACCACCACGCTGCTGCCCGCCGACAACGTGGCCCTAAGTGCAGCCACCTGCGACCCGGGCGCTGCGGGCGTGTTTGTCCAAAACCTTGTCAATCAATTTGGTTGCGACTCCATCGTGACCACGACGGTGGTATTCGACCCGGCAGCCATTGACTCAGTCTCGCTGGCCGCTACCACTTGCGACCCCGCTCAGGTGGGCGTTTCCGTGCAAAATTTGACCAACCAGTTCGGCTGCGATTCCATCGTAACCACCACCACCACCCTGCTGCCCGCCGACAATGTAGCCCTCAGTGCAGCCACCTGCGACCCGGGCGCTGCGGGCGTGTTTGTCCAAAATCTTGTCAATCAATTCGGTTGCGACTCCATCGTGACCACGACCGTGGTATTCGACCCGGCGGCCATTGACTCAGTCTCGCTGGCCGCCACCACCTGCGACCCTGCCCAAGTGGGCGTTTCCGTGCAAAATTTGACCAACCAGTTCGGCTGTGATTCCATCGTAACCACCACCACGACCCTGCTGCCCAGCGACGCCGTCAGCGTGGCCGCCACCACCTGCGACCCTGCCCAAGTGGGCGTTTCCGTGCAGAACCTGAGCAACCAGTTCGGTTGCGATTCCATCGTGACCACCACGACCACGCTGCTACCGAGCGATGCCGTCAGCGTTTCCGCCACAACCTGCGACCCCGCTCAAGTGGGCGTTTCTGTGCAAAATTTGACCAACCAGTTCGGCTGCGATTCCATCGTGACCACCACCACTACCCTGCTGCCGAGCGTCGCCGTCAGCGTTTCCGCCACCACCTGCGACCCCGCCCAAGTGGGCGTTTCCGTGCAGAACCTGAGCAACCAGTTCGGTTGCGATTCCATCGTGACCACCACCACTACCCTGCTGCCCAGTGACGCCGTCAGCGTGTCCGCCACGACTTGCAATCCCGCCCAAGTGGGCGTTTCCGTGCAAAATTTGACCAACCAGTTCGGCTGCGATTCCATCGTCACCACCACCACGACCCTGCTACCCAGCGACGCCGTCAGCATTTCCGCCACCACCTGCGACCCCGCGATGGTCGGCGTTACCGTGCAGAACCTGAGCAACCAGTTCGGCTGCGATTCCATTGTAACCACCACCACGACCCTGCTACCCAGCGACGCCGTCAGCGTTTCCGCCACCACCTGCGACCCCGCCCAAGTGGGCGTTTCCGTGCAAAACCTGAGCAACCAGTTCGGTTGCGATTCCATCGTCACCACCACCACTACCCTGGATGTGGTCGGCTGCGCCCCGGTGGTTAGTCTGAGCGTGGTCAATCCGCTGTGCGCCGCCGCCGCCACGGGGTCTTTTGCCATCCAAATTCAGAGCGGGCAGCCACCGTACCAGTATGCCTGGACGAACAACCTCGGCAACACCGGCTCAGGGCAGATTACCGCCCTTTCACCGCCGACTGTGGCAGGCGGCCTTGTGGCCGGCACGTACACCGTCACCATAACCAACCCGGCCAACGGCGTCACCGGCACCGCTTCTGCCACGCTCACAGCGCCACCGGCGCTCGTAGCCGCCGTTGCCGCACCGGCACCGCACAACGGCTATGAAATCTCCTGCGCAGGCGCCTCCGACGGTTCTGCCGCCGCATCCGCCACAGGCGGCACGCCGCAATACCAGTTTTCCTGGAGCAACAGCGCCTCCGGCCCGGCCCTGAACAACCTCGGCGCCGGCACGTACACGCTCACCGCCACCGACGCCAATGGCTGCACCGCCACGGCATCGGCCACTCTGAACGCACCGCTGCCGCTCGTCCTGAACCTGGAACTCGAACGCGGCGACTGCGGCGATACGCTCGTGGATGCCACGGTGACAGCCACCGGCGGCGTAGGTCCGTACGCGCTCTCGGTTGACGGCAACCTCGTGCCCGGAACCATGCCCGGCCTCAACGCAGGTACACACATACTGGCCGTAACCGACGCCAATGCCTGCGAGGCAGACTCCAGCGTGACCGTCGTACTGCCGCCGCTGCCGGCCATCGTGCTGCCGCCCGATACGACCGTAATCATCGGAAATGCGCTGCACATCGAAGCCGTGACCAACCTCGGCGCCTGGACCGGAATCGTTTGGCAGCCCCTGCCCGATACGGCCTGTCAGGCCTGCCTCGCGCAGGAGTGGACGCCCGAGAGTTTCCAACTGATCACCGTGACCATCACAGACACCTTCGGCTGCACGGCTTCGGATCAAATCCGGGTGGGCGTGAAAAAAGTTGTGGAACTGTACGTGCCCAACGCCTTCCGGCCCGACCGCAGCGGACGCAACGACACCTGGACCGTGAACGCCGGCCCTTCGGTGCTGGAACTGCAAGAGGTGTCCATTTTCGACCGCTGGGGCGACCAGCAGTACCTGTGGAACAACCCGCTGCCGCCCAACTCCTGGCCCGGCTGGGACGGCACCGCCCGCGGCGGCCTGAAAGCCAACCCGGGCGTGTACGTGTACTACCTGAAAGTGCTGCTGGCCGACGGGACGACGGAGGTGGTGAAAGGCGATGTGACGATTCTGGAGTGAGATTGGCCTGTTTGTTTACCTGACCCAGCCGCTTCGGGGGCAGAACTATTTCGGTATGAAAAAACGCTTCCTCTTTACTGTACTCCTGTTGGCCCTTCTTTCCGACATTGCCCATGCCCAGGACACTTTTTCCATCGTGGCAGTGGATACCCTCATGGGTGAGGTGGGCTGCGCCGGCGCTTCCTGCATCAGCGCCACCAACCCTTCCTTGCGGCTGTTCGTGTCGTACGACTCGCTCGGCGACAAACAGATGGACACCCACATCGCTCAGGTGAAAAATACAAAAACAGCAACGGCCAAACCCACAACCGGTACTCCCCCCCTCTCCCAGGGGAGGGATGGGGGTGGGGCCTGCGACGACTGCCCCGAAATGGTCTTCGTGGCCGGCGGCCGCTACACTATGGGCTGCAAGAACAGCCGGCGCGATGGCGAGTGCTACGACTGGGAAAAACCGCCGCACGAGGTGACGGTGCAGGATTTTTATATCGGCAAGTACGAAGTGACGCAGGCCGAATGGCGGCGCGTTATGGGCAATGATCCCTCCTGGAATTCCGGCTGCGACCAGTGTCCCGTGGAGCGCGTAAGTTGGGACGATGCGCAGGAGTTTATCCGAAAACTGAATGCCCGGATGGGCAAAAAATACCGCCTGCCCACCGAGGCGGAGTGGGAGTACGCCGCCCGTGGCGGCAACAAATCACGCGACTACCTGTACAGCGGCAGCAACAGTGTAGCCGATGTGGCCTGGTACGACGGCAATACCCGAATCGGCAACACCAACGGCAGCCGAAAAACCACGCGCACCGTGGGTACGCGTATGGCAAATGAACTGGGGCTGCACGACATGAGCGGCAACGTGTGGGAATGGGTGGAAGACGACTTGCACAACAGTTTTGCCGGGGCGCCCACCGACGGAAGCGCCTGGGTGGACGTTCCAAGGGGCGCCTTTCGTGTGTCCCGCGGCGGCGGCTGGGCCTACCCCGAACGGATCTGCCGCACTGCCGGTCGCGACGCCTACGCACCTGCGAATCGCGGCCCCCATTTTGGTTTTCGCCTTGTCCTCCAGTTATGAGCATGTACGGGAATCACACGTTTTTCTCAATCTTTGTCGTACAAACTATCCCGACATGAAAAAACACTCCTTTTTCGCCGCTTTCTTGCTCATCGCCACACACTGCCTGCACGCGCAGGTTTTCGTCGGCGCACAGTATTCGTCCCTCTCATCCGACAACTGGAAGTATGAACGGGAAGACGTTTTAATTCAGGAAAACGCCATTTTTACAACCGGTTTTTCCGCGAATTTGGGCTATGAAATCCCGCTGATCCGAACGCGGATTACCTGTATCGCGCCGGTTTTCGGGTACACAAGTTTTCGACACCGGATGCTCCATCCGAATTCGGGGCAGTCCGCCGAGTTTGCTCTAACCAGCCCTTCGCTTGAGGTGTTCGTGATCCATTACCCGTTCGACAACCAGAGCCAGTCCTTCGGGGCAACCAAACTGAAAACCGCTCCTGCCTTTCGAAAAGGCTTTTTTGTGGCCGCCGGGGCAGGTTTCCGGAGTCTAAACACCACGCTGGAGTACCAGCAGTTGAATGTCGTGACCAACCAGTACAACACGGTGAAAGGCGCTTACGACCAGACGGCCTGGAGCCTCGGTTTTCGGACAGGCTTTGACTTCGGGATCAGCCGGCGCCTGACCCTTTCGCCCATGGCGGGCATTTCGTGGCTCATGGGCCTGAACGGTACTGACTTTTTTATTCCCGCCCGGGGCGTAGCGTCGAACAGCATCTTTTTAACGGTTGATGATAAAGATACCCGCAGTGCGCTGATGTTCAGTGCCGGACTGAATGTGAAGGTGCATTTTGGGAAATGATTCGGTTCAGGTCTTAGAATTCCAAAACACAACATTATGTCCAATCATTCTCTTGTTACCAGAGCCTGGGCAGTCCGTGCTGTGTACGGTTTTCTTTTGCTTGTCCTGCTGGCAGCAAGCACATCCTGACACACAATGAGCGTGACTTTGTCAAATTTAGCGATTGGCTTACGGTGCTGCCATTGATCCCACCAAGTCCTTAGTGGTCTAACGGATACGCCGGTTTTCATCATCCTTGATGTCCGGCTTACCCTCCAGGCGGAGGAAGAAGGGACGGCGCAGAAGTCCTACAGCAAAGCGTTTTTGGTGCTGGTGTGTCCGAGGTAACGCGAATCTCCCCAACTTCGCGCCGCCAATCGAAACAATCGAAACAATCAGCACAATCGAATCAATCCACATGATCCACACCGACGCACTCCACCGACGTCTCTACGCCACCGACGCCTCCATTTTCCGCGAACTGCCCGCCGGTGTGGCCTACCCGAAAGATGCCGACGACATCGAGGCGCTCGTACAGCATGCCCGCGAGCACGGCCTGTCGCTCATCCCGCGCGCTGCGGGCACGTCTTTGGCCGGCCAGTGCGTAGGCACGGGCATCGTGGTGGATATTTCCCGGCACATGACCAACATACTGGAACTCAATGTGGAGGAGCGCTGGGTGCGCGTGCAGCCCGGCGTCATCCGCGACGAACTGAACGTGTTCCTCAAACCCCACGGCCTTTTTTTTGCGCCCAATACCTCCACCGCCAACCGCTGCATGCTCGGCGGCATGGTGGGAAACAACTCCTGCGGCACCACCTCGCTCGTGTACGGCAGCACCCGCGACCACGTGCCGGCGCTCAACACGGTGCTCAGCGACGGCTCCGAGGCCCGTTTCGAGGCGCTCTCGCCGGCGGCTTTTGAAGAAAAATGCCGGGGCACGGGACTGGAGGCGGCGCTGTACCGCCAGATTCGCGAAACGCTCACGCCGCCCGAAGTGCAGGCCGAAATCCGGGCGCAGTTTCCCAAACCCGAAATTCACCGCCGCAACACCGGCTACGCCGTAGACCTGTTGCTGCGCTCCAACCTGTTCACACCCGGCGGTCCGGATTTCAACTTCTGCACCATGCTTGCCGGTTCGGAAGGGACGCTGGCCTTCACCACCGAAATCACCCTCAACCTCGAACCGCTCCCGGCGCCGCACGATGTGGTGCTGTGCGCACATTTTAGCAGCATGACCGAGTGCCTCCAGGCGGTGGTGGCTGCCGTGCAGCACCGCCCGACGGCCTGCGAACTCATGGACAAACTTATCCTCGACTGCGCCAAAGCCAACCGCGAGCAGGCGAAAAACAGTTTTTTCATCGAGGGCGACCCGGCGGCGGTGCTGATGATCGAATTCCGGGGCAATACCCCCGCGGAAGCGGAGACCAAAGCCGCAGCGCTTGTTTCCGACCTGCGCGGGCGAGGTTTCGGTTACGCCTACCCGGTGGTGCCCGCGCCGCAGTCCAAGCGCGTGTGGGAACTGCGCAACGCCGGCCTCGGCGTGCTCTCCAACATGCCCGGCGCGGCCAAAGGCGTGCCCTGCATCGAGGACACGGCGGTGACCGTGACCGACCTGCCTGCCTACATCGCCGAGTTTGAAAAACTCATGGCAGGCTTCGGCCAGAAATCCGTGTACTACGCCCATGCCGGCGACGGGGAACTGCACCTGCGCCCCATCCTGAATTTGAAAAAAGAAGAAGATCGCGAGAAACTGCACCGAATCGGCGAGGCGATGGCGCGTTTGGTGAAAAAATACGGCGGCTCGCTCAGCGGCGAGCACGGCGACGGGCGCGTGCGCGCCGAGTTCATCCCGCTGATGATCGGCGAAAAAAACTACGAACTGCTGCGCCAAATCAAACACACCTGGGATCCGAACGGTATTTTCAACCCCGGCAAAATCACCGACGCCCCGCCGATGAACACCTCGCTGCGCTACGAGGCCGGGCAGCAGGACAAACCCTTCGACACCGTGCTGGAATTTCCCGACGGTATCCTGCGGGCGGCTGAAAAGTGCAACGGCTCGGGCGACTGCCGCCGGCTCGATTTTGCGGGCGGCACGATGTGCCCCAGTTACCGCGCCACCCGTGCCGAGAAAGACAGCACCCGCGCCCGCGCCAACGCCCTGCGCGAGTTTCTGACCCGCAGCGAACGCGCCAACCCGTTCAGCCACGAGGAATTGTACGAGGTGATGGACCTCTGCCTGTCGTGCAAGGGCTGCACCTCGGAGTGCCCGTCCAACGTGGACATGTCGGGCATGAAAGCCGAGTTTTTGCACCAGTACTACAAAACCCACGGCGTGCCCTGGCGCTCGCGGGTGTTTGCCCACATCGGCGGACTGAACCGGCTGGGCGCGTACGCCCCGGCGCTGACTAATTTTTTCCTGAAAAGCCCCGCCGTGGCGCCGCTGCTCAAACGGGTGCTCGGCGTGGCGCCGCAGCGCAGCCTGCCCGCCGTGCGCCCCTCGCTGCGCCGCTGGTTTGAGAAAAACCGGGCGGCACTCCAGCCCGCTGGTTCCGAAAAAGGCCGCGTCTTTTTTTTCTGCGACGAGTTTACCGACTACAACGACACCTCCGCAGGCATGGCGGCCATCCAACTCCTGGCCCGGCTGGGCTACCGGGTGGACATGCCCGCGCACCCCGAGAGCGGGCGGGCGGCTATCTCGAAAGGGCTGCTGCCGCAGGCACGGGAACTGGCCGTGCGCCAGGTGGAAATTTTCCGAAACCTCGTGACGGAACAGACCCCGCTCGTGGGGGTGGAGCCGTCGGCGATCCTGAGTTTCCGCGACGAGTACCCGCGTATGGTGCCCGAGGCGCAGCGGGAGGCGGCGAAAACATTGGGCGCCAACGCCCTGCTGTTCGAGGAATTTTTGTTCCGCGAAGCGCAAAAGGGGAACATTACGCCCGGGATGTTCACGAAAGAAAAGCGCCACATTTTGCTGCACGGGCATTGTCACCAGAAGGCGCTGGCGAGTGTGGACCCGTCGGCGTGGGTGCTGGGCTTGCCGGAAAACTACACGGTGTCGGTGATTCCGTCCGGCTGCTGCGGCATGGCCGGTTCGTTCGGCTACGAGCGCGAGCACTACGACGTGAGCATGCGCATCGGCGAATTAGTGTTGTTTCCGGCGCTGCGCAGCGCGAATTCGGACGCGATAGTGGCCGCTCCCGGCACCAGTTGCCGCCACCAGATTCTGGACGGCACGGGGCGGGCGGCGCTGCACCCGGCGGAAGTGCTGTGGGGGGCGGTGGCGGGGTAGGTGATGTTAAATTTTCTGGTGCCCCATCCTCGAATTAGAGAATGGAGTAGATTTGCAAACCTTAAATTCAAAAGTGAAGACAATACCTTGTTCGGGAGCATGTGCCTGATTTTTGTTATCATATTACACCAGCCGATTATTCACAAATAAAATCCAATATTATGACAACTTATCAGAGTATGCTTTGCCCCCCCCGAAAATCAAAAGCAAATATTTTTCCAGGAGATTGCTTCACTTCCATTTGTTAGTAGTTCTTTGGGCTATTTTGCCATCGTATGTCGGTGCTCAATGTGACCCTGAGGCTAATTTTAGTATTTCAGTAAGTGGGTGTCAAGTGAGTTGCAAGTCAACCTATAGTGGTAGCGGTACTGTGATAAGTCATGCATGGGCTTTTAAAATTGGAAACTGGACTTCGACTTCCAACCACCCCAACCCTATCCATACTTTTGAGAGTGGGAACAGCACGAAAACCATTGAGCACACGATTGTCATTGAGTTGAATGGTCAGCAAACCACCTATTTTTGCACGCAAGAGGTAACGTTTTGGTGCTCGAACACATGTGGAGAAAACACGTTTGCCTACAACGTGTCCAATTGTACCGCTTCCTTTACTGCATTTTCCAGTGGCTCCCAACTATGGGACTTCGGCGACGGCACACTGCCTACATCTGCAACAAATCCAACACATACTTATGCAACTGATGGTGATTATTTGGTTACATTTACACTGAATGGTTTCGTTTGCCGAAAAACAATCCGGGTGGCCTGTGAGGTGCCGCAACCTTGTTGCGAGTCTTTTACGGCGAGTTTAGAGCGGGAATGTAGCGTCCTCCGGCTGAAACTCAATCCAGATTGTAATGCCGGCACTCATAAATGGAAAGTGGAAACCGTGCCTGCCAACACTTGTATGACCCTCTCTGGATTCGACGAAACTGCCCCGGATCAAAACGTGCAGATAACCAATATCAATACTGTCACTGTGACGGCTTTGAAGGTTACACACGAATACACCTGCCATGACGGAACCACTACTACGGCGATTCAGGCACTTTCAACAAACAACCTTGCCGGCATTTTTATCGGCTTACTCAACAACATGGGCGCACCATCTACAACAAAAATGACCGATTACGAATGTGTCTTGCCCGGGCCAGGGTATAATGGTAGTACCGTTGTTTATGTGAGCGGCATAGTCGAAGTAGACAAGCCCTTTGAGTTCGCATCTGCGGATATTCGAATGCACAGAGAAGCCGGCTTCGATGTGAAGGGGCATACGTTTACCTTGAGGCAGCAAACTGTCGTACAAGGCAATCCCGATACGGAAGACTGTCCTTGTTTGTGGCGGGGGATATATGTGTACAGTGGTGAAATTGCTTCGGGATCAAGCAGTAGCAGAACTACCATCAAGGATGCCCTTTACGCCGTCCGGGTTTTCGGGGGGAGCACCGTTTCGGTGCGGAATACCGATTTTTTTCGCAATTACATAGGGTTTAGGGCAACCAACGGTCATTTCATTACAAACATCTTTGAAGGTAATGCATTTGACGGAACCGGGCCATTGAAACAAATTTGTGCGTTAAGCGCACAAAATGATGTTCAATTATCAGACATAGCAGCATGTAACCTTGAATCCCCACAGTATTTTACAACAGGCGGATACTCGGGCATGTACTTGCGCAATTTGCCCGGTTTTAACCCGCCAAGTTTGGCCTTTTCAAAGCAGAATATTTTTTCCAATCTGGCAGTCGGAATTGATGCATATGATTGCAACATCAAATTGATCAGGTTTGCGAGATTTAAAAATTTTGATACCGGCACCTATGGCGGGCTTGGGAATGTCGGAATTAGGATTACTGATTCAGATGCAGGCGGTGGCAATAATTTTAAATTTATCGGGAATGGTAAATACACCTCGCATCCTGAACCTGATTTTCGAGCCTGTGATGCCGGTGTGGTGGTAAAAACCTGTGGCGTAGTACAAACCAATGTGCAGGTGTCCGGCTCCCGAATGCTCAACATGTATACCGGAATTTTGCTTAGATGTTTAATTGATGGGGCTTCAATTGTAGGCCACTCCTCTAATGCTTCGTCCCAAGGTGTTTTTGATAACTATATCCAGATTAACAAACCTCCTTTTTTTGTCAGTTGGCCCGCTACCGGTATTTCTTTTCAGGACTGGAGTTACAGTGCTAACAGTCGCATAGGGATATACAAAAATGATGTTTGGGTAAATATTGTGAGCACGGTTAATCCCGGGTCATCCGGAATATTTGTCCTTGGTTTTATTACCGCTGATGAAGATTATGGCCTATTTCAAGTAGATGTATATGAAAACTTCGTTCAGGTTGACCAAGGCAGTTTCGGGGTTTATGTTGCGCAGTACAAAGAAGTTCATGTGCATGATCATGGCGAACCCATGTTGCCGGGCATTATTGTGAACAGTTCCAATGCAACCGGGATATATGTCGCCCAGAAGGAGGGCAACCTGATCGCTTGCAATGAAATTCAGGTAAACTCAAATAGCAATACCAGAGGAATAAATATTTTTAACCATGAGGATGGCCGGATTGTACGGAACCATGTCACCGGTGGTCAGGTAGGGGTTGCTTTTACGAGAAACTGTGGTACAGCTACCAAGTTTGCCTGCAATATCATGGAAAACAACTCCCAGTATGGGTTGTACTACGTCAATTCAGATGCGCAAACAGGGCCACAAGGAAGCGGTAGCCCAAATTTTGTCACACATGGCAACCAATGGATATCGTCGCCTGCCATAGGCGCTTACTCCGCAAATCCAGCAGTTCCTACACATTCAAGATACTATGTAAAAAACAATGCTTCTGAAAACCCCATTGCTGATCCTTCTCCCCTTTGGTTCTTTAATGCCGTTCCCAGCAACATCGCGCCAACCTGCTACTTCGACTGCCCTCTACCAGCGGCGCAATTTCCGTTTGCCCCTGAAATAACAGAACTGGATGAGGCGATTGCGCGGGATACCATAGTAGATTCGTTCGGCCTGAACCGGTGGTGGAATCGCTACAACCTGTACAAAAAATTGGTGTACTCCCCATCGCTGGCGGAAACCAATGCCTTGCTTTCGGACTTTAGGGACAGTATGGCTGTTACGCCAATCGGTTCTTTAGTAGCTGTACTTAAGGCTATCGGAGATTTGGACACCCTGTTGCCTGTTCAACGAGACTTGCTGAATACCTACACTGCAGAATCGGTTGACCTGCTCGAACAACTGTACCAACTGGATTCTTTACTGGCAGACACCAGTGCCACCTCCTCTCAAATCATTCAATGGCAAAATCAGTCGGATAGCCTGCTCACAGCATTGGAAGCCGTTGGTACAGCAGCCCAGAGCGTTGCAGGGCAGTTGAGTGCAGCTCGTCAAAGCGAAATCCCGACCATTCTTGGCAACCTCGAAGCCATATCGCCGGAGCACGTTTTTGAGGAAGACCTGAAAACCTTATTGCGTTTCTTCATCCATGCGGCTTTGCTCCAGGAGGCCCCGGATAGCACTCAGTTGGAAAGTATCCACACCATAGCCACTACTTGCCCCTCGGCCAATGGGCCGTTCGCTTTTTGGGCCGGCTCCTTGTACGGGCACTATACAGGAGTCATTTTGTCGGAACCCGACTGCTCCGCCGAGTATCGGCAAAGCGATCCGGTTGGCCCCTATTCGGCTCGAATAAAAGAGCATCAAGCCCTTGCCGTCAAATTTTGGCCAAACCCGGCCGACGACCTCTTAATGTTTTCTGTGGAGGGTCTTGGCTCTGCCGACCATGTGCGATACCTGCTGACCAATGCACTGGGCCACCTGTGCATGGAAGGCTCTGTCGGCGTCGGCTCCAACCGGATCGGGGTTGCTCAGCTGCCAAATGGCCTGTACGCACTCCAAATACAAACGGAAAAGGGAAGCGCGGTTTCAAGGACGATACTGATCGCTCACAAGTAAACATTATCGGTTTCACCCAGGCAGCATGCCGCTCATTTGCCGGCATGCTGCTTTCCCATTATACGGTTATGAACAAGCACCTATTCTTTGCCATTTTTATTCTGTGCAACATGCCTCTGTCTCTTTTTTCTCAAAAACACGATTATTTTTGGATAGACGGTCTTTACTCAGGACCGATTGAGGGCTTCAGAAATTTTAAAATTGACTTTAGTGTTTTTCCTCCTGAAATTGAGTTTTTTAACGTGAATCTACTCATTACCGCGACCAATTTGTCAGTATCCAATTATGAAGGAAAATTAATTATGTATTCCGATGGGTGTGTCATTTTCAATGCTCATCTTGAAATTATGCAAGGAGCGGAAACAATTAATGAAGGTTTTTATAATAATTTATTGTGTGGTAGCGGGGGCGGCTACGGCGTAATTCATGGTATTTTCGGCCTTCCCTTCGCCGATTCGCTTTTTTTACTGATGCATCACCGAATGCTACCGTATGATGATGGGGATTGTCTTTTAAGGGAACTGCTCACTACAAAAGTAGATATGCGTGCCGACAATGGTCTGGGAGCAATAGTGTACAAAGACTCTGTATTGTTGTCTATTGACTGTATGCAGCTCGCCTGCGCCAACAAGCACGCCAACGGCCGAGATTGGTGGGTGGTGGTGCCCGATCATAAAAGCGATATTTTTTATCGTTTTTTGGTTTCGCCTGAGGAAATTCAGGGACCTTGGGCCCAAAGCCTTGCAAATCCTACACGGGATTCGTTCGACACCTGTGGGTGGAGCGAGTTTTCTCCCAACGGCGAAATGTTTATGATCAATGCCTGCGACAAGGGAATTGCCGTGTACGATTTTGACCGGTGCAGCGGAATGTTGTCCAATTTGCGTCATATTCCTGATACAACCGAAAATGAATCGCGCAATATCGGAGCTACCTTCTCTCCCAACAGTCGGCTTTTATATGCAACTCGCGGCAATGCCGACCGCCTTGTACAGTATGATTTGGCGCATCCTGATCTCGTCCAGTCTGAAACGACAGTAGCCGTTTGGGATAGTTTTTACTATGTTACTCCAGGTTCGGGAACCAAAATATGGACCAAGTTCCTCTATATGTACCCCGGTCCTGATGGGAAAATCTACAACTGGACGAGTTCAGCGCCGTTCATGCATCTAATTCACTATCCGAATCGCAAAGGTGCTGCTTGTGCTGTTGAGCAGCGTGCCGTCCAACTTCCCAATTTTGTAGCATCGGCGAATTCTTACTACCCCCACTACCGCCTCGGCCCCATAGACGGCAGCCCTTGCGATACGCTCAGTATAGACAACCGTCCCGTGGCGCTTTTCCGGCACGAGATCGAGGATACCTTGGCGCCCTTGCAGGTCACGTTCACCGATCTGTCGTACTACGAGCCGGCAGAATGGCACTGGGATTTTGGCGATGGCTCCACGAGCACCGACACCAGTCCGGTGCATGTTTTTCCGTCGTCAAATGTATATCAGGTATGCCTCACCGTGCGCAATGCCAACGCGGAGGACACTTATTGCAAGCCCGTGACGGTGGGTACGGTGTCTGCTCCGGAGCTGCCGTTCTTGCCGAAGTTGACGGTGCATCCCAATCCTTGTGTTGACTTCCTGACGGTGCAGCAACCGGCTTTGATGAAGATAGTGCCCCGTTTCAGCCTGGCAGACGTGTTCGGTAGATTAGTGCTGGAGCAGGCGCTCTCTGATTTTTCATCACAAGTTGATGTACGCCATTTGCCGTCCGGTGTGTACTTCTGGCAGTATTGGTTTGGTCACCAAGCCGTGCAGTCGGGTAAAGTGGTGAAGCAGTAGCAGCCGCTCCCGGCACCAGTTGCCGCCACCAGATTCTGGACGGTACGGGGCGGACGGCGCTGCATCCGGCGGAGGTGTTGTGGGGGGCGGTGGCGGGGTAGCGTGCAATGGCTTTGTATTTGGCTGGAAAACCTCTACTTTTGAACGCAAAAATTAAAACGTCATGGTAATCGAACTTCCCGATTCCGTTCTGGCAAAAACACCCCTCAGTGAGCAGCGTATAAAATTGCTCCTTGCCATCACGCTGTTCAGAGAAGAGTTGCTCACGCTCGGGCAGGCCGCTGCCCTTGCTGATTTGCCGCAGCTGATCTTCCAGCAAGAACTCGCCAAACGCAAAATCCCCATGCATTACGGGATTGAGGAACTGAAACAGGATAT
>JAEUUV010000041.1 GCA_016787285.1 Saprospiraceae bacterium | reverse complement strand
TGAATAACGGAGCAAACACCGATATTTGACGGGAGAACTCTTTTGGCAACGTGAGCATAAATTTGTTTTGTAGTGATCTCAAATTTACTCACTTCCGGGGAGTTCTCGCTTTTGGTTTTAAATGGCTAAAGTCGAACTAAGTAGTTCCCCGTTTTCGTTGAGCCGGGCTGTTGGAGTTGTTTTCAATAGATTTTTCAGCGTTTCGGGATCGCCGTTGTATATGGCGCGTGCGATGCGTTCGCGCTCCTTGTCCGCAAATATGGGTTTGGTTGCTTCGATACCCGCAGTCACGCTTTGTTTGATCTTGCCTATGACCGAGATAATCTTCGGGAAAAAATAGAACGCCAACATCAACGCAAACGCGGTGTATTTCGCCCACTTGAAAGGCAGCAGGTTGAGGACGAGTAGCACAATCAAGGCAATAATGGCGATAAAGAAATACATCTGCACCAGGCCCCGTCCGTAAGCATCGCCGCCCTTGCCGGAAGGGCTGAATGTAGCGATTGCCACGAACACGGCCAGTGCTGCGATAACGACCCAGTTGAAGATGGTGATGAGTTTGAGGAAATTCATGGTGGTGTATTTTTTGGCAATAGACCTATCAAGTTTCGGCTTCGACAAGCCCCGCCCCTTCGCAAATCCAAGTTTTGAGCTGCTTAAACCCGGGTGCACCTTTTTGTTTGAGTGCGTTCAAAAACTGTTTTAATTGCTGATTTGCGTCTGCATCTGCTTTTTTACAAACGTCTCTGAAGTACTTGGGGGTACGAAACCCATATTTGGCCGGGTCAATATTCACGGCACGTGCGTTTTCAAAAACCCAATCCTCAAAAGCCGGGGTGATGACCAAAAGCGTGTGTTTGGTGTCGGCCTTTTTGCGGCGCTCAATCCCTGCAACAGTTGTTTCAATCTCAAATTGAGAAACATCAGGTGGCTTCCGCTTGTCATTGTCAATGATGCCGACGGCCATTCGATTTGCAAAATTGCGAGGCAATGTGATGAGGACTTGGCCAATGCCAAATATGTGCTGGGGATCAAATCCCAACAACTCAACGAGCAATGTGTCCGCATGGCATTCAGGCAAAATCTGGGGATGGTTCATGCGGGGTGAAATGCTTGAGGTTGAAAAAGACATCCATGCCGTAGCTCAGGATGTCGCTCAGTTCCGCTTCGGAAAGTTTGCGAGCGTGTGTTTGAAAATTCTCGAACCAGGTCACAAACAACGCTACGTCTTTGGCCTCCTGGAGGATAGGGGTCAGCAGGTAGGGGTTGTGCGTCGTGATAAAAAACTGATTCCCGCCTTCGTCGTCCACGATATGCTGCGCCAGTTGATTGATATAAGGTGGGTAAGAGTGCGACTCGGGTTCTTCGAAAAGCAGCACCGAGTCGCGATTTGAGAGGATGGCCGCAAGGTGAAAGATGTAGCGCTGGAAGGTGTCGGGGACGGACGTTATCGGAAAACTGATTAATGATTTTTCGCCTTTTTGAACAACAAACAGTCTCCGAGATTCTTCATCCAGCAATAACTCCAAGCCATTAGGCTTCAAAAATTTAAAAATTTCTTCCTGTAATGCCGGATGGCTTTGGGCGATAAAATAGAAGTTTTCCCCATGAGGCGGGTGCAAGAAAGGCCCATGTTCTGCGTATTTTCCTAAACCACGAAAATCGTATTTCTTAATTCTATCTGGACGTTCTCTAAATCGTGCTCCATGATAGGAACCATCGTTCAAAATGTGTTCTATTTCAAATAATGGCTCATGCAAGGGATTTTGGTGTAATGGAACTAATTGTACGCCTCGTTTTGGAGTATCACCATTTGATGGTTTTGGCATTTTTGGTTTGACTACGAATGAAAAATCATTTGTTTTGCTATCGAAGTGTAACGAAGCAATACTATTATCAGATTCGATACTGATTGGTTCTCGAAAACTAATATTGGAAAAAAGTTGAGGTATTTTGCTGTATCGGATGAATTCACTCATAAAGTGAGCAGATTTCGAATACCCCGCCCCCAACAGCGAAATCGCCTCCAGAATGTTCGACTTGCCCGCGTTCGGCTTGCCGATGAAGATGTTTATCCGTTCGCAGTCGAGCGAAAGGTCGCGGACAGATTTGAAATTTTTAATGTGGATATTTTTGATGAGCACACTCATGTCTCTCGATTTTTCCACAAAAGTACACCCTTAGTTGTACAAATACATGCTCCTGTTCTGCTTCAACTTCCGGAAATACGGGGCTTTTAAGTCTTTGAAGAAGTAGATGGCCTAGACGGAGCAGGCAAGGTAGTTAGGTTCAGAATCATGGCCAACAAATTTGGCTTTGAGCGAGCCTTGGCAAATGGAACTTCGCAGCCAGGCGGTGCATGCCGTACATTACGTGGTCACTATGTTCAAATCGTATATACCGCTTTTGCCAAATGCCGTTTTCCCTGAAAGGAATCTTCGTTTTAATACATTGAAATATAACTATTTGTTGGCACTGAAGCCTTCCCGGGGAGCAGATGTTTTGCGCTTGTATATAGGATGTATAGATGAATTTCCCGGCCAATTAACGCTAAATTCACAGCAGGTTTTTGGCCTTGATATGTTAACAAACATGACGAAATCCATGAGGGTACTACTACTTTTTCTGCTGTGTATTTTTTCCGGTTTCTCCACCAAGCTGTGGGCGCAGTCCGCGCGGGTTCAGGTTGAGCAAGGCGCCGCCGGCGCCAGACTTGTCGTGAACGGCAAACCATTTTTTGTCAACGGTATAAACTGGGACTATTTTCCCATCGGTACCAACTACTCCTACAGTCTCTGGAATCAGTCCGACGCCTTCATCCAAAAAGCGCTCGATGACGAAATGACGCTGTTGAAAAACATGGGCGTCAACACGATCCGGGTGTACGTCGGCATCCCCAAAAAGTGGATACAGTATATTTATGAGCAGCACGGCATCTATACCATGCTCAACCACTCCTTTGGCCGCTATGGCCTCACGCTGGACGGCGCCTGGGTAAGCAACACCGAGTACTCCGACCCGCGCGTGAGCGCGCTGCTGCTGCAGGAAGTAAAAGCACTGGCCGAGGAGTACCAAAACACCCCCGGGCTGCTGTTGTACCTGCTGGGCAACGAAAACAACTACGGACTTTTCTGGGACGGCGCCGAAACCGAGGACATTCCCGTGCAAGACCGGGTGTCCACCCAGCGGGCCAACCACCTGTACCAACTGTTTAACCGGGCCGTCGTGGAAATGAAAACAGTGGACAAGTCGCACCCCGTCGCCATCTGCAACGGCGACCTGCTGTTCCTCGACATCATCGCCCGCGAGTGCAAGGACGTGGACATCCTGGGGATCAATGTGTACCGGGGTGTTTCGTTCCTCGACCTCTTCGACCGCGCAAAACGGGAGTATGGAAAACCCGTCCTGCTGACGGAATTCGGCAGCGATGCTTTCAACGCCCAGACCAACGAAGAAGACCAGCAGGCCCAAGCCATGTTTGATGTGTCCAACTGGAAAGAAATTTACGAAAACGCCGCAGGCCTCGGAAAAGCCGGGAACTCCCTGGGCGGCTTCACCTTTCAGTTCAGCGACGGCTGGTGGAAATACGGCCAGACAGCAAACCTCGACGTACACGACAACAACGCCTCCTGGTCGAACGGCGGCTACCTTTTTGATTATGTGGCCGGCGACAATAACATGAACGAGGAGTGGTTCGGCATTTGCGCCAAAGGCCCGACCAACGCCAAAGGCCATTACCAACTCTTCCCCCGGGCGGCGTACTACGCTCTGAGCGAGGCGCACCGCTTCGATCCGTACGCACAAGGCGCCTCCGCAGCCACACTCCAGCAGCATTTTGCCGGTATTCAGGTCGCTTCAGCCTGGCTGAAAGCCCGCGGCGACAAAGCAGCCCTCGAAGGCAGCCGGCAGCAAAAGGTCGGCATCAGCCGCCTGGGCGCGCAACTTTCGACCTACAACACCGGCGGCGAACTGATCACGACACCTCAGAACCCGGTTCCAGGCAGCACCGCCTTCCCCGACCAGCAGGGCTTCGACCATATGCAGTCCTTTTTTATCGGTGTGGAAGCCAATCCGACTTCCAATTTCAGGGCGAATGTGGACGTGAACGTGCTGGGCAATGTCGCAAACAACCCGATTGACCAGATTTTTTATGAAAACCGCGGACGCCGTGTGCAACTGAACAGCACGACAGGAAACCTGACGGTGGAATCGTTGAACCGGATTCAGGTGTACCAAGCCAGTTATGAGTGGAACCACAAGTATTTTGACCTCAAGGGATTCTACCGCACCGGCCACTACCACTGGGGCTACGAGGGCGATTTCTTCGGCCTCTACCCCGAAGCTAACTACGGCCCACAAATTGACTTGTACAACGGCATCGCCCCCTTTGGTTTTGAGGTGGCCGGCAAAAAAGAACTGCAAGGTTTCAAACTGGCTTTCGGCCCACAACTCTGGTGGGGCGCCAACCCGGCCGTGTTGCTGAAATATCAAAAGGCCCTTGGAAAAACCAATGTTGCTGCCGTCTTTCACGAAGACCTCGACCAACTCGGCCTCACCGAAAGTTCCTTTGCCATTCCGCAACCGAAAACCAGGCGCCTTGGCTTGCACGTCAACCGCGCATTCGGCAAGTTCGGCGTGGACCTCGGCGGCCTTTGGGCCGGACAGCCACTGCAGGGGCGCGAATTTCAGGTAGTGCGCGGCGAACCCGGTCAGTACATCGCGTATAAGGACCAGATTCGGGCAGAGGACAACTTTGGCGGAAAAATCAAACTGACGTACACCGGCGGTCGCTTCAACTGGTACGCGCAGTCGGCGGCCATGGGCCTGGTGGCCAACGGCGGCGCCGACCAAACCCTGACCTTCACCGGCTGGCGGCTGAAAGACAGCGGCAGCGGAAACCAGTACAACTTCCTCTCGGGGTTCACCTACATGCTGGGCAAACTTCAGGTGGCGCCCAACTTCCTGTGGCAGAAACCGATCGAAGGCCCCATTCCGGCAGATGTGGCTGCACCCGGGCGGCCCCGGAACATCCTCGAAGACCCGTTTGTCGTGCGGGGAAACCGCGAACAGGTGGCCGGCGAACTGCTCTTCACCTTCGATCCCACGCCCGGCACCTGGATGTACAACTGGGATAGCGACCGCAGCGAAGACGCCGGATTCGCCGTCAGCGCCGGCGTAGTGTACCGTCACCTGCCGACCACGCAGGATGCCGCCATCGGTATTTTGCCGGACGGACGCACCACATTCGCATTCCCGGGCGCCGCTCCTGCCCAGGATTTGTGGGAAGTAAACGCCCGTGTGGTCTCCAAAACAAGCCGCGAGTTTGGTTTTATTGCCAACCTGTATGCCGGCGACGCGCAGGCAAACGGCAGCGATACCCGGACCATCAGTCGCTACGGCATGGACCTGCGGATGATGTACAAATCCCTGAAAATGACCTCGTTTGTCCGGCTGAATGATTGGGGGCCGTACGATTACCACCGCGACTTTAACCTCACGTTCCCGCTGCAACTCATGGCGGACGTGTCCATCGCCCTCGGCAAACCCGACTGGTTCAATCTGCCGGATACCCGATTCGGCGTGCGCGGCACCTACCGCACGCTCGATCGGTATTCCCCGCGCTATGCCCCCGTTCAAACGGTGAACGGCGCCGGAAACCCCGTGCCCGATCCCAATGCGATCGGCTTCGACAACGGCAACGAGTGGGAAATCCGCACCTATCTCTTCATAAACATTGGCAAATAAAACTCGTGACAATATGAGCACAACGATACGTACCCGCTTGATGAAATTCGTCCACGTTGGCATACTCGCCGCCCTGTTAGGAGCCTGCCAGCGGGATCTTGCCGACCTGCAGCCGGTCGGCAACCCCACCAACCCCGAGGTGTTCATCAACACCTTCAGCCCGGGGTTGAACTATGCTGCTTTTGGTGGCTCCGTACCTACCGCATTCGATGTGGACAACTCGGTGACCTACAACAGCATCTCCACCACGTCCATGCGTTTTGAGGTGCCCGATGCCGGCGACCCCCGGGGCGCATATGCCGGCGGCACGTTTTTTACCGGCACGGGAAGGGACTTGTCGGGCTACAATGCCCTGACGTTCTGGATGAAAGCCTCCCAGGCCGCCAACATTGACGTGCTTGGTTTCGGCAACGATCTCGGGGCAAACAAATACCAAGCCTCCATAGCCGGCGTGCCGGTGACAACCAACTGGCAGAAGTACATCATTCCGATTCCCGACCCGACCAAACTTACCGACGAGCGGGGGATGTTCTTTTACTCCGAAGGCCCGGAAAACGACCGGGGGTACACCTTCTGGATTGACGAAGTGAAATTCGAAAAACTTGGCACCCTTGCCCACCCGCAACACGCCATTCTGAACGGGCAGGACCAGGTGGAGACCTCCTTTTTGGGCGTTACCAAAAGCATCGGCGGTTTGAATTCGACATTCAACCTGCCGTCGGGAATAAACCAGACCGTAAATGTGACTCCGGCGTATTTTGAGTATGTCTCCTCCAACGAATCTGTCGCCACGGTGGACGCATCCGGGCTTGTTTCGGTGATCGGCGGACCGGGTAGTGCCAAAATCACCGCCACGGTAGGCGGGACGGCTGCCAAGGGTTCGCTGACCATACAGTCCGTGGGCAATTTCCAGCCCGCGCCTGTGCCCACGCGCGACCCGGCAAAGGTCATCTCCTTTTTCAGCGATGCGTACACCAATGTGCCGGTAGACTATTACAACGGCTACTGGGCGCCCTTTCAGACCACCCTCTCCGCTGATTTTGAGGTGAATGGAGACCACGTACTGAACTATACCGAGTTCAACTTTGTCGGGATTCAATTCTCGTCCCCTACCGTGGATGCCACCGCCATGACGCACCTGCACGCGGACATTTATCTTCCGAATACCCTGCCGGCCAATGCATCCTTCAAAATCGAGGTAGTTGATAACGGTACGGGCGGCACGGGCGCTTTTACAACAAGTATCCCGGCGGCTCAGTCCCAGCAATGGATCAGTCTGGACATACCGTTTTCTAATTTTACCGGCTTGAGCAACAGAAGCAAACTTTGGCAAATCATTTTTGTGGACGAGGGCGGCAACATTCCGGGTTTCTACGCGGACAATATCTATCTCTACAGTGCAGGCACCCCGCCCACGACGCCCACGACGGCTGCGCCCTCTCCCACGGTTCCTCCTGCTAATGTGATTTCAGTATTTAGCAACGTCTACACCAACATACCCGGCACGGATTTGAACCCGAACTGGGGACAGGCCACCGTGGTGACCCAGGTGCCCATACAGGGGAACAACACCCTGAAATACGCCGGCCTCAATTACCAGGGCATTCAACTCGGAAGCGCCCAGAATGTATCCACGAAAAATTTTCTGCATCTCGACTTCTGGTCGGCCAACTCCTCATCGCTCAAGGTGTACCTCATCAGCCCCGGCCCGGTCGAAACGCCGGTTACACTCACCGTGCCCACTTCGGGCTGGACGAGCATAGACATTCCGCTGTCGTCGTTTGCGCCGGTGGCTTTGAATAACGTGATCCAACTCAAATTTGACGGCAACGGCGATATTTATCTGGACAACATTTACTTCCGGTAACTCAACCCCACCCCCAGCCCCTCCCCCGAAGGGGAGGGGGGCATGATTCCAACTTGCTCTTGGCATCCCGTTTTGGGATGCATAATTGAAATGAGGGCAAGCCCCCCTCCCCTTCGGGGGAGGGGCTGGGGGTGGGGTTGACGCACAACGAGAACTACCAAAACTCATTCAAATTCAATCCATCCCCCCAACCTGGTCTGGTGTTTTTAAAAGCGCATTACCACAACAACTCAACCATGCACACCATCAAAATCGGAACAATCTTCCTCGCTGCGGCACTCCTGCTGTCGCCCGCTTTTTGGGGCTGCACGCCCGACGATTTCCAGAAAATAGACCAGCGCAACTGGCAACTCACCTGGAGCGACGAATTCGACGGCGCTGCCGGCGAACAGCCCGATCCTACCCGATGGGCCTATGATCTTGGTACCGGCCAGAACGGCTGGGGAAATGCGGAACTGCAGTCGTACACCGACGCGCCTGAGAATGTGTCCATGGACGGACAGGGCAACCTCGTGCTTACGGCGCTGCGCAATGGCAACAACTTCAGTTCGGCGCGGATCAAAACGCAGGGCCTGTTCGAGCAGCAGTACGGCCGTTTTGAGGCCCGCCTGAAAACTCCGTACGGCCCGGGGGTGTGGCCCGCGTTCTGGATGCTTGGCTCCAATATTCAAACCGTGAACTGGCCCCAGTGCGGCGAAATTGACATCATGGAACTCCGGGGGCAACAGCCCAGTATCATCCAGGGAACCATCCACGGGCCGGGGTATTCGGGCGGAAACCCGATCACCAAAGGGTATGCGTTGCAAAATGGCCGTTTCGATGTCGATTTTCATGTTTTCGCTGTCGAGTGGGACGCCGACAAGATTGACTTTTTCGTGGACGACTACCTGTACCAGCGCATTGAGCGCGGCGACGTGCCGGGCGAATGGGTGTACGACCAGCCGTTTTTTATGATTCTAAACGTGGCAGTCGGCGGCAACTACGTCGGGTTCCCCGTGCCCCAGACGCCTTTCCCGCAGAAAATGATCGTGGACTACGTGCGGGTGTATCAGGAGGCAAATTGATTGGTTCGATTGATTCGATTAGTTCGATTGATTCGATTTCCCCATCAACTTTCACTAAAATAAAACAACACGTGAATCAGGCATCTTCGGACAAACCGGTGGACATGACGATGGTCGTACACGAAAATGAGCGCTACCTGCGGATCGCCAACAGCGACCGTATGCGCCCCTTCTTGATGAGCATCGTCAGCGATTCCAACCACTGGATGTTCATATCCAGCAATGGCGGCCTGACAGCCGGACGCAAAAACCCCGAATACGCCCTGTTCCCGTACTACACCGACGACAAGATCACCGAGTCCGCCGACCTGACCGGCAGCAAATCCGTTTTTCAAGTGCATACCCGGGATGAGGTTTTGGTGTGGGAGCCGTTTTCCGACCGGTTCCTCGACCGGTACGCCGTCAGCCGGAACCTGTACAAATCCGTTTTCGGCAACAAGATCATTTTCGAGGAAATCAACCACACCCTGGGCCTGAGTTTCAGATACCAGTGGAATTCGAGCAAGAAGTTCGGGTTTGTCCGGAAGGCTGAACTGGTCAATACCTCGGACGCCGAATGCCGGGTTGTGCTGCTCGACGGCATCCGGAACATCATGCCATGCGGCGTGCCCAGTTCCCTGCAAGCCACCACCAGCAACCTGGTGGACGCCTACAAAAGAAGCGAACTGGAACGCTCCACAGGTATCGGAATTTTTGCCCTGAGCGCCATCATCGTAGACAAGGCAGAGCCGAGCGAGGCCCTGAAGGCCAACATCGCCTGGCACACCGGTCTGGAAAATGTAACGCACCTGCTCTCCTCCCTGCAACTGAATGCATTCCGGCAAAAGCGGCACGTGCAGGCCGAGCGCGACGTGAAGGGCGAAAAAGGCGCCTACTTCGTTTCCACGGACCTTGTACTGGCCGGCGGCGCCCGGAAAACCTGGTCCATCACGGCCAATGTGAATCAGACACAGACCCAGGTCGTGGCGCTCCGCCAATGGCTCCTGAGCGCCGCCGATCCGGCAGAGCAACTTCGGCAGGACATTGACGCCGGCACGCAAAACCTGATTCAACTCGTGGCCGGCGCCGATGGCCTTCAGTTCAGTTCCGATGTACTCAACGATACCCGCCATTTCTCCAATGTGCTGTTCAACATCATGCGCGGGGGGATTTTTGACTACAACTACCAAATCGAAAAACAGGACTTCATCTCGTACCTGCAAAAGGCCAACAAAGTCGTGGCCGCTCGAAACGGTGCGTTTGTCGGCGGTTTGCAGGAGGCATTCAGCCTCTCTGCGCTGCGGGATGCGTTGCAAAAAGAAAACGACGCCGATCTGATGCGGCTCGGGCTGGAGTATTTGCCCCTGAAATTCAGCCGCCGGCACGGCGACCCCAGCCGCCCGTGGAATTATTTTTCCATCAATACCGAGCACGAAACCGATGGCTCCAAGGTGCTGGACTACGAAGGCAACTGGCGGGACATTTTCCAGAACTGGGAGGCACTGGCCTGCTCGTTCCCCGAATTTGTGGAAGGCATGATCTTCAAGTTCGTCAACGCCTCCACCTTCGACGGGTACAATCCTTACCGGGTCACCAAAGACGGTTTCGACTGGGAAACCATCGAGCCGGACAACCCCTGGTCGTACATCGGGTACTGGGGCGACCACCAGATCATTTATCTGCAAAAACTCATTGAACTGCTTGAAAAATACCACCCGGGACGCCTGTCGGCCTGTTTCGACCGGGACTGGTTCGTGTACGCCGCTGTGCCGTACGTCATCAAACCCTACGAGCAACTTCTCCAAAACCCGCAGGACACAATTGAGTTTGACCACGTCTGGGACGCTCAAATCCGGCAGCGGCGCGCAGCATTGGGGGCCGATGGAGCCTTGCTTGCCCTCGAAGACGAGACGATTTACCGGGTCAATTTTCTGGAAAAAATACTGGCTACCCTGTTGGCCAAAATATCGAACCTTGTGCCGGAAGCCGGTATCTGGATGAACACCCAACGGCCCGAATGGAACGACGCCAACAACGCCCTGGTCGGCAACGGCGTCTCGATGGTCACGCTGTGCTACCTGCGGCGTTTCCTCAAATTTTTCCAGGGCCTGCTGGACGAAACCGACCTGGAAAATACCCGAATCTCGGGCGAACTGATGGAATTTTACCACAGTGCCCGGGAAACGCTCCTGCATTTCAGCCCCTTGTTGTCCGGAAAAATCAATGATCGGGACCGAAAAGCCGTTATTGATCGCCTTGGCGCCGCCGCGTCCGATTACCGGCAGCAGATTTACCAAAACGGCTTTTGGGGCAAAAAACGCAGCATATCCCTGGCAGGGCTGCGGGCGTTCGTGCAGGTGTGCCTCGATTTCACGGAGCATTCTATCCGCGCCAACCGACGCCCCGACAACCTGTACCACGCCTACAACCTGATGTCGGCAGGCGATGCCGGTATCGCCATTGCCCGCCTCGGCGAAATGCTCGAAGGGCAGGTGGCTGTGCTGAGCGCCGGCTACCTGCGCTCGGAGGAAGCACTGGAGGTGCTGGACGGCCTGAAAAACAGCGCCCTGTTCCGCGACGACCAGTACAGCTACATCCTGTACCCCAACAAAAACCTGCCCGGGTTTTTGCAAAAAAACTCCATTCCCGCCGCCGATGCGCAAGCATCGGAACTGATCTGGTGGCTCATCGCCGAGGGCAATACGCAAGTGGTGGAGCGGGACGACGCAGGTGGTTTTCATTTCAACGGCAACTTCCGCAACGCCAAAGACCTGAGCCTTGCGCTGGATGCTTTGGCGGAAAACGGGTACCAGGAATTAGTGGCCAAAGACCGGCAGCGGCTGCTCGACCTGTTTGAAAGTGTATTCCAACACAAGGCTTTCACCGGTCGCTCGGGCACTTTTTTCGCCTACGAGGGACTGGGTTCCATCTACTGGCACATGGTGTCCAAACTGCTGCTTGCCGTGCAGGAATACTGCCTGAAAGCCATCGGCGAGGGCGCCGACGAGGCGGTGACGGGCCGCTTGCTGGAACATTTTTATGAAATAGAAGCCGGCATCGGTGTGCACAAATCGCCCGAACTGTACGGCGCCTTCCCCACCGATCCCTACTCGCATACACCGCTGCACCGGGGCGCTCAACAGCCCGGCATGACGGGCCAGGTGAAGGAAGACATCCTGACGCGGTTCGGCGAACTGGGCGTGGTCGTTCGGGCGGGCAGGCTGTCGTTCAACCCTTGCCTGCTTCGAAAAGGGGAGTTTTTGCAGGAGCCGCAAACGGTGGAATACGTGGATGTGCACGGCGCGCGCGTCGGGTTGGCGCTGGGGCCGGGCGCCCTTTGCTTCACCTGCTGCCAGATTCCAGTGGTGTACCGCATACAGGAAACCGACCGCCTCGAACTTGTTTTTGCCGACGGCAAATCGGCCACCTTCGACACCCTGGAACTGGACGAGGCGACAAGCCAACAGGTTTTTCAACGGAACGGCGTGATCAGACAGATACTGGTTTCGGTGCGTAAAACAAGGCTCAGAGACTGACATGAAACATATAAACCAGACATTGCTTTTGCTCATGGCCACAACGCAGTTGCTCACCTGTGCCTCTCTTCCCGAGGTGACCGACAAGACCGCAGCCGATATTCTGGGGAATCCCGGCTATCAAGCCATTTCCTTTGGCGGTTACCGGGAAAACAGCAGAGCGATCCAGCCCACCATTCCCCAACTGAAAGAAGACCTGCTGATCCTGTCGGCGATGGGCATCAAACTGCTCCGCACCTACAACGTGTACTATGACGAGGCCGCCAACCTGCTCGCGGCCATCCGGCAGTTGAAACAGGAGAACAAAAATTTTGAAATGTACCTGATGCTCGGCGCCTGGATAGACTGCAAAAACGCCTGGACGGACCTCCCGCCCGATCACCACGCGGAGAGCGAAAAAAATGCCGCGGAGATTGACCGGGCCGTGGACTTAGCCAACCAGTACCCCGATATTGTCAAAATCATCGCGGTGGGCAACGAGGCTATGGTCAAATGGGCCGAGCGGTACTATGTGCAGCCCGGCGTTATTCTGAAGTGGGTCAACCACCTGCAAAACCTGAAAAAACAGGGCGAACTGCCGGCCACGCTCTGGATCACCAGTTCGGACAACTTCGCCTCCTGGGGCGGCGGCGACAGCAGTTACCATGTGGCCGACCTGAACCACCTCATCGAAGCGGTTGATTATATCTCCATGCACACCTACCCCATGCACGACACGCATTACAACCCTGCATTTTGGGGCACGCGGAAAGACGAAGCGGGCATGACAGACCTCGAAAAAACAGAAGCCGCCATGCTCCGGGCAAGAGACTACGCCAAAATGCAATACGAGCAGGTGGTACGCTACATGAAAAGTCTCGGCGTAAACAAGCCCGTACACATCGGCGAAACCGGCTGGGCTACGAGTTGCAACGAACTCTATGGCAACTCCGGCTCCCGGGCCGTGGATGAATACAAATCGGCAGTTTACTACCACCATATACGCACATGGACCGATGCCGCCCGCATTACCTGTTTTTACTTCGAAGCCTTTGACGAACCCTGGAAAGACGCGGCCAACCCCGGCGGCTCCGAAAATCATTTCGGGCTTTTCACTGTGCAGGGGCAGGCCAAATACGCCCTTTGGTACCTGGTGGACGCCGGAAGGTTCGACGGCCTCACGCGCGGAGGAAAACCGATAACCAAAACCTTAAACGGCGACAAAGCGGCCTTGATGAAAACCGTGAAACCGCCGGTTAGTGATGAGCGATGAGCGATGAGTTACGCAAGCCCTGAAAGGGCGCTATTTGCTAACCCGGGGTGAAGCCCCGGGATACCGAGGGGTGAAGCCCCGGGATATAAAAATATGAAATCTGTCAAACTACATACGGCTGGTATTTCGCTCATAGCGCTCCTGGTTAGCGGCTGTGCAAACCGAACTATGATGCAAGTGGATATTTTTGAAACCTCCGCAAGCGGCAACAAACTGACCAAACGAACCGAATTTCCCGCTATTGACAAACGGGCGAGCATCAGCCTTTTGCCCGACGAAAAGTACCAGACTATCACCGGCATCGGAGGTTCGTTCACGGAGGCATCTGCCCACCTGTTCGGGCGAATGGGGCGCGAAAACCAAAACAAAATCCTGGAAGCGTATTTCGGCGAATCCGGCGCGCGCTACTCCCTGACGCGCACGCACATCAACTCCTGCGACTTCTCCCTGGGCAATTATTCCTATGCGCCGGTAGCCGGCGACATGGCGCTGGAGCACTTTTCTATTGCAGAAGACCTCGACGATATCGTTCCTATGATCAAGGCCGCGCAGGCGGTTTCGAAGGATGGTTTCAGGATTATTTCCTCCCCCTGGACGGCGTCGCCCTGGATGAAGGACAACAACGACTGGCGCGGCGGCAAACTCCTGCCGAAGTACTACGATACCTGGGCCTTGTTTTTCGCCAAATACATAGACGCCTATCGCGCACAGGGCATTGATATTTGGGGAATTACAGTCGAAAACGAGCCGCTCGGCAACGACAGCAACTGGGAAAGCATGCACTACACGCCCCGGGAAATGACCGATTTTGTAAAAAACCATCTCGGGCCGCTGCTTCGGAAAAACGGAAGCACGGTGAAAATTCTCGGCTTCGACCAAAACCGCGACGAGGAACTGAAAAAATGGGTGGACGTCATGTTCGGCGACGAAACTGCCTCGAACTACTTCGACGGCACGGCCGTGCACTGGTATGCGGGCACCGTGGACTACTTCCCCGAGACGTTGCAGTATGCACACCGAAAAGCGCCCGGCAAACACTTGATCCAGACCGAAGCCTGCGTGGATGCCGAGGTGCCTCGCTGGAACGACGACGCCTGGTACTGGTCGGAAGAAGCAACCGACTGGGGCTGGGACTGGGCGCCCGAGGCACAAAAACACCTGCACCCGAAGTACGTGCCCTTGTTCCGCTACGCCCGCGACATCATCGGCTGCCTCAACAATCGGGTGGACGGCTGGGTGGACTGGAACATGATTCTCGACCGGCAGGGCGGGCCGAACTGGGCCAAAAACTGGTGTACTGCCCCGGTGATCGCAGACCCCGAACGCGACGAAGTGTATTTCACGCCGCTGTACTATGCGATGGCCCATTTCAGTCGGTTCATCCGTCCGGGCGCCGTGCGGATCGGATTTGAAAACACCGATGAAGAACTTCAGATAACGGCAGTGAAAAATCCCGATGGAAGCATTGCCGTCGTGTTGTTCAACCCCACGGAAGAAACCAAAGGGATACAAATTGCACTGCGGTCAAAATCTACAGCCTTCGCGATTAGCGGGAAAGCGATTCAGACGCTGGTGATTCAAACTCCGTGACTGCGACCTCGATTCTTGTCAGTCAACCAATCAACCAATCAACCAGTCAACCAATCAACCAATCAACCAGTCAACTGCTCAACCAACTTAACAAGCAACGCCTATGTCGGAAGTACAAACACCAGCAAAAGACAAGATACCCTTGGGACAAAAAGCCGCCTTCGGGGCCGGGCATTTGGTCAACAACCTGTTGCCGGGGGCCTTGGGAGTTTTCTCCTTTTTCCTGCTCACCGCCTTTGGAATGGATCCGTTTCTGGCCGGTCTGCTGGGGGGGCTGCCGCGTCTGTACGACGCCATTACCGACCCGATCATGGGGTATATTTCCGATAACACCACCTCGAAGTACGGGCGCAGAAAGCCGTACATCCTGATCGGCGCCATCTGGAGCGGTTTGATGTTCATTGCCTTGTGGCAGCTCGACGCGGCGAACTCGCAGATGTACAACTTCTGGTATTTTCTAATCCTTTCCTTGGTATTCCTGACCGGAAACACCATTTTTTCCACTCCACTCATGGGCTTGGGCTACGAGATGAGTTCCGATTACAACGAACGTACACGGCTCATGGCTTTTTCCCAAACCGTGGGGCAATTTGCCTGGATGATCGTGCCCTGGTTCTGGGTGCTCATAGCAGATCCCGACCTGTTTGCCACCCAGGCAGAAGGCGTTCGGAGCCTGTCTGTCCTTGTCGGGGTTGCGTGCATAGCATTGGGCGTATTACCGGCCCTGTTCTGCAAGGAAATTGACCAGACCAACCTGACCAACCGGGATGAACTGACGCTGAAAAACCTCGTGAACAACATGAAGAGCCTGCTGCGCTCGATGATAATGATCTTCAAAAACAAGCCTTTTGTGCGGCTGTGCGGGGCTACGTTCTTAGTGTTCAACGGTTTTCAGATGGTTGCCTCGTTCAGTTATTTCATCATTGTATTTTACCTCTTCAAAGGGGATTACGGAGGCGCGGGTACCTGGCCGGCTTGGTTTTCCACCATCAGCGCCCTGATCACCGCGATTTTGATTATTCCGGTCATCACCTGGATGTCCAACCGATGGGGTAAACGGAACGCTTTCCTCGTTTCGACCGTCCTGTCCATCGCAGGCTACTTGCTCAAATGGTGGGGATTCAGCCCCGAAAACCCCTGGTTGATGTTCATGCCCATCCCGCTAATGGTGTTCGGCATCGGCGGCCTGTTTACCCTGATGATGAGTATGACGGCGGATGTGTGCGATCTGGACGAACTCACCAACGGTATGCCCCGCAAGGAAGGTACCTTCGGAGCCATCTATTGGTGGATGGTGAAACTCGGCCAGGGACTTGCCCTGGTGCTGGGCGGTCTGGTACTGAAACTCGTGGGCTTCGACCAAAACGCAGCCGTGCAATCTGCGGAAACACTCACACGCCTGCGCTTAGCCGACATTCTGGTGCCGGCGCTGACTGCCGGACTGGCCATCTGGGTTATGTGGGGTTATGATCTGACAGAAGCCAAAGCCAAAGCCATCAAGGAAGAATTGGTCAGCAGGCGAGGGGAATTGTAGCCGCGACCAGGAGACCTTCCAGGTTTTTCAAACCTGGAAGGTCTGGGTACTTCACCGCCCCGCTTGGTGTTTTTACCAAGCGGCTCTACGCGGGGCCGCTTGGTGAAAACACCAAGCGGGGCGAAAAAGCACCCCGGCATTCGTCCGACGAATTCGTCGAAGGGCGAAGGCCTGAAACCCCCAAAAACTGCTTATTCGTTCACATTTAAACACACACCACACCATGTCGTACAGGGCAGAGAAATACCTGGACTTCCAGGTGGACAGCCGGAGCCTGCGCGAAAGTTTCTTCGAGGACAAGTCGGAAGCCGATATCCGGAGTTTGTTTCTGGAAGTCTTGCACGGCGGTATGCACGGGATTTGCTTCAGTCTTTACGAAGACGGCCAAAAACCCGGCGACCACATCTCGGAGGCGCAAATCCGACGCCGAATGCAAATTTTAGCACCCTTCACCCGCTGGGTGCGCTCGTTCTCCTGCATCGAGGGGAACGAACTGATTCCAAAAGTAGCCAAAGACCTGGGCATCAAAACCCTCGTGGGTGCCTGGTTGGGAAAAGACCGCGACAAAAACCGGGAGGAATTGGAAAACCTGATTCAATTAGGCAACAACGGGCTGGTTGATATCGCCGCAGTGGGCAACGAAGTGCTGTACCGGAAGGACTTGTCGGTAGACGAACTGCTCGACTCCATCCGGCAGGTGAAACAAGCCCTTCCGAATATACCGGTCGGTTATGTGGATGCCTACTACGAGTTTTCGCAACTGCCGCAACTCGCCGACGCCTGTGATGTGATCCTGTGCAACTGCTACCCGTACTGGGAAGGTACCGCATTCGAGTATTCGCTTCAGCACATGCAGCAGATGTACAAGCAGGCGCGTGAGGCCGGAAAAGGCAAACCCGTTATCATCACCGAAACCGGCTGGCCCAGTCAGGGCGAATCGCTGGGCAACGCCGTCCCATCCCGGGCAAATGCTATGAAATACTTCATCAACACGCAACTATGGGCGATGGACGAGCAGGTGGAAACCTTCTACTTCTCCTCCTTCGACGAGTCCTGGAAGGTGGGCGCCGAAGGTGAAGTGGGCGCTTATTGGGGCATCTGGGACAAAAATGAAAAATTGAAATTTTAAAAAAAGGGGCAGGTGTACATGCTGTTGCTCCTACTGTTCATTCAAAAACTATCGAATTATGAAACATTTCGCCATCGTTTTTCTGATGCTCATGGCATCGGCAAACTTTGCCCAAAACGCACCGATCAACTTTGAAACAGGCGGGCAGGGCGCCGGCTGGACCTGGACCGTTTTTGAAAACAACACCAATCCGCCGCTGGAGATTATCACAAACCCCGACGCAAGCGGGATCAACACCTCGGCCAAGGTGGCCAAATTCACCGCTTTGCAAAGCGGAAATCCCTGGGCAGGTTGCGAGTCCCTGCATGGCGCCGATATTGGCCCGTTTGTGCTGGATTCAACCAATTCCATCATCAAAATCATGGTGTGGAAATCGGTCATCAGCGATGTGGGCCTCAAACTGGCGGCTCCTTCCGGCTGGGCATTGCCGGAAATCAAGGTAGCCAACACCCTCGTAAATCAATGGGAAGAACTTACGTTTGATTTTTCGGGGTACGCCAACCCGCCCGCTTCGGAAGGCGCTTACGACCAAATCATCATTTTCCCGGATTTCAACCTGAGCGGCAGAGGTCAGGACAACATCATTTATTTCGACAACATCACGTTCCATCCAACGGGCGGCGCACCCACCGAGCCCGCAACGGCAGCGCCCACGCCCACCCGCAACCCGGCCGACGTGATCTCCCTGTTCAGCGGTCCGTACAACAACGTACCGGTAGACACCTGGCGCACCCCCTGGTCGGCGGCCGTACTGGACGACATCACCATCCAGGGCAACGCGACCAAGAAGTATTCCCAACTGGATTTTGTGGGCATCGAGACTGTGGCCAATCAATTGGACATCACCGACATGCTCTATTTTCACATTGACGTGTGGTCGGCTGATTTCACCTTCTTCGGGGTCAAACTCGTGGATTTCGGCGCCGACGGTGCGTTCGGCGGTGGCGATGACGTGGAGCACCAGGTCAACATCCTTGCGCCGGCGAAAGGCAAATGGGTGAGCCTCGACATTCCGCTGAGCCAGTTCACCGGCCTTACGACCCGCGAACACATCGCGCAGTACATCCTCGTGGGCCAACCCACCGGAACCACCACGGTATATGTGGACAATGTGTACTTCCACAAGAGCGTCCTCACCGAACCCTCGGTTGCAGCGCCCACGCCTACCCGCAACCCGGCCGACGTGATCTCCCTGTTCAGCGACGCCTACACCAACGTGACCGTGGACACCTGGCGCACCCCCTGGTCGGCGGCTGTGCTGGACGACATCACCATCCAGGGCAACGCGACCAAGAAATACTCGCAACTGGATTTTGTAGGCATCGAAACCATCGCCAACCAGTTGGATGTCACCGCCATAACGCATGTGCACGTAGATGTGTGGTCGGCAGATTTCACGTTCTTCGGAATCAAACTCGTGGACTTCGGCGCCGACGGCGCATTCGGCGGCGGCGACGACGTGGAGCATCAGGTCAATTTCCAGGCGCCGGCGCAAGGCCAATGGGTCGGCCTCGATATCCCGCTCAGCGATTTTACCGGCCTGACCACCCGCGAACACCTCGCGCAGTACATTCTTGTGGGCCAGCCCAGCGGCGCCAACACGGTGTATGTGGACAATCTGTACTTCTACAAAAGCGCTTCTAACGAACCCCTCACGGCGGCGCCGACACCCACCCGCAACCCGGCCGACGTGATCTCCATGTTCAGCGATACCTACACCAACGTGACCGTGGACACCTGGCGGACCCCCTGGTCGGCGGCTGTACTGGACGACATTGCCATTCAGGGCAACGCGACCAAGAAATACTCCCAACTGGATTTTGTAGGCATCGAAACCATCGCCAACCAGTTGGACATCACCGACATGACGCATGTGCACGTAGATGTGTGGTCGGCTGATTTCACATTCTTCGGAATCAAACTCGTGGACTTCGGCGCCGACGGTACATTCGGCGGCGACGACGACGTGGAGCATCAGGTCAATTTCCAGGCGCCGGCACAAGGCCAATGGGTCGGTCTCGACATTCCGCTCAGCGACTTTACCGGCCTTACGACCCGCGAGCATCTCGCGCAGTACATCCTTGTGGGCCAGCCCAGCGGCGCCAACACAGTGTATTTGGACAACCTGTACTTCTACAAAAGTGCTCCCACCGTCCCCCTCACGGCGGCGCCGACACCCACCCGCAACCCGGCCTACGTGATCTCCCTGTTCAGCGACGCTTACACCAACGTGCCGGTGGACACCTGGCGCACCCCCTGGTCGGCGGCTGTACTGGAAGACATTGCCATTCAGGGCAACGCGACCAAGAAGTACTCCCAACTGGACTTTGTGGGCATCGAAACCATTGCCAACCAGTTGGACATCACCGACATGACGCATGTGCACCTCGATGTGTGGTCGGCTGATTTCACGTTCTTCGGAATCAAACTCGTGGACTTCGGCGCCGACGGCGCATTCGGCGGCGGCGACGACGTGGAGCATCAGGTCAATTTCCAGGCGCCGGCACAAGGCCAATGGGTCGGCCTCGACATTCCGCTGAGCGATTTTACCGGCCTTACCACGCGCGAACACCTTGCACAGTACATCCTTGTGGGGCAGCCCAGCGGCGCCAACACGGTGTATGTGGACAACCTGTACTTTTATGATGCTATAGGTACAAGTACCGGAAACCCGGTTTCGGATCAGTGGGCAGTGCGGTTGTTTCCCAATCCGGTAAAATCCGGCGAGCAGGTTCAGTTGGGGGTTTTGGCCCGGCAGGCAGAGGTGTTTGATCTCGCCGGAAAGCAGATCCTGTCGTTGCAAAACGCCTCTGTCCTCCCGACGACGGGAATGAACCGCAGCGGGGTGTATGTTGTTAAACTGCGTCTTCACGACGGTTCCGCTCTTGTCCGGAAACTCGTTGTGGACTAAATGCAGTAGTATTTTGGTAGTATTCACAGGGTGACTTGTACCGCCGAGCCTTGGCTGCGCCCTTCACGTATGTTATCTCGTAGAGAACCGTCCGATCTAAAAGTGCTGCCACGCTTGGCTGCCTTTTTAGATGTGGCGGTTCTTTACGAGAGGATAAACACGACATTTGCGTAGCGTAGGCTCGGCGGTAGAATCCACCGCTGTATATTCATCATCCACACTTGTCCTATGTCCGTTCTGCTGCAGAAATTTTCCTGGTGTGCTGTCCTGCTGTTGTGCGGTATTCAGGTAATTTCTGCACAGGTGTTGCCGGAAAAAGGTGTCCCGTTAATTCGGAATTTCACCCCCGCCCAATACCACCACAAAGGCAAAATCTGGGATATAGACGCTGCCCCGAACGGCATCGTGTACATGGCGTCCGACAAGGGATTGGTGGAATTTGACGGCACTACCTGGAACAGTTTCAAAGGCAGCAAGGGCGTAACCCGGTCGTTATTAGTGGCCGGCGATTCACTCCTGTACACCGGCTCCGATCTGGACTTTGGTGTTTGGAAGAAAAACGGACTTCAGCATTTCGAGTACACTTCCTTGTATCCGTTTCAGGACGTTGTTCAGGAGGTGAGCGAGGAGTTTTGGGAAATTCACCGGATCAAGGACGACATCGTTTTTGTTTCCTCCCAGAACATCTACGTGTACAAATCCAGACAAATCATCAAGACGCCGGCCCCGCATCGTTTTTCCGGCAGTTTTTCGGTGCGCGGCGCCCTGTATCTGGCCGACGAAAAACTCGGGTTGTACACGTTCGACGGGTTTGCGCTTCGCAAAGTTTCCGATTACCCCGACAAGGTAGCACGTCGAATCGCCGGTATTTATCAAGACAGCGGCGGGCTGGTCGTCGTTACGCGAGATTCGGGTTTGTACCGCTACGCGTCCGGCCAATGGAGCCGCCTGAACAACGACCTGTCGGAGGCCCTGCGAATGGCCAAGGTGTTCCGTTTTGAGCCATTCGGCGACGATTATCTTGCCTTCGGCACCGTGATGAAGGGCTTGTACATCGCCGACAAACGGGGCAAAATCATTCACCACATCAACAAATACAAGGGGCTGCCCAGCAATACGGTACTGTCTATGCATTACGGCCCGGCAGGCAAACTGTGGTTGGGTATGGATTACGGGGTGTCGGCCCTGAGTCTGGAAAGTCGGTTCACTACCTTTTACGACTACCGGGGCGATTTCGGTGCGGGCCATGCCGCCTTGCTGAAAGACGGAACGTTTTACCTCGGCACCAACCAGGGGCTGTACCGCTCCCCATGGCAAGCGCTGGACAACAACCGGGAGTTTTTTGACTTCCAACTCGTTCCCGGCGCCGAAGGGCAGGTTTGGACTCTGGAAAACATAGCCGGCAACCTGTTCATGGGGCACGACCGGGGGCTGTTCAAGGTGCAGGCCGGCAACGTAGAAAAAGTGGGCAGCCCGGAAGGCGTATGGACGATTTTACCTTTCAAAAACCATTTGCTGGCGGGGAATTATAACGGCATTTCCATCTTTGAAAAATCGGGGTCGTCATGGGTTTTTTTGAAAAAAATGGATCTGATCGCCGGCTCCTGTAATCAACTGATTCTCGAAGGCGATAATATCCTGTGGATCAACATCCCCAACTTCGGCGTCATCCGGGCTGAGCTGGATGCGCAACTTTTCCCGCGTGACAGGCTGATTTTCCCACAGGACACGTTTCAGGGAAACGATCCTTTCCTGCTGAAAGACGAAGCGGGTGTCCATGTGGTGACGGATCGGTACACGTACACGTTCCGCGTTGCCGACCGGAATTTTATCAAAAAAGAGACCTCGCTCAAGATGCCGACAGAAATAGAAGGCTTGCTGTCCGGCACATTTAAGCCTCGCCCGCTACATGACGATTACGATTTTTGCCCCTCCAACAGTGGTTTTCTCCTGCGACACCGGATGCCGGCGGACACTCCGGGTAAAGCCAATTTTTGGGTGGTTTTTCGGCAAATCGAAGCATTCAATACCGATCAGAGTGTAACGGTGCATCCGGGGATGGAGGTGCCTTCCGGTTTGAACAACCTGAAAATTGACTTCATCGTGCCCAACCGCGACGATGTCCTGTACCAGTTCAGGCTGGACGATTCGGACTCGTGGAGCGCGTGGACTGCCGACAACTCGGCCAAGTTCATTGATCTGGCCGGTGGTGATTACACGATACAGGTGCGGGCAAAAATCGGGGATACCGTGACCGATGCTCAGGCTATTTCCATACAGGTAGCAGCGCCCTGGCATCGTTCCTGGCCGGCCCTCTGCGCTTATTTGCTGATGGCAGTCATGCTGGTTTTCGCGGCACAATTCTGGAAAAAGCATTCCCTGGAAAAGCAGAAGAGACATCTTGTGCTTCAGGAAAAAAACGCTTTACAGCAACAGGCCGAGGCACATCGGCAGGAAATTCTGCTGCTGGAGCAAGAGCGGCTGCAAACTCAGTACGATTCGTTGAAAAAAAACCTGCGCAGCAAAACGATTGAGCTGGCCAAACAGGCCCGGGAGAACGAGGAAAAAAACCGGCTGCTGCTCTCACTGAAAGAAAAGTGTGCAACCGCGCAGGAAAACCCATCCCTGTTCAAAATCAAATGGAAAGAAATGGAACGGCTGCTGGAGTCGTACATCAAAGCCGATGACCAAATATTTGAAATGCAGCTGGACGAACTGCACCAGGAGTTTTTCAAGAAGTTGAAAACCCGCTTCCCCGGCTTGTCCGAACATGATCTCCGTTTGTGTGCCTACCTGAAAATCGGGGTGGACTCCAAGGAAATCGCCGAAATTCTGCACATCCAGCCCTCCAGTTTTTACATCAGCCGCTCACGCCTGCGGAAAAAACTGGAGTTGAAAGCAGATGAGACGTTGTACGACTTTTTGAATAATATTTGAACCACGCTTTCTCGCGGCCGGCTTTCCGAAAAAAAGAATCACCCTGTGAAAAGTCGGGCTGCTCTTTTCGAGCGAAACCTGGACTCCTACAGGGTGATCCGGGAATGCTAAGGGTATGCGCCTCCGAAATAATTTTTATTACATCCCGAATGCCTTGCGGATATCCTCTACGGCGTCGAGTTTTTCCCAGGTAAATGTTTCCACCTCGCGGGCTGCGGCTTT
>JAEUUV010000039.1 GCA_016787285.1 Saprospiraceae bacterium | reverse complement strand
TGAATAACGGAGCAAACACCGATATTTGACGGGAGAACTCTTTTGGCAACGTGAGCATAAATTTGTTTTGTAGTGATCTCAAATTTACTCACTTCCGGGGAGTTCTCGCTTTTGGTTTTAAATGGCTAAAGTCGAACTTACAAAGCGTTCATTTTAAAATTAAGGCAGCACCGTACCTTACCGCACCAAAAATTTCACCCTGTCCGATGCAAAAAAAACACTTCCCGATACTCGCGCTCGCGCTCATGTCGGCGCTCCCGCTCGTCGCACAAATCACCGACAATTTCGCCGACGGCAATTTCAGCGCCAACCCTGCCTGGCAGGGCGATGTGGCCAATTTTGTCGTAAATGCAGGTGAACTGCAACTGAACGCCCCGGCTGCCGGAAATTCACGGCTCTCCGTGCAGGGCAACATACCCGACAGCGCTGTCTGGCTGTTCGATGTCCGGCTCGAATTTGCCCCCTCGACCACCAACCTGCTGCGCGTGTACCTGCTGGCCGACCAGGAAAACCTGCCTGCCGCCAACGGCTACTACCTCGAAATCGGGGAAAACGGCAGCGCCGATGCCCTGCGTCTGTTCCGGCAAGACGGCGCCACGCGGGTGCTGCTGGCCACCGGGCTGTCCGGTTTTGTGGCGACTGACCCGGTGAATATCCGCCTGCGTGTGAAACGAAGCAGCACAGGCGTTTGGGCGGTGGAAGCGCGTTCGGGCAACGGGCCATTCGAAGCCCAGGGAACTGCAACAGATGCAACGCACCTGCCCGGCCCGGGGCGTTTTTTCGGCGTGTACTGCCTGTACACCCCCACCCGCACCGACAAATTTTTCTTCGACAACCTCTCCGTGCTGCCGGATGTGCCCGATACTGCGCCGCCGGTATTGCTCTCGGCAGCAGCAAATGCCGGCGGCACGGAAGTGCTGGCGCTGTTCGACGAAGACCTGGATTCCCTATCGGCACTGACCCCTGCGCACTATACCATCGGCGGACTCGGAAGCCCGGCTTTGGCGGAATTTGCCGGCGGCGGGCGGCAGCAGGTGCGGCTGTTGTTGCAAACGGCGCTGCAAACGGGCAGTTATTCCCTGCAAGTCCAGCAAGTAGCCGACAATTCCGGAAACATCAGTGGCCCGCAAACAGCCGGATTCCAGTTTGTAAAAATCGAGCCTGCCGACGAATACGACATTTTGATCCACGAGATCATGGCCAACCCGGACACTGCGCTTGGCTTGCCGGCAGTGGAATGGATCGAATTGTACAACCGCAGCAACAAAATCATCAACCTGAATACCCTGCTGATTTCGGACGGCGGCACACCGCGCAGCTTACCCGACTACCTGCTTTACCCCGATTCGTTCGCTGTGCTGACGTCGTTTGCGGGCGTTACCGCATTGTCGGCAGTTACACCTTCTGCATTGGCCGTCGTCGGGTTCCCAACATTGAACAACTCCGGCGACTCGCTTACTCTGACCAATAACCCTGGGCAAGTGCTCGACCGCGTGGTGTATGCCGACACCTGGCACGAAAACGCTGCCAAACGCAACGGCGGCTGGTCGCTGGAGCGCATCAACCCGGCCCTGCCCTGCCTGGAGCAAGAAAACTGGCGCTCCTGTCAGGCGCCGGCCGGCGGCACACCCGGTCGGACAAACTCGGTTTTTCAAAACCTGCCCGACACAGAAAAGCCCCGATTGCTTTCGGCATTTCCGCTGGATGCCAATACGCTGGAACTGATTTTTTCCGAAGGTCTGGACAAAATCGCCGCTGCAAACCCGGCGGCTTACCGCCTTGACCCGCCGCTGGCGCCGGCCGCCGCAATACCCGCTCCGGGAAGCCGGCGCGTAGTGACACTGGTGTTGCAGGAACCGCTCGAACCCGGTACCGTGTATGCCCTCACGGCTACGCCGGCACTCCAGGATTGTAGCGGAAATCAGGCTCAAAGCACCGATACTGCCTTCGTGGGTTTGCCGGAAATACCCGAACCGATGGATATTGTCGTGAACGAGGTGCTGTTCAACCCGGCCACGTTCGGGTCGGATTTCGTGGAACTGCACAACCGGAGCAACAAGATTCTCGACCTGCAAAATTTTTCCCTTGCCAACTACTATGACGGCTCCAGTGTGCAGGCCATCGGGCAACGACGCCTGATGCTGCCGGGCGATTTTCTGGTTTTTTCCGCCAGCCCGACAGACATCCAAAAGCGGTTTACCGATGCCAAACCCGAGCGGCTGCTCGCCATGACCTTGCCTTCGCTACCCGACGACGCCGGCAATGTCACCCTGTTTTGGTCAAAAAATGCAAACCGGGTAGTCGTGGACTCGTTCACCTATTTTGATACCTACCACAACGCCCTGCTTTCGTCAAGCCAACGCGCGGGTGTTTCGCTGGAACGTATCCGCCCCGAAGGCCCGACCAACGACCCGGCCAACTGGACTTCCGCCGCCCGCCACCCGGAAGGGAACGGCTCCCCTACCCTGCCGAATTCGCAACGAGCCGGCACGCCGTCCGGCTCCGGCAACCTGATCCGGCTCGAACCCGCACGCCTCTCGCCCGACGGCGACGGTTACGAAGACTACCTCGACATCCGGTACACCCTGCCCGCCGCAGGCTACTCGGCCACGCTGACCATCTTCGATTCCGAGGGCATTCCGGTGCGGCGCCTCGTGCGCCAGCAACTGATCGGCGCCGCCGGCAGCCTGCGCTGGGACGGCGACATGGACGACGGCTCGCCCGCCCGACCGGGCATCTACATCCTGTTCGCAGAGGTGTACGCGCCGACGGGGGAGGTGCAGCAGGAAAAGCAAGTATTCGCGCTGGTGCGGCGGTTTTGATTTTTGTAGATTTGTTACTGACATGCACGGATTTTTTTCCATAATTTATACTTATACTTTCTTTAAATTGCATAAATTTTGATATTTATTACAACACAACATATTTAGCATGCAATACACACTTCATATTTGCCAAAATTTGACGAATTTGGTCGAATTCAGAATCAACAACCTAAACCCAAACAAACTACAATGCCCGGCCAATCCGCAAGCAATACGTTCATCAAATTACCTCAAGGTGGTGGCTCCATCAAGGGAATAGGGGAGTCATTTTCTCCAGACCTCCACACTGGAACAGGCAACTTCTCCATACCTATTGCACTGCCGCCCGGCAGAAATGGTTTTCAGCCTCAATTAGGCTTGGTGTACAGCACCGGGAACGGCAATGGCCCCTTCGGGTTGGGTTGGCAACTGAGTACACCCGGCGTGAGTCGCAAAACAGCTCAAGGGCTGCCAAAATATCGGGATGAAACACCGGAATATCCCGAAAATCCCGAATACAACGATACCTTCCTACTCTCTGGCGCCGAAGATCTCGTGCCGCTTCGTTATAATTCAGTTGAACATTTTATCGAATACCGCCCGCGCACGGAAGGTTTGTTTGCGCTGATCCGCCGTTATTATGATAGTGAAAATGATTATTGGTTAGTCAAAACCAAAGACGGTCTCAGCAGTTGGTACGGAACCCCTCAAAAACGGGGAAACGACCCTGCGACCGTTTATGAACCGGATAAGCCTCGCCGGGTGTTTTCCTGGATGCTGAGTGAAACCAGGGACACCTTTGGCAATCGCATCGTGTACGCTTATGAGCGCGACTTGGGCATTGGCGAAGACGACACCAAACGCACATGGAATCAACTTTACCTGAAATCGGTGCAATACGCGGATTACCGCGATGCCGAAGGAAAAAATCAATTCCTGATCGGCGTACATTTCAACTACGACGCCGAACGCCCCGACCCTTTTTCTGTATATCAGTCCGGTTTTGAAATTCGCACCCGCCGCCGTTGCCGCAATGTGCAGGTGTACACCTACCCGGAAGGGCAATCCATCCTGACCCGCACCACCCATTTTGAATACGCTGCGCCCGACCACAGTAAACTCTCCCTGCTGTGCGCCGTGCAGGTTACGGGACACGACGGCGAAAAAACAGAATCTCTGCCGCCGCTGGAATTTTCCTATTCCTCTTTTGAACCCAACGGCAAACGTTTTGAACCTGTAACGGGTCGTGAATTGCCGATGCAAAGCCTGACAGCCGGCCAATTGGAATTGGTGGACCTGAACGGCAACGGCTTGCCCGATTTGCTTCAATTGAACGGCTCGACAGCCCGCTACTGGAGCAACCGGGGCAATGGCCGCTTCGACCTCGCCCGCGACATGCGCACGGCTCCCGCCGGAATCTCGCTGAACCAACCCGGTGTAATGCTGATGGATGCCAATGGCGAAGGCAGAGCCGACCTGGTATTCCAAAACAACGGCCTGTCCGGCTATTTCCCCACCACGTTTAAAGGTGAATGGGACAGCCGCTCCTTCCGAAAATACCGATACGCGCCGAGCTTCGATCCGCAAGATCCGGAAGTAAAACTGCTCGACCTGAACGGCGACGGCGTCACCGATGCCATACGCAGCGGTGCGCGATTCGAGTATTTTTTCAATGACGCCGAAAATGGCTGGCACGACGCCCTGCAAATGGCCCGCAAGCCCTTGGAAGAGTTTCCCAATGTCAACTTCTCCGACCCGCGCGTGCGCCTAGCCGATATGAGTGGCGACGGGATGCAGGACATCGTGCTTATCTCCAACCGGAATTTCGACTATTGGCCCAATCTCGGTCACGGCCGTTGGGGGCGGCGCATCACCATGCGCAATGCGCCGCAATTGCCGCTCCACTACAATCCCAAGCGCCTGCTGCTGGGCGACATCGCCGGCAATGGCCCGGATGATCTGGTTTATGTGGATTACGGTAAAATATGGCTCTGGATCAATCAGAATGGCAACAGTTTCAGCGCCCCCATGGTCATTGAAGGCACGCCCTTGATCAGCGATGTGGACGATATCCGGCTGGTGGATTTATACGGCACGGGTACCAGCGGACTGCTGTTTACATCCGATCAAAGTGTTCCGGGCAGAAACCACTGGTTTTTCCTTGACCTCGCCGGGCGACATAAGCCGTATCTGCTGCATGAAATGCGCAACAACCTCGGCGCCCTTACCCGGGTGGAATACCGGCCCTCTACCGAGTATTTCCTGCGCGACTACGACGACCCGCGCACGCGCTGGAAAACGCCGCTGCCGTTCCCGGTACTGGTTGTTTCCCGGGTGGAAGTGATTGACCAGATCAGCAAGGGCAAACTCGCCACCGAATACTGCTACCACCACGGGTATTGGGACGGCGTGGAGCGGGAATTCCGGGGTTTCGGCATGGTGGAGCAGTTTGATACGGAAACCTTTGACGTGTTCAATTCGGAAGGGCTTCACGGTGATACACCGTTTATTTCTACCGAAGAAAAATACTTTTCACCCCCGCTCCACACCAAAACCTGGTTCCATCAAGGCCCCATTGATCTGGAAGAGGGCGACTGGCACGAACCGGAGCGCTCGCACGAATATTGGAGCGGCGACAAACCGCTGCTGAACCATACGGAACGGGTAAACGATTTCCTGAAAACCCTGCCCAACAGCCGCATTCGCCGGGAGGCCCTGCGTACCCTGCGCGGCAGCATCCTGCGCACGGAACTGTACGCCCTCGATGGCTCGCCCCGGCAGGGTCGGCCCTATACAGTAACCGAGCAAGCGTACGGCCTGATGGAACTGGAAAGCCCGTCGGACACGGCCTCAAAACGTCGCCACATCTTTTTCCCCTTCGCCGTGGCGCAGCGCACCACGCAGTGGGAGCGCGGCGAATATCCCATGACGCAGTTCAGCTTTACGGAAGATTACGACGACTTTGGTCAAGCCCAAACGGCTATTGCCATCGCCTGCCCGCGCAGCTGGCGCGAGCCGGGAGATATTTTTCCTGAAAATCGCCCCTTCCTGGCCACAGTCAGCCGCACCGTGTTTGCCTATTCGGACGGCGAATTGCCCTATATCAAAGACCGGACGGCCCGAACGACTGCGTGGGAATTGAAACACCGGGGCAACCTGACGCTGTACGACCTGAAAGCCCGGGCCGACAATCCGGACTTCTTGGAAATCACCGCACAAAGCATCATCTACTACGACGGCGAGGCATTCACAGGGCTGCCATACCGCCAAATAGGAGCGCATGGCACGCAAGTTCGCAGCGAAACCCTGATTTTGACCGAAGCCCTGCTGCGGGATGCCTGGAAAAACGAAAACGGTGAAGCAGAAATTCCGGTCTGGCTGCAAATTGAAGCACCCGACTGGCCCGAAGAATACCCTCAGACTTTCCGCGATCAACTGCCCGCACTCGGCGGCTATCGTTTCCACGGCGGCACAGGCCCGCAGGCGCGGGGATACTGGGTGGAGGGCGGCAAAACCCAACTTGATATCCACTTGTCGCCCGCCGGGAAAGGTCTGCCGCTGGCCCTGCGCGACACGCTCGATCGGGAAACGACCATACAATACGATGTGTACCAATTGTTGCCGGAAGCCGTCACCGATCCGTTGAGCCTCACCCAACGCGCCTGGTACGACTACCGGGTGTTGCAGCCCCGACAAGCGGAGGATGCCAATGGCAACCAAAGCCGTTTTGCCTTCTCGCCGCTGGGATTGGCCAATGCATTTTTTGTCAACGGCAAAGCAGGCGAATCTGTGGGAGATACCCCCGAAAAACCGTCCCGGCGCCTGGAATACGACTTTTTTGCCTTTATGGAGCGGGGCGAACCCGTGTTTGCCCGCAGCATTGCACGGGAATACCATGCCCTCGACACGGAGGCGCCCGAAGGCCATGCCGACGATACGATCGTCACCGTCGAATACTCCGACGGCTTCGGGCGGCAGGTGCAGACCCGGGTACAAGCGGAAGAGGTACTTTTTGGAGATAAACATTTCGGCACCGGCATAATACCCGCCGACATAGCCGAAAAACCCGGCGCAAGTGCAGGCCGGCAGCGTCAACCCGATGAACCGGACAACGTCGTGGTCAGCGGCTGGAAAATCTACAACAACAAGGGCCTCGTGGTGCAGCAGTACGAACCCTACTACGATCAGGGTTTCGCGTACGCCACCCCGGAGGATTACCAGTTGGGACAAAAGTCGGAAATGTATTACGACCCGCGCGGGCAGGTCATCCGCACGGTGAACCCCGATGGCTCTGAACAGCGGGTCATTTACGGAACGCCCTTCGACTTGAACAAACCCCAGGTCTTCAGTCCGACGCCCTGGGAGGCTTACACTTACGACGCCAACGACCTGGCGCCCTTATGTCTGGGTCCCAACGGCGAACCATTGGCCGCCCGCGCGCCGGAGGAACACCATTTTACCCCGGCCCATATCGAGATAGACGCCCTGGGCCGCACCGTCAAAGCCGTGCAACGCAACCGCGCCCTGCACCAAAAGCCCGGCGACCCCATGCCTGTACTGGAAGAATACACCACCCTGTCCACTTACGACATCCGGGGCAACCTGCTTACCGTGACCGATGCCCTGGGCCGGCCGGCTTTCCAATATACCTACGACCTGACTTTTGACGAGGAAAACGGCTCCCGCCCTTGGCGCATCGAAAGTATAGACGCCGGCCTGCGCCGGGTGGCTTTCCACGCCTTGGGCATGGAAATTGAACGGCGCGACAGCAAGGGCAGCCTGACCCTGCAAGGCTACAACGATCCCGGTAACCGCCCCACCCACCTTTGGGCGCGCAACCACCCCGGCGAAGCAAGCACCCTGCGGCAACGGCTGCTTTATGGCGATACCGCCCCGGATATTCCGCCGACACTTCTTGCTGCCGGCAATTTTAAGGGAAAACTGTATCGCCATTACGACGAAGCCGGTCTGGTGGAAATACACGGCTATGACTTCAAAGGAAACCCGCTGGCTACCAGCCGCCGCACCATCCGCAACGAGGCGGTGCGGCCCTTCCTCGGCACGGCCGCATACACGGCCTTTGTGGTGGACTGGCAGCGCACCGACGCCGAAACGCATTACCTCGAAACCCAAACCTACCGCAGCGATACTGCCTTCGATGCCCTGAACCGCCCCAAACGGGTGGTTTTCCCGGAAGACAACAGCGGCGAGCGCAAATTGCTGCTGCCCTTTTACAACCGCGCCGGGGCTTTGGAAAGTGTAGCCCTGCAATCCCCCAACGGCGTTCCCCCTTCAGGGGGCCAGGGGGTAGGAGTGGAGCACATTGGATACAACGCCAAAGGCCAGCGCACCCTGCTGGCCCTCGCCAACGGCCTGATGACCCGCTACGAATACGACCCGCATACCTTCCGCCTCGTGCGCCTGCGCACGGAAAAGTACCGACGCGAAAACGGTTACACCTTCGCGCCCGACGGCGGCCTGCTGCAAGACCTCGCCTACCGCTACGACCTGGCGGGCAACATTACCCAAATACAGGATCGCGGCACGGGCAAAGGTATCAACGGCATTTTTGCCTTCGATCGCGACTTTACTTACGACGCCATTTACCGCCTGTTGAGCGGCACGGGCATCGAACACAGCGCCTATACCCACGCAGGCGAACCCTGGCTTGAAATGCTGCAACACCACAACAACGACCTGACCCAGACCCGGCACTACCGCCAGCGCTATACCTACGACCCGGCCGGCAATATCCTGGAACTGGCCCACCGCAACCTCGACGGCGAAGCGGGCCACTACACCCGGAGCTTCAGCGTACAAAGCGCCAACAACCGACTGCAATCCATGCAGCAAAACGGCCTGACCTACACCTATACCTACGACCCCAACGGCAACATGACCCGCGAGGCCACCAATCGCCGCTACCACTGGAACCACTCAGACCAACTGACCCGATTCCGCAACCAAACCGACGGCAGCGCCCCCACGGTGGACGCCTGCTACCTCTACGGCGCCGACGGCATCCGGGTAAAAAAGGTGGTGCTGAACGGCGGCGGCCTGCTGAAAACCACGACCTACATCGGCGAGGTATTTGAATACTGCACCCGGGGTGAACAGGCTTATAATATGATTCATTTGATGGACGGCGAGCAGCGCATTGCCCTGCTCCGCGTAGGCGCCCCATTCTCCGGTGACGAAAGCCAAGACCCCGCCCTGCAATACATACTCGGCGACCACCTCGACAACAGCAGCATGACTGCGAATGCTGCCGG
>JAEUUV010000037.1 GCA_016787285.1 Saprospiraceae bacterium | reverse complement strand
TGAATAACGGAGCAAACACCGATATTTGACGGGAGAACTCTTTTGGCAACGTGAGCATAAATTTGTTTTGTAGTGATCTCAAATTTACTCACTTCCGGGGAGTTCTCGCTTTTGGTTTTAAATGGCTAAAGTCGAACTTAGGTGATGTCCAATCATTTCCCTCCCTTCCCGCAACAGTTCACCGAACGCCTCACGCTCCGGCAGTTGACCCTTTCGGACGCAGCCGCGATTTTCGCCCTGCGCTCCGACGAACGGGTGAATCGCTACCTCGACCGGCCGGCGTGCAGTAGCCTCGGGGAAGCAGAAGCATTTGTGGAAAAAATAAACGGCAGTATCGCAGCGGGCACGTCGTTGTACTGGGCTGTTTGTTTGCGGGAAAATCCGCTGCTGATCGGCACGATTTGCCTGTGGAATTTTTCAGAAGATGGCCAAACTGCCGAACTGGGTTACGAACTCAGCCCCGATTTTCAGGGCCGGGGCATCATGTCGGAAGCCGTGGGCTGCGTGCTGGCGTTTGCGTTTGGCACGCTCGGCCTGCAAACTGTGGAGGCATACACGCACTCCGAAAATGCTCCTTCGGAAAAACTGCTGCGTACGCACGGCTTTCGGGACGATGCGGATTTCGGCGTGCCGGAGGATGGGCACCGGAAGTTTATTCTTGCAGCCGGGCAACCTCCACTGCGATTTGCGCAATCACCTCCAGATTTGCAATCTCGCCTTCAAGGCTGTACACGATGAAAACCCGGCCGCCGAACTCTTCTTCAAAGTTTTGAAAACCCGCTTTCATTCGCTCCGATGGGGAGTAATTTCCAAAATTGGCTTTCGCAGTCACAGGCTTGATTTGAATACCGAAGGCTTTATTACCTACGAATCCGAGGTAGTCAATGTCGCCGGCATGGTCAAGTTCCGGCGGACTTTCCTCAAATCTTATGGAGGGAAAATGCTTGGCCAAACCGTCGTTGACCACGGATTTTTCCCGGATGTAGCCGTCAAAAGTTCTGTTTATGGTGAGGTTGTGGATATAGTCTATACAGTCCTGCAAGGTCAGGTTGCGAAAGGCTTCCTGCCATTCCGGTATTACGACCTCCGTAATTTTTTCAAAAAGTCGCACACCGAGTTCTTCCAGACTCTCGGGAGTGATTTTCACCGGGCTTTTCCCTTCCGTTCGTGCATGCTCGAAATACCACTGTTCCCATTCGTCAATTGTGCGGGGCTGACACTGGCGGATAAGCGCCATTACTGCCCCGACCTTGTTTGGTCTCGAAAGTTGATAGGTCTGGCAAGCATAGTTCAGCACTTTTTCCTTTTTGCCAAACTCAATGGAAAACTTCCTGATTTTAGGCATGAGCGAGGTCGTTGAATTTTTTTCTGTACCTGAAATCAACGGTGTTATCCACCAAAGCCAATCCCTTTTTGATCAGATGCGCATTCAGAAAGGTTTTGTTTTCCAGGTACAAGTAGGCCATCAAGTTGTTTTCCAGATCGTATTTGGTCGCATCAAACTTCATAAACACACGCTTGCCTTTGGTCTTGTTTAGAAGAAAATCACAGGCGCTTTTCTCCTTGTGCGGGTCTTCTTTCACACCAATCAGGCGGACAGTCAGGCCGTTGTTCAGCCTGACGAGTTCCGGGCTGAGGATTTCCTTGACTGAAAAAAACTCCTCCCGATGGCCGTTGCCATTAGCGTCCAGTCTGGAGCCGAACTGAAGTTTTTTGACATCAATTTTTTTGTCCAAGCGGTGCGTGTCGGTAAAAATGTAGGGCAATTGGCTAATTGCTTTGTCAAAGTCCATTTGCAGAGGCGCCTGGGCAACAAAATCCACTCGGAAGTCCTTGAACAGTAGATTGTCCTCAACACCAAGTTTTTGTTTGATGATGGGAATAAATGCCGGATTGATTTCAAAACCGCAGGAGTTTCGGCCAAGGTTTTTGGCGGCCAGCATGGAGGTGCCGCTACCGAGGAAAGGGTCCAACACATTTTCGCCAACAAAAGAGAACATACGAATCAGACGCCGTGGTAACTCTTCAGGAAACATGGCCAAGTGGTTTTCCTGTCGGACCCCGCTGAAGTTCCAGTGCCCGCTAAAGTATTCGTTCCATTCTTCGGTGGTCATCTTTGAGCGCTCTTTTTGCTCTTCTGTCGGCCGCGGTGCATCGCCAGGTTTCTTGAAAATCAGAATAAACTCATAGTCAATTTTCAAAATCCCGTTTCGCGGGTATGGGAAACTCCCCATGATAGATGCGCCTCCTGTGGTATTGGTAGTGCCGACTTTTTGCCAGATCACTGCCCCCATGTAGTCGAAACCAATGGTTTCACAAAACTTGATGATCTCGGTACGGATCGGAATTACCTTGTAACGTCCGTAGTAAACGGCCCTCGCAAACTGGTCGCCGATATTCACGCACAAGCGGCAACCTTTGTGCAATACCCGAAAACACTCTTGCCAGGTTAGATTCAGATGGTTGATATACGTCTCGTAGTCGTCGTGAAAACCGATCTGGTTTTCGGTACCGTAGTCTTTCAATTGCCAATACGGCGGGGAAGTCACCACCAGATGAATGCTCTCGTCGCGGAGTTCGCTCATATTTCGGCTGTCGCCGTTGATGACTTTGTGATAGGTGCCTCGCATGCCTGCTTGCTTTGTTTTTGGCAAAGGTAAGACATTGCGTTTTTGAAGTCTCCGATTAACACAAATACCAATCTCAATCTTCTCTACCTTTGCCGCCCCAGCCCTAAACCCTCCAACCCGAAACCTTGCAACCACCCAACCATGTCCAACATCCTCGAACAGCAAGATATCCGCGCCCTCGGCAGCAACCTCGAACTCCTGGCCCGCCAGGTGGTGGAGGGGTTTATCGTGGGCATGCACCGCAGCCCGTTCCACGGTTTTTCCGTCGAGTTTGCCGAACACCGCCTGTACAACACCGGCGAAAGCACCCGCAACATAGACTGGAAAGTATATGCCCGTACGGACAAACTCTTCGTCAAACGATTCGAGGAGGAAACCAACCTCCGCTGCCAGATCGTGGTGGACTGCTCCTCCACCATGTATTACCCCTGGGACGAGCGGAACCCGCAAAAACTGAAGTACAAAAACAAACTGTGCTTCGCCGCGCAATCCGCCTCCGCGCTCATGTACGCCCTGAAAAAACAGCGCGACGCCTTCGGCCTCACCTTGTTCGACGACCAGATACGGGTGAATACCAACTGCAAATCCACCACGCAGCACTACCAGCAGTTGCTCGCTTACCTCGTCGAACGCATCGAAAACCCGCAACTGAACCGGCCCACCGACCTGTCGGGCATCCTGCACTCGGTGGCCGACGCCATTCACCGCCGCTCGCTGGTGATCATTTTCACCGACGTGCTGGAGCGCCCCGACGAGGCCGACAAACTCTTTTCCGCCCTCCAGCACCTGCGCCACAACAAGCACGAAGTCATCCTCTTCCATGTGACCGACAAGGCCAAGGAACTTGATTTCGAGTTTGAAAACCGCCCCTACCTGTTCGTGGACATGGAAACGGGCGAGCAGGTGCGCCTGCAACCCGGGCAAGTCAAGGAGTTTTACACCAAACAGGTGGCGGCTTTTGCCGAAAAACTCAAACTCCGCTGCCTCCAGTACAAAATTGACTTCGTGGAGGCCGACATCAACCGGGGATTCACTCCGATCCTGCAAACCTGGATGGTCAAACGCACCAAAATGGGCTGACGCGAAGCGTGTGCCGGAACTCCGTTCCGGCAATCTGCACCCAGAATTTGTTTACTTCGCGGAACTCTGTTCCGCATCATTATCACGGAACAGAGTTCAGAGTCACCATCGCGGAACAGAGTTCCGCGCCACGTTGAATGGAAAAAGTACGGATTGACAAATGGTTGTGGAGCGTGCGTATTTTCAAAAGCCGCACGCTGGCCACGGATGCCTGCAAGGCGGGCAAGGTGCGTATTGCCGGCGAGCCGGTGAAGCCTTCCTACCTGCTTTCTGTAAACGAGGAAGTGACGGTAAAAAAAGAGGGTTTCAACTTCGAATACCGCGCGCTGGCGCTGATCGAAAAACGCGTGGGCGCCCCTATCGCCGTCACCTGCTACGAGGACATCACGCCGGAAGAAGAGCGCAACAAATACAAATCCTGGTTCCTCAACGCAACGGCTACCAACGAGAAACGCGAAAAAGGCGCCGGGCGCCCCACCAAAAAGGAGCGTCGGGAAATAGACAAGTTCAAGGATGACGACTTGCCGGACGATCTCACATAAGCCCGAACATCTTGGCGTATTTCAGCATTTCGCCGGGGTTGCTGATCTTGAGTTTGCCGGTCATCATGGCCATCATCGGGTTCAGATCGCCGGAAAGCAGTTTGGAAAACGACTCCGCCGTGGTCGTAACCTTGCAGGTAGCCTCGCCGCTCAGGCCTTCGGAAACCTCCAGTTTGCCGTCGGTGAGTTTGACGGTGAACTGCCCGGCATCGGCAATATCAAAATGAAACAGGGTGGACAAGCCCTCCAGCGCGTCGGCGTTGGCTTTCCGGGGCAGATCGAACAGGAATTTTTTTACGTCGAGCATATTTTAGGTTTGAAGGTTTCTGGTTTTAAGGTTTCTGGTTTGTCATTCCGTAGCCATGCGCCCGGTCTACGATTGTCGGCTCAAACATGACTCCCCACCGTAGAGTGGACTGATTTCTTCGAAATGACAAACGTGGGCTACGACAAAGCCACTAAACCTGGCAGTACCGTAAAACTTCACGTTTAGTTAACTCCGGCAACAAGGGGTAGCAGCGTCCGGGGCGTTTAATTTTCGCCCAAAGAAACTGCACTGCACATGACCGGACAAAACATATCCTCGACAATCTTTTGGCTTATGCTCGCAGCACTCCCGTTCCTGACCTGCAAACTCACCGAAAAACGCCCGGTACCCGTGCCTGACGGCTTCGACTGGCAGGGTCACCGGGGCGCCCGCGGCCTGTTGCCCGAAAACACCGTTCCCGCATTTCTGCATGCGCTGGAGTACCCCGGGGTGCGTACGCTCGAACTGGACCTGGCCGTGTCGAAAGACAGGCAACTGATCGTCAGCCACGAACCCTGGTTCAATCCCGACATTTGCCGGCAACCCGGCGGGGCGGCCATTCCCAGGGGCGAGGCAGAGAAGTTTCTGATTTATCAGATGACTGCCGCCGAAATCCGCGCCTTCGATTGCGGCAACCGGGGCAATCCGCGTTTCCCGCAACAAAAGCCACTGTCTGCACACAAACCCACCCTGCGCGAAACCGTGGAGGCCGTGCGTGCGGCATTTCCTCAAAAAAACGTGCGCTGGAACATCGAAATAAAAAGCCGCCCCGAATGGGACGGCCTGCGTACGCCGCCGGTGCAGGAATTTGCTCAACTCGTGGTGGACGAACTCCGCGCGCTCGGACTGGAACAGGCCGCAAATGTGCAATCGTTCGACCCGCGCGTGCTGCAGGCCGTACGGGCCATCAACCCTGACCTGCGCGTGGCGTTGCTGGTGGAAAACCTGCAATCGCTGGATTCCAACCTGACCCGGCTCGGGTTCAGGCCCGAAATTTACAGCCCGTACTACCTGCTGGTAGATGAAAAACTCGTGCGCCGCTGCCACGAGCACGGCATTAAACTTATCCCCTGGACGGTGAACGAAGTGCCTGCCATGCGCCGACTCGTTCGCCTCGGTGTGGACGGGATTATCACGGACTACCCGGATCGGATTCGGAGCGTGAGCGCAGGAGAGTAGTAGTGTCACAAAGGCTCACAGAGGTGGAGAGGACACAGAGTTTTTTCCGACTAAGAGGGGACGGATTCCTTCGGAATGACAAAAGCCACCTTTTGTGCTGTGACACTTCACGCTACGGGGTGCAATCAATCAATTTTTATTGCCTATCCGTATGTAGGAAACAAGCCCTGTTTGCGGCCTGATCTTGCTCGAATCGTTAATCTTGCCGCTCGTGAGTTGGGCGGGGACAAGCCCCGCCCCTACGACAAAAAAGGCTTAACTCCGCCTAAATTACCCATACAGACCGGTAGGGGCGGGGCTTGTCCCCGCCCAACTCGCGAGCGAAAAACATCGGTTGTTTCCTAAATGCGGATAGTCAGTCAATTTTTTTCACCGTACCCGAACCTGCCACCGAGGTTTCCACCGATGCCGTACCGGTGTAGTACACGTCGCCGCTACCGGCGATATTGGCTTTCAGCGATTCTTTCATGTTGCAGGTGACGGAGCCGCTGCCGGCGATAGATGCTTTGCCCGAGCCGGCTTCGAGGGCTTTGGCCTGAATGTCGCCGCTGCCGCTGATTTCAAAAAATGCGGACTGCGCACGACCGCCCACCTCAATGTCGCCACTGCCGGAGATGGTGCCGGTCAGCGTACCGACCTCAGCCTTGGGCAGGGAAATAGAGCCGGAACCACCGATGGACAGGTACAGTTCGTTGCCGCTAAGCGGCGAAAGCACCTCCATGTCGGCGCTGCCGCTCACCCCCAACCCCTCGTAGGCCGGGGCGGTAATGCGTATGCGCAAATCTTCCAGGCCCGAGACATTTTCCGAAAAATAGATTCGCAGAGATCCGTCGCTCACCTCGGTTTTGAGCAGGGGTAAAATATTTTCCTGAGCTTGTACTTCCACCGCATAGCGGTCGCCGACTTGTACTTCAATTTTGCCGGGAACTCCGGCATCTACCGTACGGAAATTGTCCACCGTCCGGTTTTCTGTTTTGGCCGGGCCCTGGCCGCGGGTGCCCGGGCCAAAGGACCAGTTGTCGCCGCAGGAAAAATGGCCGAGCACAAAAATGCCGACCAGAAGCATGAAGGAAAGTAGGTAACGCATGTTGTAGTGATGAGTGATGAACGATGAGTTTTCCGACTTGGCCGAGGTTGCGGGCGGTGTCGGTATTTGCTGCTGCCGGCATCCCGCCGATAACAACATTATGAGCAGATTAGCCGTGGTTCCGGGCCGTATTGCGTTCGGTTGACGGTTTCAGGCGGACCTCGTAAAAGTCCTCGCGTCGGTCTTTCAGGTTGCGCACCGAACCGTGGTGGTGCAGTTCGGAGAGCAGTTCCATATCCACGTCGGCGATGAGCACCATTTCCGTATTCGGGGTGGCCTCGGCTTTCACGCCGTTGGACGGAAAGGCGAAATCGCAGGGCGTGAGCACCGCCGACTGGGAATACTGCAAGTCCATGTTTTCCACCTGGGGCAGATTGCCTACCGAACCTGTGATGGCCACATAGCATTCGTTTTCGATAGCACGAGCCTGCGAGCAGAGCCGCACGCGCATGTAGTCGTTCTGGGTGTCGGTCAAATACGGCACGATCAGGATTTGCATACCCTGTTCGGCCAGCAGGCGCCCCAGTTCGGGAAACTCCGAATCGTAGCAGATGAGCACGCCCACTTTGCCCACGTCGGTGTCGAAGATGTTCAGGTTGTCGCCGCCGGAAATGGCCCAGTACTTGGTTTCGGCGGGGGTGACGTGAATTTTCACATAGCGCTCCGACTGTCCGCTGCGGTGACAAAAATAGCCGGCGTTGTAGAGGCGGTCGCCTTCCATTTCGGGCAGGCTTCCGGTCACGATGTTCACGTTGTAGCGCACGGCCAGTTCGCAAAAGCGCTCGCGGATGGCGTCCGAGTGTCGGGCCAGCAGTCGAATGGCCTCGGCTTCGCGCAGATGGTTGTGCTCGGCCATGAGCGGCGCGTTGAAAAATTCGGGAAACACGGCGATGTCGCATTTGTAGGCCGAAATCATGTCCACGAAATATTCAGCCTGCAGGAACAGCTCGTCGAGGTCGTGGTATGGCCGCATTTGCCACTGCACCAGGCCGAGGCGGGCGTAGGTTTTGCGGGGCGGCATGTGGCGATTTTCGCGCTGGTAGTAGATGTTGTCCCACTGGAGCAGCGTGGCATGATCCTGCGATTGCTCGTCGCCGGGCATGTAGTTGCGCAAGATTTTTTTGACGTGGAAGTCGTTCGACAACTGGAAATTCAGCACCGGATCGTGGATTTCCTTCATCCTGACCTTGCTGATGTATTCGCGCGGCGACATTACTTCGGCGTAGTTGTGGTAGTTGGGGATGCGCCCGCCGAACACGATGGCCTTGAGGTTCAGGTGTTCGCAGAGGTCTTTGCGGGCGTCGTACAGGCGGCGGCCCAGGCGCAGGCCACGGTAGGCGGGGTCAATGAAAATTTCGATCCCGTACAGCACGTCGCCATCGGGGTCGTGGGTATTGAAGGTAGCGTTGCCGGTGATCTGGTCGTAGGTGTGTTCGTCGCCGTATTTGTCGTAGTCCACAATGATGGACAAGGCGCAGCCGACCACTTTGCCGTCCACCAGCACGACGTACTGGCCTTCGGGGAAAATGTGCAACAGATGCTCAATGGTGCCGCGCTCCCAGTAGGAGCCGGCCCAGCCGGGGTACGAGGCTTTCATCGCCCTGAGCAATTCCTGATAGTGCTCCGGTTGCAGGTTGGTAATCGAAACTTTTTCCATGCAGGGAAAGAATTTGGGTTGGTTTGCGGAAATACGCGCTGCCGTCGGAATGGCTGTTGGAAACCGGCGGCGGCACAAATGTTACACATCCTGCCCAAAAATTTATCGCTACCCGCATTACTTGCCTAACCAGTCCTTGAAATCGGTCATCCGGTCGCCGCTGACGAATACTTCGTGGCGTGCCTTGGGCGCAAGTTCGAGTTTGAGTTTGCCCTTGAAATGGGTGAGCACTGCCTGAATGGCGCCGAAGCCGACGAGGTACTGGCGGCTGATGCGGAAGAAGTGTTTGGGATCGAGCAGGGTGGTCAGTTTGTCGAGGCTGAAATCAATGGGCAGGTGCTGGCCGTCGCGGGTGACCATGAAGGTAATTTTTTCATCGGAGTAGAAATACGCGATGTCCACTGTTTCAATGCTGCGGATTTTGTTGCCCACGGTAATCATAAACCGCGTTTTGTACTCCGGTTCGCGCTGGCCGATGTACTGGAGCAGGGTATCGAAGTCGGGTTTGGCAAAGCGCTCTTTCAATGCCTTGTACTTGTCGAGCGCTGCAATCAGTTCCAGCAGGTTGACGGGTTTAAGCAGGTAATCAATGCTGTTGACTTTGAACGCCTTGATCATGTACTCGTCGTACGCCGTGGTGAAAATGACCGGCGAGGTGAGCGGCGCTAGTTCAAAAATCTTGAAGCACAGGTCGTCTTCGAGGTGGATGTCCATGAACACGAGATCGGGCGCCTCGTTTTTGCGCAGCCATTCCACCGACTCTGCCACCGAGGGCAGCGTAGCCAGTACCTGAATGCCGGGATCGTATTTTTTCAGCATACCCTCCAGGCGCTGGGCGGTGAGGTTCTCGTCCTCGATAATGATCGTGTTCATGCTTCAATGACAGGTGCTATACGAGTTGATTTCGGATTTTTGAAATCGCAGGATTTCGGCAAAAATGTAGTTATGTCCGGGTTTTATTCAAATCGGCTTTGACGACTGCCCGAATCCGGCAACCGAATGCCGCCAAATGCCGGATATAATCAATCACGCGCTGAATTGACAAAATACATGTCCACCAGTCCTTTGTTATGCACTTCCTTTTTGCCGCGGTAGGTGCAGGGGAACCGGTGTTTGACGGCTTCCCAGGTAGCGCCGGAAATATTAATACGACCTGGTTCTCCGAGTTCTTCGAGGCGGGAAGCGAGGTTGACGGCGTCGCCCCAGATGTCGTAGGCGAATTTGTTTTTGCCGATCACCCCTGCGATGACAGGACCGGTGTGTACGCCCACGCGCATGGCCGTGAACACGGCTGCGGGGTTGGTTTCGTTGCGTTTTTGGAGCCACTCCATCATTTCGAGGGCGGCGCTGACGGCGTCTTCGGGGTGGGTGTCGTTGGGTACGGGCAAGCCGCCGGCGCACATGTAGGCGTCGCCGATGGTTTTGATTTTTTCAAGGCCATGGCGCTCGCAGATTTCATCGAAGCCGAGGAAACAGGCGTCCAGTTCGTCAATGAGTTGCTCCGGGCTTAGTTTTTCCGACAGGCTGGTAAAATTCAGAAAATCGGTGAACACGACGGTGGCGCGTTCGTAAAAACGGGGTGTGGCATACCCGTGTACGCGCAGTTCCTGGGCAACCTCACCGGGCAGAATATTGAGCAGGAGCCGGTCGCTCTTGTGCCGTTCTTCCTCGATTTGGTTTTTCTGATTTTCGATTTCCCGGTTTTTGGCCTTCATACGCCGGCTGGAGCGGCGGGCAAACCACCAACTGAGGCTCATCACCAGCACCGTCAGGAGGCCGAGGCCGCCGATACCGTAAGCGAACCGTTTGAAGTTTTCCTGTTCGCGCTGCTGGAACGCCTGGTCCTGACGGAGTTGTGCCACGCGCACGCTGTCGGTCTGGCGCTGCACGAGCGCGATGTGCTCCTGTTGCCGCAAACCCCTGATGAGCAGTTCCTTTTTTTCGGCTTCGGCCTTCTGTGCTTCAAATCTGGCCTGAAGAATCTGGAAGGTTTTTTCGCGCAATTGCGCCTCGTTGGCGTCCTTTTGAGCGCTCAGGTACAGCAGTTCGTTTTCCTTGCGCTGCTGATCCAGTTCGAGGTTTTTGTTTTTCAGTTCGAGGCGTTCGGCTTCGTAGCGCGCGGCCCGGAGTTCGTTTTCCTTGAGGTATTGCCGCGCGAGGATGTACTTGATCTGGCTTTCGGCGGCGTTCAGTTGGGCGCGTTGCTGTTCGATACGTTGCTGGCGCGCCTGATTTTGCTGGCGCATGGATTCTGCCAGGGTCAGGTATTCTTTGTAGGCTTCGTAGGCTTTTTTGAAGTCGTAAAGCCGGTAGTACACATCGGCGGCCGTGCTGTAACTGCGGGCCAACACTTCCTTTTGTTTGGTTTCACGTGCCAGCCGGATGGCTTCGTTGACGTGTGTCAGGGCGTTATAAACATCCCCGTCACTCAGGTATGTTTTGGCGATAAGATGTTCCAGATCAGCCAGATGGAACTGATTTTTTTGTTTTTTAACGTCTTTTACAGCCTCTATCAAGGTATCTATACTTGCCTTTGTTTGGCCGGTGTTGTGCAATGCGATGCCAAGGTTGGTGTACACGATGTGTTTGTAATCGCAGTTGCTGTACTTGCATTGAAGTGCTGCTTTCAGAAAATATTCCAGGGCGCGTTTGTAGTCATCGCGCACGGCGTACTGCTTGCCTACATTGTTGTACATCACGGCGCGTTCTTCGGGCATGCCGTGTGTGTCGAGGATGGCCTCGATTCGCCGGTAGTAGGTTAAGCCGGTAGTGTCGTCCGGCGCCCGACCTTCGGCATTTGCCAGTTTCTGATAAATCTGCACCAGACGCGGGTAATCGCCTTCCAGTTCATAGCGGATGATGAGCGGCCCGTAAATCAGTTCGGTGCTGTCGTAGCGGCCTTCGTGTAAAAAGGTGTCGGCTATTTTTTCAAAAAGTATGTTGTTGCTCTGTGCATGTTCAGCGGCTTTGCGGTAGTACCGGCGCGCATTGCCGTACAGTTTTTCCTGAAAAAACAGGTCGCCGAGGCCCAAGTAGACATCCAGCAGGGTGGATCGGTCCAGCACGAGCGGCAGAGATGTCTCTCCGGGGGCTAATTTTTCTTCCGCCTGCAAATAAAACTCGAGGGCGTCCTCGATACGGTTGGTACGCACGCAAACCTGTGCCAGGAGCACTGCCGCGCGGGCAATGCCCCCTTCGTAACGCAAATCCTGGGCAATGGCCAGGCTTTGGCTTGCTCTGTCAAAACTGTCCCGGGCGGTTTGCGCCCCGCGGGCTTGTTGCAATAATTCGTCCGCTTCTGCCACGGAATGCTCCAAATCCTCAAGCCCCTGCGCGAGGCTTCGCGGGCCGGTAGAAAAGGCAACTAGAAGAAGCAGAATTAGGAGGCGCACGGAAAAAACGTTGAATGTGCCGCATTTGCGACGCAACAAAGGTAGCGGAATGCGCCGCACCCCTGCATACTCCGGCGGCGAGGCTCAGCATTTTTTTCATTCCCGTACTACTTGGGGTATACCATTGCGGCTATTGCCGATTCGCTCATCCCGAACATATCTGCCAGGCGCTTGATGTCAATTCCTGCTTCAAACATACCCTTGATGGCCGCCTCAATCTGCTTTTTTTGTTCGAAAATTGTTTGCCGGCTGTCCATAATCGCTTTATCCTTTTCCGAAAGAAGAGTATCCTTTTCCGAAAGGAGAGTATCCTTTTCCGAAAGGAGAGTATCCTTTTCCGAAAGGAGATATTCCTTCTCGGTAATAAGCCGCTGATAGTCTTTTATCTCTTCGATCAAATCATCTTCGGCATCCATGTTCTGGCGTACAATCGGGTCGGCTGTCGCCGTTTGGAGCCGACGCAGCAAGGGGCGGTACCGCTCGGGCAAATCAAGTTCGTTGATGGTCAAAAAATGCGGATCATCGGTAGCGCCTGACTGGTCAAACAAGGCAAGCAGCTGTTCCAGTTCGTTTCGACGGTGTCCTTTCAGGTACGGAATCTGGATGATGACGCTGTCGTGTGTCAGGCTTTCAATAAACGGCTCTTTTTGCAAAATCTGTTCGCCGGTAGCCGCATCAATATAGAACCGGTTGACCCGCAAAACAGGCGCCCTGGCATATTCGAGGGTATGCCCCAAAAAATAAATACTGAGAATCGGAAGAGCTTTTCGGTACGGATACTCCGGCGCCGGCTCGCGCACCAAATTTTCCTTATTGGAATATTGCTCGCCAAGGTAGCGGCGAAAACGCATAATGTCGCTGGCAATTTTGGCTTTTTGCAACTCAATGATGACCAACTCCTGCTTGCCGTTCTCGTCGGTGATCCGGGCGCTGAAATCCATGCGCAAAACTGCCAGCAGTTCGCCTACCGGAAAATGATGCTCTGTGGGCCTGAATTCGAGCGATACGACTTCCTTGCCGATGATAGCCGACAACAGCAGCCGGGCTACTTTCTCGTCGTTCATCAAATATTTGAACACGACGTCGTAGATGGGATTGGCAATTTGTACCATGATATTTTTTGGTTAGCGATGCATGTTGAACAATGGGTATTGCACCGCAAATTACACCCGGGCACTATACCGATGGACGAAACAACGCATTCAACCACATATTTTTTAAAATTTAAAGCGAGGATTTCATGCCGGTTTTGTATTGAAAGTCAACCTACTCCACATACACCTCATCGGCAAAAATCCAACATAAACTACCCGCTCCCTTGTGGTCCTCCGGGCATTTGATCAGGCTGTGCCCCACCACCCGCACATACCGGGCTGCTGTGCCTTCCAGAAATTCGACAGCGAATTTTTTCTGCAACGAGCCTGTGGCAGTGTGCGGCACGTCGTTCAGTACCTCTCCTGCCGGGCGGAAGGTTTTGCCGTCGTCGGATACTTCGATTGAGACTTTGATCGGGTAAAAAATCCAGGCGTTTTCGTCCTGCAAAAAATTCGCCTGCACCCGGCGTATCGGCTTTTTGCTGCCGAGGTCGAGTACCGCGTCGAGGTTGGCGCCTTCGTAGCCCTGCCAGCGTCCCGAGCGGAAATCGGCGCCACCGGGCATCAGGTCTACCAGAGCCTGGTCGCCGCCACCAGTGTATTGGTTGCTGTACTTGGTGCCGAGGCGCAGCACACGCAGGTCGGAGCGCAGTTTGAAAAATTCGGCTTCATCCGCTGCACTCGGACGGTCGCCACGCACTGCCATGAACCGGATTTTGGTCGTCTCCGTCAGCACGAGCGGTTTGTTGTACCGGGCCGAGGAATCGCGGCTGGGTTCGCTGCCGTCGAGGGTGTAAAAAATGACGGCTTCCGGATCGGCGCAGCCGAGTTGGATGGTTTGTTTGTCCTGAAACACGCGTTTGGCCTCGGCGATAAACGGCACGGGCACCAGCGCCGGAGCATTGATCTCGGCCACAGGGCAATCCGCTACGGATTTTCCCCAGGCGGAAGGCTTGTCCGTCATGTCGAACCGGAGTTCGCCGCCGGCCACGAGGTCGTCGTGGGTAAACCAGGTTTTGCTCCAGAGCTGCCCGTTCAGGAACGCCTGCTGGATGTATTTCCGCTTCGTCGAAGCGCCTTTGGCCGATACCGTGAAGGTTTTTCCATTGTCCAAATGAATCGTGGCTTTGTCAAACAACGGTGTGCCGATGACATACTCCGGGCTGCCGGGGGTCACTGGGTAAAAACCCATTGCCGATAACACATACCAAGCCGACATCTGGCCGCAGTCCTCGTTGCCGCTCAGGCCGTCGGGTTTATCGGTGTATTGCTCGTCGAGAATCTGGCGCACGCGCTGCTGGGTTTTCCAGGGTTGACCGGCGTAGTTGTACAGGTAGGCCATGTGGTGGCTGGGTTCGTTGCCCTGCACGTACTGGCCGATAAGGCCGGTAATATCTGCTTGTTGGCGGCCGGTGGTTTTCGGTTGTGCCGTGAACAGCGCATCGAGTTGTTTTACAAAGGCTTCCTTGCCGCCGAACAGGCGCATCATGCCCGATACATCCTGTGGAGCGGCAAAGCGATACTGCCAGGCATTGGCTTCAGTGTAGTTGAAATTGACCTCAAAGGGATCGAACGGTGCGTGCCAGGTTGAGTTGTTGCGGGCGCGGAAAAAGCCGGTGGAGGGGTCATACAGGTTTTTGTAAAACTGCGCCCGCTGCAGAAAGGTGTCGGCCACGTCCTGCCGCCCGATAGCGCGGGCAAATTCGGCTACACACCAGTCGTCGTAGGCATATTCGAGGGTTTTGGACACCGATTCCGGCTCTTGATCGGAGGGGATGTAGCCGAGTTTTTTGTACCAATTCAGGCCGTAACGGTCGTGGTTGACGCTGGCCAGCATGGCTTCGAGGGCGAGGTTTTTGTCGTAGGCCCGGATGCCTTTGCGCCAGGCGTCGGTGATGACGGGAATGGCGTGGTTGCCGATCATGCAGTCGGTTTCGCAGGCGCTGAGTTCCCACACCGGCAGCAGGCCGCCCTGCTCGTACTGGCGCAGGAAGGTTTGCACAAAATCGTTGGTGCGCCGGGGTTCGAGGATGGTGAACAGCGGCTTGGTGGCACGGTAGGTATCCCACAAGGAAAACACCGTGTACACCTCGTGGCCGACAGCCTGGTGCACCTCTTTGTCTCGACCACGGTACTGGCCGTTCACGTCGGAGTAAATATTCGGGGCCAGCATGGTGTGGTACAGTGCCGAGTAAAATGTGCGTTTCTGGGCCTCGGTGCCGCCTTCGACGGTGATCTTTCCAAGTTGTTTGGCCCATTTGGCCTGCGTTTCGGCGCGCACGCGGTTGAAATCGAAGTGGTTGCACTCGGCGTCGAGATTCAGTCGGGCGTTTTGCACACTCACGGCAGAAAGGGCCACCGTGACCACCACGGGCGTGCCTTCGTAACTGTAAAAATCCAAAAGCGACACGATAGCCTTGCTGTTCACCGTACGCTGCGACATGATCGGGTCTTTGGTCATGTCGAAGATGCGGACATTGAAAAACGGCCTTGAGAACCGGATGGCGAAATACAGGCGCTGGTCTCTGGCCCAGGAACTGGACACGCGGTAGCCCACCAGTTCGCGGTCGCTGACGGCGGTGAGGCTGGACGTGAGCACCTGGTCGCGGTGGCGCAGGTCGAGCAGGATGTGTCCGAACTCGCGGTTGGCCGGGAACACATACTTGTGAACACCCACCCGGTCGGTGGCGGTGAGTTCCACGGAAATGCGGTCGTTGCCTTCGCCGAGTTCCACGGCGTAGTAGCCCGGCTCGGCAAACTCGGTTTTTTTGTCAAAAGGCGTGACGTACGTCTCCGGTTGCAAGTTGTTTTCCCGCATGAACGGCTGAAACAGCAGGTCGCAGTAGTCGGGCACGCCGGTACCGCTCAGGTGGGTGTGGCTGAACCCGTAGATTTTATTGTCCGAATAGTGGTAGCCGGAGCAGCCGTCCCAGCCTTCGAGCCGGGTGTCGGGACTGAGTTGCACCATGCCGAAGGGCGCCGTGGCGCCGGGAAAGGTGTGCCCATGCGCGTCGGTGCCCACGAAGGGGTCGGCATAGCGCAGGAGTTCACGGTTCAGGGGCGGGACAGAGTCCGTTTGGGCGTTCAGCGCAGCGGCGAGCAGGCCAGGGAGCAGGAAGAGGAAAAAGCGCATGGTGCGTGTCGGTTGTTGCGGGGGCGAAGGTAGGCCATTGGCCCCTTATGCCACCACCACCGACACGCCGATTCCCTCACCCTCTTCCAGTTCAATCCTCTCCCCGCCGTCCACGGCATCCGCCAGCACCAAATCCGTGGCCAGCACTTCCGCCTTGATGTAGTCGCGGAATTTCTCCACGGCATCCAACAGGGCGGGGTGGCGTTCCAGCGTGACCACGACGCGGTCGGTCACGTTGAAATCCTTATCCTTACGGATGTTCTGGATGCGGTTGACGAGGTCGCGGGCGGTGCCTTCGGCTAAAAGTTCGGGCGTGAGGGTCACATCCAGCGCCACCGTCAACTCCCCGTCCGAGGCCGTTTTCCAGCCGGGCAGGTCTTCCGTGCTCACGATCATGTCGTCGGGCGTGAGCGTGTAGGCATTACCGTTGAGCACAATTTCCAGCGCGCCGGATTTTTCCAGTGCGTTGATTTCCTCGTTGGTGAAATTGGCGATCAGTTCCGCTGCGGCTTTCATGTCCTTGCCAAGTTTGGCGCCGAGGGTTTTGAAATTCGCTTTGGCGCCTTTTTTCAGCAAGCCCGTCGCGTCGGTGATGTACTCGATTTCCTTCACGTTGATTTCCGACAGGATCAGGTCTTTCACGCCGTCCACTTCAGCGATGAACGCCTCGTCGAGCACCGGCAGCAGGATTTTTTGCAAGGGCAGGCGAACACGCAGTTTTTCCTTTTTGCGAATGCTGAGCGCTAACGAGCAGATGCGCTGGGCGTAGTCCATGCGCTTTTCCAACGCCGGGTCCACTTTGGCCGGGTCGGGCAGCGTCAGGTCGGTCAGGTGTACGGAGTCGTGGCGCAGCGGGGTGTTTTTTTGCTTGGCCACGTCTTTTATCGGCGCGGTCAGGTTGCGGTACAACCAGTCGGAAAAGTGCGGCGCCACGGAGGCCATCAGTTGGCCCGTGACCATGAGACACTCGAACAGAGTCTGGTAAGCGGCTAATTTATCCTCACCCATTTCTCCTTTCCAGAAACGCCTGCGCGAGAGACGCACGTACCAGTTGGACAGGTGTTCGTCCACAAAATCCTCGATGGCACGGCAGGCGCGTGTCACGTCGTAGTCGTCCATGGCCGCGTGGTAGTCGGCCACCAAGGAGTACAGTTTGGAGATGATCCAGCGATCCAGTTCGGTGCGGTGCTCGCGGGGCAGTACGTTTTGCTCGTCCATGCGGAACCCGTCGAGGTTGGCGTACAGGGCAAAGAAGTTGTAGGTGTTGTAAAGGGTACCGAACAGCTTATTGCGCACCTCCACGATACCGGCGGGGTCGAACTTGAGGTTGTCCCAGGGGTTGGCGTTGGCCATCATGTACCAGCGCGTGGCGTCGGCGCCGTGCTCCTCAATGGTGAGAAACGGATCCACGACATTGCCCTTGGACTTGGACATTTTGTTGCCCTCCTTGTCGAGCACGAGGCCGTTGGACACGACGTTTTTGAACGCCACCGAATCGAACACCATTGTAGCGATGGCGTGCAGAGTGTAAAACCAGCCGCGGGTTTGGTCCACGCCTTCGGCTATGAAGTCCGCCGGAAAGTTGTTTTTGAAAATTTCCTGATTTTCAAACGGATAGTGCCACTGGGCGTAGGGCATGGAGCCGGAGTCGAACCAGACGTCAATGAGGTCCAGTTCGCGGCGCATGGGTTTGCCGGAAGGGGAAACTAGGATGATGTCGTCAATGTAGGGGCGGTGCAAATCAACCCCACCCCCAACCCCTCCCCCGGGGGGGAGGGGGGCTTGACCCGAGCTATTATTCTTGTTTTCATTACCGGGATGCAAAACTGATGCAGAGGGCATGCCCCCCTCCCCCCCGGGGGAGGGGTTGGGGGTGGGGTTGTACGGGTTCTCCCGCATAAAGCCCGCCGCCACCGCCTTCTCCACCTCGGCCCGCAACTGCTCCACGGACCCAATGCAAATTTCTTCTTCCGCATCCTCCGTGCGCCAGATCGGCAGCGGCACCCCCCAGTACCGCGAGCGGCTAAGGTTCCAGTCTTGCAGGTTGTCGAGCCACTGGCCGAAGCGGCCCGTGCCGGTGCTGGCGGGTTTCCAGTTGATGGTGCGGTTGAGTTCGGCCATGCGTTCTTTGGCCGCCGAGGCGCGCACGAACCACGAGTCGAGCGGGTAGTACAGCACGGGTTTGTCGGTGCGCCAGCAGTGGGGGTAGGTGTGTTTGTATTTTTCGATTTTGAACGCCTTGTTGTCCTCCTTCAGGCGCAAGGCGATGAGCAGGTCGGTGGGTTTGAATTCCTTGTCTTTTTGCACCTCGACGGGGTAGTATTCGGCCTTGACGAAGCGCCCGCCGAACTCCGGCACCTCGTCCACAAATTTGCCCTGGCGATCCACGAGCGGGAAGGGCAAGTCGGGCGCCTTGGCGTTGGGCAAGCCGATGAACGGCACACCGGCGGCTTTGCAGGCCCGAAAGTCGTCGGCGCCGAAGTAGGGCGCGGTGTGTACCACGCCGGTACCGTCTTCGGTGGTCACCCAGTCGCCGGGGATGACGCGGAAGGCGTTGGCTTCCAGTTCCGGCGTGCTCGCGGCGGGCGTGGGCAGCAGTTGTTCGTAGCGGATGCCGACGAGGGCGCTGCCGGGGATGTCGTTTTTCGCCACACGATACGGCAGTTTTTTATCGCCAACCTTGAAGCCGTCGAGCGGCTGCCCTTCGTCTTCGGGGTTGAAGTAGGCTGCCAAGCGCGGTTTGGCCAGTACCACGCTCACCGGTTGGCCGGTGTAGGGGCTGAGGGTCTGCACTTTGACGTACTCAATATTCGGCCCGACGGTGAGCGCCACGTTGCTGGGTAGCGTCCAAGGGGTGGTCGTCCAGGCGAGGATGCGCAGGTCTTCGGTTTCGGACTCGAACAGGTGTTCGGAACTGGAGTTCCGAACCACTTTGAACATGGCTATTGCCGAAATATCCGTCACTTCCTTGTACGTCCCGGGCATGTTCAGTTCATGGCTCGACAGGCCGGTACCTGCCGCCGGACTGAACGGCTGGATGGTAAAGCCTTTGTAGAGAAAGGACTCGCCGGAGGCTGTTTTTTTGTCGTACAACTGCCGGAGCAGCCACCACACCGACTCAATGTAGTCGTTTTCGAAGGTGATGTACGGGTTGTCGAGGTCCACCCAGTAGCCCATTTTGCGGGTCACGTCGTCCCAGAGGTCTTTGTAACGCATGACCGTGCTCCGGCAGGCCGCGTTGTAGGCGTCCACGGATATTTTTTTGCCGATGTCCTCCTTGGTGATACCGAGTTCTTTTTCCACCTGCAGTTCGATAGGCAGGCCGTGGGTATCCCAGCCGCCTTTGCGCTCTACGCGGTAGCCTTTCAGCGTGCGGTAGCGGCAAAACAGGTCTTTGACCGTACGGGCCATGACGTGGTGAATGCCGGGTTTGCCGTTGGCCGAGGGCGGGCCTTCGTAAAACACGAAGGAGCGGTCGGTGGGCCGCTGCCGGACAGATTGCTCAAAAATCTTTTCGTCCTCCCAGAACTGGCGGATTTCGGCGTCTATGGAGGGGAGGTGGAGGTGTTTGAATTCGCGGTACATGTAGTTCGATTGATTCGATTAGTTCGATTGATTCGAATGGTTTTTGGCTCCTGTGAAATTTGTTTAGCAAGTTGCTAAACAGATCATGTGAGCACTTTTTGAGTTGAAAATTTGTCTAACAAGTTGTTGGACAAATTGAATTTTTCATTTCATAAACGGCTCAAAGTATGCCAGGTCAACTTCAAATACGGTTTTGGGAATCAACCCTAATTCAACTTTTTCAAACATTTCGACAAGCCTGATGCCATCAATCAGTTCAATTTTTGGCGCGCCGTCTCGCGAGGCTTCCTTGATCGCTTCCTGAGAAAAAGTGCCTGTGGTCATAATAATGCCCTTTTCGGCACGGCCAATCATGGCATTTCTAAAATCTCCGACTTCTGAGCGGGATACCGAGCCTTTGTACCTTTTGCATTGAAACAAGACTTTGAAGGAAACGAACGGGTTGATCTCCAATGTTCCGTAACCATCAATGCCTCCGTCATGAGATTTCCCGGTGACTACCACGTTTTCAAAACCATGCTCCCGTAAAAGTTCCTTGCATACTTTTTCAAAACCCGATGGGCTAAGACTTCGGAGCACCTCCAGCAAATTGGTTGAAAACTCGCGCTCGAAGGCTTCTGGTGCCACCTCTTCCTGTTCTTTGGATATTTCCTCAACGGATTCGCCTCTTCGGTTGGCCTGGAAAATGGCTACCCATTTCAGAAAAATCTTGTGGGCTTCGTCCTCGGTCAATTTTGCGCCCTTGCCTTTCTCCGTCAGTTTCCAAGTGCCACGTTTCGACGAGTCCAGATACCCATCCCAAACCAGATACTGTCTTGCCCATTGGACTTGGTTGTGAAATCTATTGGCTCCGGACTTCAATGTTTCATCCAAGACATTATCCGGAATCTTCAATTTTTCCGCAATGCGTTGCGAGACTTCCGCAGGCTTGCCGGAATCTCCGAGGTCACGGAGCGCATCTAAAATAGGCCCCATCCATTTGACAAATTCTGTGCGCCTTATCTTCTTTGACATGACTTGCTTATGTTGATAGCGACTAATCCTGTTAAGGGCCGCAAAGATATAAAACTGAAAGACCCCGTCCGGGTATGCACACCGGGCGGGGTCTTGTGTTTTTTCCAAACAGCCTTACCGTGTCAGGTGTGCGCACCGGGACGAATAATAATGCTGCTGGAAATTATGGTTTGGAACATGATGCGGCAAAGGTAAAAATTCAGGTTTTTAGAGCAGTCATTTGCGCGGTGCTATTTTTTGGAAAGTTCGCGCTGCACCTTTTTGACATACTCAATCGTGACGGCAGCGACCAATGCAATTTCCTCCACGGTAAGTTTGCCCAACTTCAGCAAGTTGACCACGGACTCGTGCCGCTGCTGCTCGATACCTTTCTCGATACCTTCGAGGTAGAGTTCATCTGTGGCAATATCAAATTTGACTGGCATACGGCTAATTTCTTTTGTTACAATCGGCTGCAATTTACG
>JAEUUV010000330.1 GCA_016787285.1 Saprospiraceae bacterium | reverse complement strand
AGCACGAGCATGAGCGCTATGCGCTGATCGGTAGCCGCTAATTTGGCGTAAAGTTCGTGCTTGTGCAGCCGGTATGCCTCGCGGATGCGGCGTTTCATCCGGTTTCGGGAAACGGCGGTTTTAAACACGCGCTTGGGTACCGAAATGGCCAATTGGGCGCGATTTTCTTCAAAAAAGGCTCGAGCCGGGTCGGAATCCGGGACAGCCAGCCAGACCACGCGCAGCGGGTACGCGATAAACGAATTGCCTTCCCGGAACAAACGTCCGATGATCGCGTGGCTTTTCAGGCGTTCGCTGCGGGAAAACGTATGCATGTTTCGGGTGCGCTGCGGCAGGGCCAAAAATAAACAAAGTCGTCAGTTTGCACCATGCATACTGACGACTTTGATCCTGGTAATTGGCTACCAAAATTGGGGCGGCGTATTATTTCAAGCGCTTCTCGTCGGAAACGGTGAGTTTGTAGCGGCCTTGCTTTCTGCGGCGCGAAATCAGTTTGCGGCCATTCTTGGTCGCCATTCGGCTGCGGAATCCGTGCTTGTTCTTGCGGGCGCGGCGGGACGGTTGATAAGTACGTTTCATCGCTGATCGAAATAGAAATTATATACGGTACAAAAATTCGGAGCGCAAAGGTAGATGCCTTTTCCCAAAAACCAACAGGTCGTTTAAAAAAAACCTGAGAGGTTCAGGTTTCGGAATAGTTTTGCACACAAATTGTCCAGACAAACGCCCCGGTGTCGTCCGGCAAACCGGTTTTTTCAAAGTGGAGGCGGTAGGCTTGCCGGAAATTGTCTTTTTGTACCCAGCCGGTTGTTTCGGCACTTTGGCCCGTCCACTCAAAAGGTTCGACGCGCAGGTGATCCCTGAAATCCAGTTCTTTCAAACCGTAGGCTTTGTACAGACTTTCCTTGGCGGTCCAAAACACGTGCAGGAGGTCGAAGCGAGTCGTAGTTGGAAACGTATGCAGAAATGAATCCTCGTCGCGGTGCAGGAATTTGCCTGCCAGGCGGGGCATTTTGTCCACCAGAACCTGCAAATCGCAGCCGCAAACTTCCTCGGCAAGCATGGCGCCGACAATGCCGTGCGAGTGGCTCAGGGAGCAGTGCAGTTCGGGCCGGTGCAGGAAAAACGGCTTGGCGAAGGCATTTTTCCCTAAAGGTAAGCGCACGTCGGCGCCCGTCAGCAGGTGCAGAAGCCGGCGTCCGGCCAGCCACTCCAGCCGCCGGATGCCCTTGTAGCGTGCCAGGTCTTCCTCCTCTTCCGGAGTCAGGTGCAGGTCTTCGCGGAAATACCGTTCGTCTTCAGCAATCTGCCAGACGCCGAACGTGCGTACCTGCCCGGAATCCAGAGCAATATGTCGGATAAAAAGCAGTGGCATACGTCAGCACTTCACGGGCGCGTCTTCGGCCAGTTCGGTGAAAAAATCACTTTTGTCCTCGTCGGGCCGGTCTTTGCAGGGGAAATCTTTTTCAATCAAAATATGTAGCGATGGCCCACCGCCTGCAGGCAGGAAGCACTCCATGCCGACGGTTTCGGTGTCCATCCAGTTCAGCGCCTGTGCTTCGGGCACCTGCACCCGGATGCGGCCTTCGGAGAAGTGCGCCTCGATGTCAGGGGCATGCTCCAGTAAGGCCAGTTCCCAGGCGAATACCTGCCCGCCCGGGAAATGCACGCTGGTTTCGAGCCACTTTTCGGCACGTAGTTGCACGAGTTCGGATTTTCGGAGGCGCAGGCGAATGGAGTGTTGGTCGCAGCGGATTTTCATGGTAAAACGAGTTGGGTTATGGACGAACGATCAGCAGTTTTTGCTGCCAGGTTTCGGTTTCGGTTTTCAGGTAAAGCAGGTAAAGCCCGGGCGCATAACGGGCAACATCAAGTATCAAACCGGACGTTCCCGGCTGAATGGTCTCGGTATGTACCACTTGCCCAACCGGATTTGCCACAAAAAAACGCGATAATTTCGGGTTGTTTTCCGGTAACTGCACCCAAGCCTGGTGATTTGCCGGCTGTGGTTGCACCGACAGGGTTCGTACTTCGCCTCGTTGTTGGGTCGAAAAAACCGCCGGCCCGAGGTGTACGCAGTAGTCTGCCACCTGCCCGAACTCGAAGGTTTCGCAGGGGAGCGGCGGGGCGCCTTGCGGGCCTTTGTATTTCATCAGGATGCGCATGCGGGTTGTCCCCCAAGCCATGCCGGAAGGTGGGTTGATCTGCCCTGAAATCGGCATGTCGCTGCTGAAACCGGGATCGAAGGCTAGTTCGTTCGGGTCATTGAAATCGCCGTCCGTGTTGTAGTCAATGTACACCCGGAAATGCTCCTTGTACGGCAATCCGGAAAAACCTGGCGAAAGGGTAATGGGCAAACTCACACCCGGCACGATTTCGGGCAGCGTACCCAGGATTCCCGAAGTGAAATTTTTGTAACCTGTGCCGCCGCCGGGGGAGTGGCTCCAGGAGCCGATTTCCACCCCGGCGATCCATTCGTCTTTGGCCGAGCCGGCGCCGGCGGTGCAATAAGTTATATCGGTGCAAGCGCCACAGCCGGTAGTCATAAATTGAAAAGCGGCTGTGCCGGAAACGGAGTCGGTTCCGCATAGCGCCTGAATTTCAACAAAATAGTTGGTACAGGGGCTGAGGCCGACTAACGAAAGGCTGTTTTGTACAGGCAGATAAACAACGGTATCGCCATTGGGCGCCCGGACGCTGACCCGGTAGCCGTTTGCCGTGAGCGGCCCCGACCACGACAGGTTGGCCGCTGTGGCGGCGGTGTTGGTAAGCACAATGCCGACCGGCGTGGAGCAGCAACCTTCGGTGGTAAATATGCGGGGTTCCGACCAGACGCTCGACAGGTTGCCTGTACAGCCGGCGCGCAGGGAGATTTCGTACGCGGTACACGCGTCAAGCCCGCTGAGCAGATACGGGCTGGTGGCGCCGGGCACGAGATTCCAGGTGGCATCGCCCTGTTTTCGCCAGCGCAGGTTGACCGATTG
>JAEUUV010000281.1 GCA_016787285.1 Saprospiraceae bacterium | reverse complement strand
GCGTTCGACATCAGTTATCCGGGGCATTACAAGCGCCGGATCAAGTCGGTGAGTGTCACGGTTCCCGCCGTGGTCGGGCCGTATGCCAATGTACCGGCGCGCTTGTCGCTGGACAGCAGCCAGATTCGCACCAGCGCCGGGGCGAACTCGGAACTGTTCAGTGGGCCCAATTTTGCCCACACCGCCATCGCTACCAGTTCGGCCAACAACGACGGCGGGCAGTTCGAACTCAATTTCCAGGATGTGCGCTATTTGCCGTTCGAGGGCGGCGGCGCGGCCAACAGCAAATGGTCGCTCGAGTTGCCCAATACGGTCAGACCGTTCGACTACAACACGATTTCGGATGTGATCATCCACATCAACTACACCGCGCTGTACGATTCCGGGCTGCGGACAGCCGTTGAAGCCTCCCTGAAAACCGAACTCAATAAATTGCCTTTGCAGATCAGGATAGTCAGTTTGAAGCAGGAGTTTCCGGATGTGTGGCATCAGTTGAATATTCCGAATGCGAATGCGGCAACCTTGGAGATAAAAGCGAATTTGTTTCCTTATTTTGCGCAGGGAGGGAAGTTGCTTTCAGTACATTTTTACAATGGAAACCCGATCTGGGCTCCATTTTTCACTCCAAAGCAGCCGACCTTTACAAAACTGGAATATTCTCTCGACCTTGTCAAGGCGACGCATATTTTTAATGATGATGTGCTGCTGTTATTGAAATATGAGGTGTAACGTGATTTCAGGACAAGGCATGGTTTCTAATCTGGACAAGAGCAGAAATCTTGATCCGCCCTTGCTGCTTGCTGGCCGTAAGTGTTCGGCAGGCAAAATAAACGTGCCGGCTCGTGACTTGCTGGGCGTAAGTGTTCGGCAGGCAAAATAAACGTACCGGCTCGTGAGCGTCTGCGACGCGATACGGCATGTCGGCAAGTCTGTGACTTGCGTGTAACGTAACGCGCGGCAAGGCAATGCAAGTCACAGACTTGCAAACGCTACGCATCACGCCAAAGGCGCTCGCGAGCGCGAGCAAACGAAATGGAGAAAATGGAAATCAACTTGAAAAACCCGTACCGCCCTGCGATGCGGAAGTTTGCCGAACGCAACGAGCGCTTGTTTAAGGTTGACAGGGCTCAGACCAGGGTACTCATATGGATTCCAAGCGGGGAGACCTAGATTACACGTAACAACCTGGAATAGTCTAATCTACGGTGTTTGTCGCGTCTCCCCACCCCTTTAGGGGAGGGGTCGGGGGGGGGGACGCGCAGGACGGAATGATACCCCCTTCCGACACCCTCAACCCCCGGCAGGCCACAAAAAACCCGCCACTGCCCGCACTGCGTGTGCCGCCAAACGCACACCTTTGTCTGCAACTCCGATCTTAACAGACTGCTTGCCACCATGCCCAACCCGCGCCTGCTCAACGCCGCCGTAGTCGTATCCGCGCTCGGCTATTTTGTAGATGTATTTGATCTGCTGCTGTTCGGCGCCGTGCGGGTCAAGAGTCTGAGCGCGCTCGGCCTGTCGGGGCAGGCGCTGACCGATGCCGGACTTTTTTTGCAAAACTGCCAGATGCTCGGGTTGTTCGTCGGCGGCGTCGGAGCGGGTATTCTCGGCGACCGGCTGGGCCGGGTGCGGGCCTTGTACCTGTCCATCGCGCTGTATGCCGTCGGCACGCTGCTCAACGGGTTCGTGCAGTCGGTGGATGCGTACGCGCTCTGCCGGTTCATCGCGGGTATCGGGCTGGCCGGCGAACTGGGCACCGGCATCACGCTCGTGGCGGAAAGTCTGCCCAAGGAGCGGCGGGGCCTCGGCACCACCATCGTGGCGGCTTTCGGCATGTCGGGCGCCATTGCGGCGGGCAGCATGGGCTGGTTTGTGGACGACTGGCGCACGGCGTATTTCATCGGCGGCGGACTGGGGCTGGGGCTGCTGGCCCTTCGGCTGAGTGTGTCGGAAAGTCCGGTTTTTCAAAAAATACAACATGCCGGCGGCGTAGCCAAAGGCAAGATCAGCCTCTTTTTCAGCGATGCCGGACGTTTCCGGCGGCTGCTGTACAGCACCTTGCTGGGCGTCACGACCTGGTTTGCCGTGGGCATCCTGATGCTGCTGGCGCCGGAGTTTGGCCGCGCCAAAGGACTGGCGCAGCCGGTGGATGCCGCCTCGGCGGTGGTGTGGTTTCATGTCGGCATGTCGCTGGGCGACTTGGGCAGCGGCCTGCTGAGCCAGCGCCTGCAGAGCCGCTTGCGGGCCATGCGCCTGTTTCTGGGTGTGCAGGCGCTGGTGGTGGCGGCGTACCTGTTCCTGCCCTTCCATTCCGTGACGGTGCTGTACCTGCTGCTGGTGCTGCTCGGGTTTGCCGGCGGCTTCTGGGCGGTTTTTATGACCAATGCCGCCGAGCAGTTCGGCACCAACCTGCGGGCGACGGCGGCTTGCCTCGTGCCGAGTTTCGTACGCCTGGCTTTTGTGCCGATCGCCTTGTCGTTTCAGTGGCTGAAACAGCCCGACTACGCAGGCAGTCCCGTGTGGGCGGCGGCGGCTGTCGGCACGGTGGTATTCGCGCTGTCCTTCTGGGCTTCGTTTCGTTTGCAGGATTCGTTTTCGGCGGACCTGGAGTTTGTGGAGGTGTGAGACTCCAGCATTTTTGATTTTCATAAAACGGCTGTCGTGCACGTATCTATGCCGTCAAAAACTCCTCGAAGTTGTCGGGCGTGACCACTTCGGTGGCCACCGGGCGGTAGCCATCCAGAAATGTATTCGGGAACCGGTAGTTTGTCCGGGGGTTCCATTTGAATTCCCAGGCGCGAAACTGCCCGTCGGTTTCTTCCACATAGTCAATTTCCTGCTGGGCTTTGGTTCGCCAGAAATAACGTTTGCCGTGCAAGCCTGCATATTGCCGGATTTTCCAGCGTTCACTGACCAAAAAGTTTTCCCACAGGGCGCCGATGTCCTGCCGGAGTGCCGGAGGGCTGAAGTTTTCGAGGACGGCATTCCGGATGCCGTTGTCGTAAAAGTACACCTTTCGATTGCTACTTATTTCATTGCGCAGGTTTCGGCTGAGCGGCATTAACCGGAAAATGATATAGGATTTTTCCAGCAAATCCAGGTAGTTCGACACCGTGTTTTTGTCCACGCCGAGCAGCTGCGATAATTCGTTGTACGAGACTTCCGCACCCAGTTGCAAAGCCAGCGCCTGGAGCAGTTGCCACAGCATTTCCGGTTTGCGCACGCCCCGGAACTCAAACACGTCTTTGTACAAATAACTGCCGGAGAGCGACAACAGCACCTCGCGTTCTCGTCCGGCCTGATTGATGATGTCCGGGTACATGCCGTAAATCAGCCGGGTGTCCAACTGTTCGCGGGCCTCAAGGGCTGTCGTGGCAGCCACAAGTTCGGTCCAGGCAATAGGATACAGAAAGTACTCCCACTTTCGGCCGGTAAGCGGTTCGTTGATTTCATTGGCCAGTTCAAAAGCAGAGGAGCCGGTAGCCAGTACCTGAATATGGGGCAATTCATCGGTGAACAGTTTGAGCGTCAGTCCGATATTTTTGATACGCTGCGCCTCGTCTATGACCACCACGCGGGCATCCCCAGCCAGTTGGCGCAAGACGGCTACGGAAGCGTCGGTCAGTTGGCGACGCACTTCAGGCCGGTCGGCATTGAGGAACAACGAACCGTTGGGCAACTCTGCGATGAGCCGTTGCACCAGCGAGGTCTTGCCTGTTTGCCGAGCGCCCAGTACTACGATCGCCTTTCCCTGAAACATACGCTCCCGCAAGACAGGCAGCAGTAAACGTGGAATTTGTGGCATTGTCGTGTTTTTATTCCCCAAAAGTATGGCTTTTTGGTGAATACGAACATGACAGCTGCCTTGAACGCGGAAATATATTCCAGGAAAACCAGAGCCGGTACTGTTTCGTTGGTTCCATTTTCCAGGGAGGTAATACGGTTGGTGTTTACTCGGGGATTCCATTTGAATTCCCAAGCGGACAGCTCTGCAATGAGCCGGCGCCACAAGCAAGGTTTGTGGAAAAATGAGCACGCATTACCCAGGTAAGGGTTTACATTTGCCTGCACAAACCGGTGTCCGATGATCGCTCCAGGTTTGTTTTATATCCAAAATCAGGCTACTATTGTATTTTAATTGAACTGGCTTATGTCTATGACGACCATCGAAACGCTTAAAGCAGAAACGGTAAAACTGTCAAAACTGGAGAAACTGGAATTCATGCAATTTCTTCTGGAAGTCCTTTCTACCGAAGAACGCGCTCTGGCCTTGACGTCGGAACAGGAAAGAACGCTACACCGCCGTCTGGAGGAGTTACAATCCGGCAGGGTTCAGCCTGTTCCTGCGCCACAAGTAAAAGCCAAACTGGTCAAGAAGTATGGCCTACAGGCTTGATTTTCACCCGGAGGCGGAAGCCGAATTGGACGAAGCCATCGCTTGGTATCAGTTACAGCGCGATGGTCTGGAGCGGGAGTGCTTTGAGGATTACCTGACCCTGGAAAACCGTTTAGAGCACGATCCTCACCAATTCCCTGCCATTCTTGACGATATCCGCCGCGCGAACTTCCGCCGTTTTCCTTATTCCATTTTCTTTGAGCAGGAGCAGGCCGCTGTTTTCATCCTGGCAGTCTTCCATCAAAGCCGAAACCCGGAAGAGTGGAAGAAACGAGCGTTGTGAGATTATCTCATTTTCTTTGATCCGCGACATAAGTAGCCCACATTCCTACACCACCGTCACCGCTACCGCCTGCTGCTCAATCAGAAACCCGAGCGGTTCCAAATCAAAACCGGCTTCGGCTGCAACGGCCCGGAAATCTGCCTCATGGCCCGGCGCCACGGCTACCAGCAGGCCGCCGCTGGTTTGCGGATCGGCGAGGATGTGGCGTTGGCGCTCGGTCACGCCCGCTATTTTGTGGCCGTAACTGTCCCAGTTGCGGTTGGTGCCGCCGGGTACGCATTTTTTATCTAAGTAATAATCGAGGATGGCGCGGTCAATCGTCGGCACCTGATCGAATTGCACCACGGCACTCGCCTGGCTCGCCTCGCACATTTCCGACAGGTGGCCCAGCAGTCCGAAACCGGTCACGTCGGTCATGGCCTGCACGTAGGGCAGTTGGCCGAATCGGGCGCCGGCCTTGTTCAGGGTTTTCATACTTGCCGGCGCGATGTGCGTGTGTTCGGGCAGCAAAACGTCTTTTTTTTGGGCGGTGGTCAGGATACCCACGCCGAGGGGTTTGGTCAGGAAAAGTTGGGCGCCGGGTGTGGCGCCGCCGTTTTTTTTCAAATGTTCGAGGCGCACGCGTCCGCTGACGGCGAGGCCGAAAATCGGTTCGGGGCTGTCAATGCTGTGGCCGCCGGCGAGCGGAATGCCGGCTTCGGCGCAGGCCTTGCGCCCACCCTCGATCACGCGGTTAGCCACTTCGGGCGGCAGGGAATTGATGGGCCAGCCGAGGATAGCGATGGCCAACAGCGGTGTGCCGCCCATAGCGTACACGTCGCTGATAGCGTTGACGGCGGCGATGCGGCCAAAGTCCTCCGGATCATCCACGATAGGCATGAAAAAATCGGTGGTGCTGACGAGCGCGGTGCCGTCGCCGAGGTCGAACACGGCGGCGTCGTCGCGCTCCTCGTTGCCGACCAGCAGTTGGGGGAAAGCCGTTTGCCCGCTCCCGTTATTTTTCAAAATATGATCCAGCACGGCGGGCGCGATCTTGCAGCCGCAGCCGGCGCCGTGGGAATACTGGGTGAGTTTGTATTCGGACATGGTTGGATGTTAAAGACTAAACCTTCCAGATTTTTAAAACCTGAAAGGTTTAGCACTACCCTCAGAACTGAACCGTCATGCTCAGGCTCGGAATGATGGGCAACTGGTTGACGCGCTCGTAATACACCCGGTCGAAGTAGAAAATGTTGGCCCGGTCGTACACGTTGGTGGCGGACGCGGTGACCTCCATTTTCAAGTATTTGGTGAACTCGATGGTGCGTTTCACCGACACGTCGAGGCGGTGGTAGTACGGCAGGCGTCCGCCGTTGCGCGCATCGGAATAGACGATGCCGAGGTCGCCATTGCCGCCGAGCACGTCGGTGCTGATGCCGTCGTTGAAGTTGAAATTGGTGTAAAAACCCTGCGTCTGGGTGAAGGGGAAGCCCGAACCGAAGTTCCAGCGGGCGCCGAATTCCCATTCGCGTTTCGGGCCGGCTTGGTAGGTGGTCACGAGGTTCAGGTTGTGGCGGCGGTCGAACACCGGCGGGTATTCCTGTGTGCCGTCGAAACGGGTCACGAAGCCCAGCGAGTAGGCGCCCCAGACGTAAAACCGTTTGGCTTCCCATTTCAGCGACACGTCGAGGCCTTTGGCGGTGCCGGTTTCCACGACGTAGTTCGGGTCGGTCAGCAGGGTTTTGTTGCGGTTGAGGGCAAAGAGTTGCGTAAAGTCCTTGAAGTACCCTTCCACGTTCAACTCGAAATTTTCGGCAATATCCACCTCGAAACCGGCCACGCCGTGCAGCGCTTTCTGCAGGCGGTGATCCACGCGCTCGTTGGTGGTGCCGGGTTTGTACACGGCTTCTTCCGGGCCGGACAGGAAGCCGACGAACAGGTTCACCACGTCGCGTTCATTCACGGTGGAGAGCAGGTTTTGGGTGTAAATACCGCCGGCTGCCTTGAAGCGGAGGTTGTCCGTGATGTTGTATTTCAAGCCCAGGCGCGGCTCCGGGGAGACTTCGCTGAGCGACTGGTAGTACTGCAGGCGGAAGCCCGGTTCAATGACGAGCGGGCCGAATTTGCGTTTCCAGCGGACAAACACGCTGATTTCCGTGGTGTTTTCGATTTGCTCGATCTTCAGGCCGCGGAAGTTGATAAACGAAAAGTCGGTTTTGAAGCCGGTCAGTTCGAAGCCGTATTTGACCTCGTTGTTCCGGTCGAAGTTGGTGAAGTTCATGCCGCCGTAAAAGCCGTTGATGCCGCTGGTGCGCGGGCTGCGGTCGGCTTCTTCGATGCGGGAGTTGTAACTGGAGTACGTCAGCGTACCGGCTACGATGGTGTTGGAGTTGGAGGGAATGAGCGTGAAATCCAGCCCGCCGCCGCCGCTTTCCCAACTGAAATCGGTGGTTTTGGTGGTTTCGCCCGAGCCGGCGTCTGCGGCTCTGAAGTTCAGTTGCACACCATCGTCGTAACTGAATCCGAAGAAGTTGAGTTTGCTGCCGTTTCCGGCCATCAGCGACATTTTGCCGTAGTAGTCCGTGTATTTGAAGGGCAGGCCGTCGCCGTTGTTGATGTTTTTGTACAGTTGGGGAGCGGTTCGGTCAATCAGCGCCGTCTTGCCCGCCAGCACGACCGACACGCTCGAGCCGCCTTCTTCCCGCAGCGGCACGATCGGCCCTTCGATAATGGCTTTAGCCTGAAAGGGGCTGGCCGAAATCAGTCCGGAGAGGCGTTTGCGGTTGCCTTCGCGGGTTTTCACATCCACGATAGCGGAGATACGCCCGCCGTAGTCGGCGTTGAACCCGCCGGTGAGCACGTCCACGTTGCGGATAAGTTCTGTTTCAAACACGGAGAAAAAGCCGATGCTGTGGAAGGGGTTGTAAATGGTCATGCCGTCGAGCAGGATACGGTTCTGCACCGGCGAGCCGCCGCGGATGTAGAGCTGTCCCCCCTGATCGCCGGTGAACACCACACCCGGTAGCACCGTCAGGTACTGGGCGATGTCGGACTGACCGCCGGTGGACGGCAGCGAGCGGATTTGCTTGGGCGTCACGGTCAGTTTGGACACCTGCACCTGCGTTTTGGCCTGTTCTTTTTTGCCGCTGATGACGACCTCGCCGAGGTTGGTACCGCTTTCCTGCAGGTAGATGGTTTTGTACAGGATTTCACCTTTTGCAACGGTAATATCGAGCGTCAGGTCCTCGTAACCGAGGTAACTCACTTTCAGTTGGTACGTTCCGACCGGAATATCAGCGATGGAAAAAAAGCCGTTGACGTCGGTGGAGGTACCCATGGAGGCCGCTTCGATCTGTACGGAAGCAAACGAGAGGGGCTGAGCAGTCTCTTTGTCAAAAACGTTGCCGCGGACTGTACCTTTGTCTGTTTTTTGGGCTAAAAGCAAGAACGGCAAGCACACCAATGCCGATAACAAGAAGGAATTTTTCATCAATACCATGTTTGAGGGCGGCAAAGATAGAGGTGCCCCGGCATTTTGCGTGTATGGAAAAAGATTATGGCGGACAAAGCGCACATTCGCCGCATGGCCCGCACGCGCAGGCTGCCCTTGCCTGGCTGCGCCGCAGCATCGAAACAACCGGCGGGCAAGGCTCGGCACACAGTTATTCGCCGCTGTTCGGCTGGGCCAAAGCCTATCCCGAAACCACCGGCTACCTGATCCCGACCCTGCTGCGCTATGCGTATTTGCTGCACGACGACTCCTTGCGTGATTTGGCCCACTCCTGCCGCGACTGGCTGTTGCGCATTCAGTTGCCCAACGGCGCCTGGGCGGGCGGCGTGGCAGGCGGCACGAAGCCGAGTGTGTTTAATACGGCGATGATTTTGTGGGCCGGGGCCGGGGCCGGGGCCTGGCTGCTCTCCGAACTCTCGCCCGACGGCGCCTGGCGAAACGGCGCGTATGTGCCGGGGTTTGTGCCGAGTTACTACACGTATGCCGTGTGGAGCCTTTTGGAAACCGGCGCCCGCCTGGGGCCGGCGGAAGTGCCGGAACGGATGCGCACGGCTTTGCATTTTTACGCCCGGCGATTTCGGCCCGACGGCACCGTGACCGACTGGGGGCTGAAGCCGGGAGAGTGGGCGTTTACACATACAATTGCCTACACCTTGCAGGGATTTCTGGAAAGCGCCTTGCTGCTCGGAGCGGAGGAAGTTTTGGAAAAAACACGGCATGCCGCCGAGGGACTTCTGGTTGAATTTGAACAAACCAACCGGATAGCCGGGCGCTATGGGCCGGGCTGGAAGGGCGACTATGCCTTCACCTGCCCTGTCGGAAATGCCCAGTTGAGCATTTTTTTTCGTCGGGTTTGGGAAACAACGGGTGTGGAAAAATTCGCGCGGGCTGCCGACGTGTTTTTGTCCGAATCGCTTCGATTTCAAAACTTTGGGAAAAACCCGAACTCGCACGGCGCGCTGCCCGGTTCGGCGCCGTTTTGGGGGCCGTACCTGCGCGGACGCTACCCGAACTGGGGCGTCAAATTTTTACTGGATGCGCTGGCGACTAAGGCGCATCTTCCAGTGCTCTGAGGCCTATTTCAGGAAAAAAAGGTCCTCCACCGCGAGGGTGCGTGCGCATATGAACCCTTCTGCGTATTTCACCTGGGCCGGCCTGCCGAATACACGGGCTTTGGCGTCCATAAAATCGAGAAAATCCTTGCCGGAAATGGGCGTCTGCGGGCCTTCGCCCGGTTTGTCCGGATCGTAGAACTGGGAGGAAAAAGCCAGAATTGCCTGCATTTTTTTCTCAAAAAAGGGCGTGATGTCCACGACGAAGTCCGGTTCGAGTTGCTTGTCCTGGATGTAGTGGTACACGGCTTTCGGGCGCCAGGCGGCCTGCGGTGCGCCGGTGTCGTCCAAGGTGTCAATTTTGATCAGACCGGAATAAAAGCAGGCGTCGGCCACAAGTTTGGCTGCCCGCCCGTGGTCGGGGTGGCGGTCGTCGGGGGCGTTGCACAGCACAATTTCCGGCCGGTGCGCCCGGATGCTGCGCACGATTTTGCGTATGTTTTCGGGCGAGTGCGCGAAGAAGCCGTCGGGCAGGTCCAGGTGCTCACGAAACGCCGCACCGAGAATACGGGCCGCCGCTGCTGCCTCTTCGCGGCGTAGTTCGGGAGTGCCGCGCGAGCCAAGTTCGCCGAGACTCAGGTCGAGCAGGCCGAATGAATACCCAAGCGCAACTTGCCGCAACAAGGTGCCCGAAGCGCTGAGTTCCACGTCGTCGGGGTGAATGCCGATTGCCAGAATATCTGTTTTCATCGCTACTTTTGTCCGTACAACAAGAAGGTTGAATACTATGGAAACAAACCCGACCCACGAAGCGCGGATCGTTCAATTGGAAAACGACCTGCGCGCCACACAGGCCGCCGCGCAAAAGTACAAGCAGGATTTAGAAAAACTGCGTCAGCAATACGCCGACGATCTTTTCGCCGAGCGCCAAATCAACAAGGAACTTCGCACGGAGAGCCACCGGATTTTGCTCGACTACGAGCGCTTGCGTGTGCAAAAGGGCGGATTCGGCCTGAAAATGCTGTTTTTCTCCGGTTGGGGCGGCTTCTTCAGCGGAGCGCTGGTGTGCGCCGTTTATTTTCTTTTCCTGCATCCCAAAGCCGATCACGTCGTTGCTTTCACCCGCTTTCGCGATGCGCACTTGTTTAAATACGAGTTGTCCATCAATCAGGGACAATTTGGCGCAGTGGAGCAGGATTTGAAAGAAAGCCTGAATATGCCCGAAAACGCCGCCATCCGGCCCCAGTTGGAGTTTGTAAAAAAAATCGTGGGCGCAGCGCGGCGGCGGTGTGAGTGAACATCAAACACCCCACTTCGAACAAATCGGGCAGTTTTCCACCTTGTGCCCTCTTGCAGGGCAGTATTGCCGCCCGAAAAAAATGATCTGCAGGTGGAGTTTGTTCCAGGTGTTTTCAGGGAAAAGGGCTTTCAGGTCGCGTTCGGTTTTTTCCACGTTTTTGCCGTCGCTCAGGCCCCAGCGCGCCGCCAGGCGGTGAATGTGTGTGTCCACCGGAAATGCCGGCACGCCGAATGCCTGCGACATGACCACCGACGCCGTTTTGTGCCCCACACCGGGCAGCGCCTCCAGGGCTTCGAACGACTGCGGCACCTGCCCGCCGTGTTGCTCCACCACGATGCGCGACAGTTCCCAAATCGCCTTTGATTTGGAGGGCGACAGTCCGCAGGGTTTGATGATTTCCCGGATTTCATCCACCGAAAGTTTCACCATGTCGTGCGGATTATCAGCCCGGGCAAACAGCAGGGGCGTGATCTGATTCACACGCTCGTCGGTACACTGGGCCGATAGCACCACGGCCACCAGCAAGGTGTACGCATCCTCGTGCCGAAGCGGGATGGGCGTTTCCGGGTACAATTCGTCCAGAAGAGCGGCAATGGCAGCGGCCTTTTTTTTCAATGTCGGTGACGGCATAACACGGTCGGTTATTTAATTGACAAATTCTGCGTAACGTCTGTGCCTTGAGTCTGTGAATGTCTGTGTGGAAAAAATTTTGTTTTCACATTCGGCATCGTACGTAGCGTATATCACGCAGACATTCACAGACTCAAGGCACAGACGTCACGCAGAATTTGTCTCAAAACAACTAATACCACTTACTTTTTTTTAAAAATCATACGATCCAACTCAAAACTCAAAACTCAAAACTCAAAACTCAAAACTCAAAACTGAAGAATTACCACCAATTGTTTTTCTTCACCTTGTCCTCGTAGCCGCGCAGGTTGTAACTCAGGCTGAGCATGAAATACCGGGCGAGGGTAGGGGCCGTGTTTCGGATCACGTAGTTCTGGGTACCGTTTTGGGTGATGTTTACCCGGCGGTTGAAGATATCGAACGCGGCCAGACGCAGTTCGAGGCGGTTGCCCGATCCGAGTAGCCGGCGCACCGATGCGTTCAGGATAGGCACCTCCTGGTTGAAATCGAAGCGGTCGTTCCGGAAGAGCGAGTAGCCGAAATTGCTTTCGAAAAATGTTTTGGCTGCAAATTGCCACTTCACAGATGCATTGGCGCCGTGGTTTTGAATTTTTTGGTTTTGCTCGCTGCGGATGGAATACGATATGTTATTGAACCCCAGGTTGCCGCCTGCGCTGAGGATCAGGCTCGGGCTGGGGGTAAGGGAGAATCCGAGGCGAATGTCGTAGCCGAAGTTGTCGGTCAGATTTTCCACGTCGTTCACAAAAGCAGGCGCGCGGTTCGTGTTGATGCTGCCGTTCACGTTCATGGTCAGTTTGGTTTTGATGATGGGAAAACTGGACCAGAGGTAGGTATTGAACCGGTTGCCGCCGGACATGTTGGCCGGGCGTGAGGTGGTACGCACGCCGATGCTGTCCACCACTTCGATGGTCTGGTTGTACACGATCTGGTTGTCGAACTGCCCGAAACTGGAGCCGATTCCGAGGTTGGCGAACGAAGCGGGATTCCAGTAGTTGAGGTTTAGCGAGAAACTGTGCGAGCGGGACGGGGTGAGGTTGGGGTTGCCCTCGTTGCGGAATGCGGGGTTGTTTACGTTCGGCACGGGTTGCAGGTCGGTCAGTTGCGGTTCCGACACCTCGTAGGTGTAGTCGGCGTTCAGCCAGATGTTGTTCGGGAACTCGTAACTGGCTTCGAAGTACGGCACCAGGTTGTCAAACGTCCGGCTGATGGGGTCGGTCAGCAGGGGAAGACCGCGGTCAACGGCGTATTTACCGTCGAGTTGGAGCCGCTGGCCGGCCAGTCCGCCGGATACGTTCAGGCCCTCGTGCGAGTAACGCAGGCTGGCGCCAAGCCGGTTGTATTGCACCTGAAAGTCGTAAAAAACGCTCAGGTCGTCCACGCGGGCGTTGTTGTCTGTGGGGTCCTGGGTTTGGCGGTTCACGTCGCTTGCGGTTTGGCTGAAATTGTAAAACGATTCAAAAAACCAGCGTTTGTGGAGCGGTTCGGTGTACAGCAGGCTCGATTTGGCCTGCCAGGTCGAGTTGTCGTTCAGGTTGAGCAGCCGGATTTGTTCGGTGGGGGTTTGGGCGTTGAAAAACTGATTGAGAGAAAACAGGTTGTCGGTGCCGTCGGACTGGTTGTTGTTGTACCCGGCGCTGACTGCCAGGGAGCGGCCTTTCTTTTTGAACCGGTGGCGGAAAATGGCGGCGCTGGCGAGGCTCCAGGAGCCGAGGTCGCTGGAGTTGTCTATTTGCAGGTTATTGGTGGGTGTGACGTTGTTTTCGGTGAAAAACTGTGCCTGGCGGTTGCGGTTGTCCGAGTTGCTGAAACGCATATTGGCTTTCACGATCAGCATATTGGAGGAGTCTATTTCATGTTCGAGGCGGGTGGCAATGCTGTGGTTTTCCCGAAATTCGTCGCGTGCAGTGGTGTCGGTATTGGAAAATGAGCCGTCGTTGAGGAAAGTTTCGCGCAGGGAGAACTGGTTGAGGTCGAGGCTGGTCTGGTTGTACACGTAGTTGGCGTTGTACTTGGTTTTTTTGTTGTCGAAATTGTAGTTCGCGCCGCCGCCGAAGTTGCGGGTGAAGCCCCTGCCGTCGAAGTTGTTGAGCAGGTCATTGCCGCCGCCGAAATAATAATAGCGTCCGCCGCCGTTGCCGAATCCGAAGTCGCCGTTGTCGTATTCGTTGAAGGCATTTTGCCCTTTGAACTCGCCGTAGTCCTCCCAGTTCACACCGGTTTCGTTGATGTTGTTTCCATAGCCGATGAAGGAGAGTTGGTTTTTTTCATCGAAGCGGTTGTAGTTGCCCCGGGCAGCCCAGCGGTCTTCGGTGCCGGTAGCGCCGGTGACTTTCCCGAACGCCCCTTTTTTGAATTCCTCTTTTAATTCGAGGTTCATGGCTTTTTCCTTTTTGCCGTCTTCGATACCGGTGAGTTTGGCTTGTTCCGACTTTTCGTCGTACACCTGCACTTTTGAGATCGTCTCGGCGCCGAGGTTTTTGGTGGCGCTCTTGGGGTCGTCGCCGAAGAAAGTTTTACCATCCACGTACACCCGGTTCACGTCGCGGCCCTGCGCCTTGATGCTGCCGTCGGCGGCCACTTCGATGCCGGGCAGTCGGCGGAGGAGGTCTTCGACCGTGGAGCCGGGCGGCACTTTGAAGGTGGTGGCGTCGTATTCGATCGTATCGCCCCGGATACGCAGCGGCGCTTTGGCGGTTTTGATGACCACCTCCATGAGTTCGGTGCTGATCGGCTTCAACCGTACGGTACCAAGATCGTGTACTTCGGCAGGGGAGGGGTCGAGGTGCTGCTGGTACGGGATGTGGCCGATGTAGGAAATTTTGAAGATGTATGGGACATTTTTCACGTTTTTGAACGCGAAAGCGCCCGTTTCATCGCTGCGGCTGAAATTCACCAGCGTGGAGTCAACCGGATTGAGCAACATGACGGTGGCGTACTCCGCAGGCACGTCGGTGGTGTCGCGGATGACGCCCTTGATGGTGGTGCGGGAGGGTGTTTGGGCCAATAAAAAAAGCGGGAACAGGCACAGGAGTGCCGGCAAGACAGGGAAGATTTTTTTCATGAGGACAGGTAATAGTAGTTTTTGTTTTCGATCGGCAAGGAACGGCGAGCCGGCGCTACGGATTGTGCAAAAGAGTAAATTGTCGGGAATCGGTTGCTTGTGTTTCTGAGTGTGCGGTACAAATTATTTCTGCGTGACGTCTGTGCATTTGTCCGTGAACGTCTGCGTGAAATTTGTCGCATTCGGCACAGTATGTAGAGTAATTCGCACAGACGTTCACGGACAAATACACAGACGTCACGCAGAATTTGTCGATTAAGCAGGTCCGGATACTTAATTCAGCAAAATCATCACAGCACCTCCAGCGCCTGTTCCAAATCCTCCCAAAGCCATTCGGGGTCTTCCAGACCGATGTAAAACCGGCAGAATGACCAGGGCAAGGCCGGCTCGGGTTTGCCGGGAATGCCGTAAAAACCGACGGTAGGGATCAGGAGCGACTCGTGCCCGCCCCAGGATACCGCCATGAGGAAGCGCCGCAGCCGGTGTACGAATTGTTCCATTTTTTCCATGCTGTCGGTGTTGAACTGCACGGAAAAGAGTCCGCCGCAGCCGCGCATTTGCCGTTGAGCCAGTTCGCGTTGCGGAAAACTGCGGTGGAACGGATACCAGATGCGCGCCACCTTGGGGTGGTTGTCTAATTTTTCGATCAAAAACCGTGCGCTTGCGTCGCTGCGTTGTACCCGGAGCGGCAGGGTGCGCAGGCCGCGAATCACGAGGGCGGCGTCGTGTGGGCCGAGGATTCCGCCGAGGGTCATCAGTTCGGACTCGAAGATTTTTTTCACCATCGCCTTGCTGCCGCAAAGCACGCCCACCACCACGTCGGAGTGGCCGTTGAGGTACTTGGTGCCGGAATGCAGCACGATGTCTATGCCGAAGGCCGCCGGATTCTGGAAAATCGGCGAACTGTACGAGTTGTCAATCATGGTCACGATGCCGCGCTCCTTCGCCAGCGCCGCACAGGCGGCGAGGTCCTGACACTCGAAGGTCATGGTGTTCGGGCTTTCGAGGTAGAGCACGCGGGTGTTGGGGCGCAGGGCCGCGCGGATGTTATCAAGGTCGGTGCCGTCCACGAAGGTGTGCTCCACGCCGTAGCGGGGCAGAAATTTGCGCAGCAGGGCATTCGTCCAGGAGTACGGCGCCTGCTGGCACACGATGTGGTCGCCCGCAGATACATTGCCGAGCACGGCGGCAGCCACGGCGCCGGCGCCGCTCGAAAACACGAGGCAGTCCTCGGTGCCTTCGAGCGCGGCGAGTTTTTTGCGCAGGATTTCCACGGTGGGGTTGTTGCCCCGGGAATAGACGTGGTGTTCCAGTTCGTCGGAAAACGCCGCGCGGAATGCTGCGAGGTCGGGAAAAACGAAATTGCTGGTTTGCACCACCGGCGGCGCCACGGCCTGGAAGTAATGCTCGCGGTCTTCGCCGAGGTGGGTGAGGATGTCGCTTATATTCATTTCCGTTTGCCTTTAACAATCTTCATTTCATTCAACAAATACCCCGCGCCGGCATACTTGTCAATGATAAACAGGATGTACCGCGCGTCCACCATGATGTTGCGGCAAATGGCGGGGTCGTAGTTCAGGTCGCTCATGGTGCCTTCCCACACGCGGTCGAAGTTGAGGCCCACGAGGTTGCCGCGGGCGTCGAGAGCCGGACTGCCGGAGTTGCCGCCGGTGGTGTGGTTGGTACCAAGAAATGCGACCGGCATGCGGCCGTCCTTGGCGGCATATTGGCCGTAATCCTTTGCTTTCCAGAGGTCAATCAGTTTTTTCGGCACATCGAACTCGTAGTCGCCGGGCACGTATTTTTCCAAAACACCGTCGAGGTGGGTGCGGAATTCGTAGCGAACGGCGTCGCGGGGGCTGTAGCCGTTCACCTTGCCGTAGGTGAGGCGCAGCGTGCCGTTGGCGTCGGGGAAAAAACGTTTGTCCTTGAACACCTGCATTTGCGCCGACATGTACTGGCGTTGCAGGAGATTGAGGCCCGACTGGAGCTCCTGCAATTTCGGAACCACCTGTTCCTGATAGGGTTTGGACACGCCGCGCCAGAGCACAAGCACGGGATCCTGGCTCAGGGCTTTGCCGAGCGCGCCGGCATCGCCGGCAGCGAGTGAAGCCCAGCGGTCGGGATTGGTCAGGGCGCTGTTGGCGTAGAGGTAATCGGCGAGTTTGTCGAATCCGCCGAGGCGTTCGGCTTCCGATTTCACGTAGGCGCCACCCCATTCCGGGCGCATGGTTTTGGCAAAACGCTCGGCCAGCACGGCAAACACGGCTTTGTCCACCGCCGGATTCATCTCCCTGAACGCGCCGGCCATCTGGCCGTCCACTTCCTTGATTTTGGCGGAAAAAGCCGGGAGGTTGCCGTCGTCGTAGGTTTTGACCCAATTGGTGAGGCCGGAGGCGAGGCCCATGACCTGCACGTTGCGCAGGAAGGTTTCGAGGTAGTTGTCGCGGGCTTCGGCGTACGGCTCCATGTCCTTGTGGGTTTGGTTGAGCCGGGGCAGCAGGTTGTTGTAGCGGATTTTCCAGTCAGGGTTCTGGTTGATGCGGCGCACAAATTCGGCTTCGTATTCCTGTCGTTTTGCCACAGCCTTGTACGTCTGGAGGCCCTGCATTTCGCCGAGCCATTTTTTCCAGGCGTTGGCGATGCTCGCAAACCGGGAGATGTACTGAATCTTGATGGCCGGGTCGTTGCGCATGAAGCGATCCATGGTTTTCAGGGCTTTGTCCCGAATGTCCACACGCACGGGGTTGGTCACCTCGGCGGTCTGCCGGAGTGCGGAGGCGGACAGGTATTCGTCGGTGCGGCCCGGAAAGCCGTACACCATCGTGAAATCGCCTTCGGCCACGCCCTCGAGCGAGATGGGCAGGAAATGCGCCGGGCGGAGCGGGCGGTTGTCGGCTGAAAACGGCGCCGGGCGGTTGTCCTTGTCGGCATACACCCGGAACAGGGAAAAATCGCCTGTATGGCGGGGCCAGACCCAGTTGTCGGTGTCGGCGCCAAACTTCCCGATGCTGCTGGGCGGGGCGCCCACAAGCCGCACGTCGGTGTAGGTGACGGTGACGAAGAGGAAGTACTGGTTGCCGTTGTAAAACGGGCGAATGAGGATTTCTTCCCACTTTTCTTTTTTGGTGTTCACGCGGATTTGCGCCAGGTTTTTGTCAATCTGCGACTGGCGGTCGCGCTCGTTCATGGCCTCGGTGACGCCCAGCAGGGCCAGCGCCGTCACGTCTTCCATACGGGAAATGAACATGGCGGTTTCGCCGGGGCAGGGTATTTCGTCGGCACGCGACATGGCCCAGAAACCGTCCTCCACGTAGTTGTGCTCCAGCGTGGAGTGTTCCGATATGGCGCCGAAGCCGCAGTGGTGGTTGGTGAGCAGCAGCCCTTCCGGGGAGATCATTTCGCCGGTGCAGCCCCCGCTGAACTGGCAAATGGCATCCTTGATGCTGGGCCGGTTGGGGGCATAGATATCGTCGGCCTCCAGTTTCAGTCCGAGCGATTTCATTTCCTTTTCGTTTTGTTTTTCAAGGTGCATGGGCAACCACATACCGCCCTGAGCGGACAGCAGAACGGGCAGGAGGAGGAGCAGGAAAAGCGTTCTTTTCATGGAAACATAGTTTTTGTGCGGGGCGAAGGTAGGGAACGGGCCGTTTCCAAACGAGCGTAGAACCAGGCCCGCATGTAAAATTCACCGCAGAGACGCAGAGGCGCGGAGCTTTTTTATGCATTGCTCCATGCCTCCGTGGCTCTACGGTTGGTAAAACTTTTCCGCTACTTTTGCCGCCATGACGACCGCGCCGCTGAAAACATTCCTCATCTACGCGCACGAAGACAGCACGGCTGTCGATCTCTTGCGCAAGCAACTCGTCTCGCTCGAAAAAAGCAAGTCCATCGAGCTGTGGCACGACGGCAAGATACTGCCCGGCCAAAAATGGGACGATGCCATCAAGCACCGCCTGGAGCAGGCTGAACTCGTGCTGCTCTGCCTTAGTGTGGATTTCATTAACTCGGAGTACATCGAGGAGACGGAACTGAAAAACGCCCTTCAGCGCCACCGCGACGGGCTGGCCCACCTCGTACCTATTGTCCTCCGCCCCTGCGACTGGGCCGGGTATTTTCAGATCGGGCAGTTCCAGGCCCTGCCCAACAAGGCTCGCCCGGTGTACTCCTCCAGTTTTCCCCACCTCGACGAGGCGTTTTACGAAATCCAGCAGGGTATCAAAACCCTCGTGACCGACCTGCTGCAAAAACGCGCCGCCCGCCAACACGCCGATGCGGAGGCAGCCCGCGTTGCCGAGACCGAAAAAAACCGCGCCCAACGCCGGTTACAGTTGGATAATGC
>JAEUUV010000227.1 GCA_016787285.1 Saprospiraceae bacterium | reverse complement strand
TGGCACAACTGCCGCTGGACTGTGACACGCCGGCGAAGGTGATGGTCACACTGTTGTCGCAGTTGTCGGTAGCCAACGGCATGCCCATGGACGGAATTGCTTCGCAGTTGACCGTCGCGTCTGCCGGGACAAAAGTGAATGTCGGAGCCATCAAGTCTTGTACAAACACCGTTTGTTCTGCTGTGCTGGTATTGCCGCAATCATCAGTGGCCGTCCAGCGACGTTTCAGGGTGTAACTGTCGGTGCAAGCGCCGTCAATGCGCGTATCGCCGTTGTAGGTAATTGTGACCGTAGCATCGCAGTTATCGCTGGCTGCAGGCGCACCTACGGCCGGAATGGAATTGCAAGTAACCGTCACGTTGGCCGGCACGCTTGTAAATGCAGGTGCAGTTACATCTCGAACCGTCAGTACTTGCACGGCAGTGCGGGTGTTTCCGCAATTGTCTACCGCAGTCCAACGCCGCGAAAGCGAGTAGTTGCCCGGGCAGGGGCCGTCGGTGCGCGTTTGCCCGTCGTAGTTGATGGTCACCATGCCGGCGCAATTGTCCGCCGCGACCGGTGTGCCGACCGGCGGAATGGCATCGCAGGAAATCGTGGCATTGGCGGGCACAAAGGTGAAGACCGGCGCCACCTGGTCTCTGATGGTCAGGGTTTGGGTGCCGATGGTGGAATTTCCACAAGCGTCGGTAGCGCTCCAGCGCCGGAGCAGGGTATAACTTTCCGGGCAAACGCCGTTGTTCCGCGTTTCTCCGAGGTACTGAATGGTCACATTTGCCGAACAGTTGTCTGCAGCAGCCGGGCTTCCGGAAGGCGGAATGGCATCGCAGGCGACGGTTACATTGCCCGGGAAAGCGGTAAAGGATGGCGGCGTTACGTCCCTTACAGTGATAACCTGTTCGGCAGAAACGGTATTTCCGCAATTATCGGAAGCGGTCCAGCGGCGGCTAAGGGTGTAATTGTCCGGACAGGAACCGTCTGCCCGGGATTGTCCGTCATAAGTGATCGAGACGCCGCTGTCGCAGTTGTCGGAAGCCGCCGGCGTTCCCACAGCAGGAATGGCGTTGCAGTTTACCGTCACATTGGCCGGTGCAGATGTAAATGCAGGAGCCGTGAAGTCCTGAACAACAATCACCTGCTCGGCAGTCACCGTATTTCCGCAGTTATCGGAAGCCGTCCAGCGGCGGCGCAGGGTGTAATTGTCGGGGCAAGAGCCATCAGTACGGGTTTGTCCGTTGTACACGATGGTTGTGCCGATGTCGCAGTTGTCCGTTGCGACCGGTGTGCCCACTGTAGGTATGGCATTGCAACTAACCGTTACTGGAGCAGGAACTGAGGAAAACATGGGAGGCGTCACGTCATGTACCGTGATGACTTGTTCGGCGATGGCAGAGTTCCCACAGCCGTCCGTTGCCGTCCAGCAGCGTTTCAGGGTGTAATTGTCCGGGCAGGAGCCATCCGTCCGGATTTCGCCGTTGTACACAATTCCAACCCCGCCGCCGCAATTATCACTGGCTGCCGGGGCGCCAACCGCCGGGATAGACTGGCAGTTGACCATGACATTGCCCGGAACAGAGGTAAATGCGGGGGGGATATTGTCGGCAACCCGGATAGTCTGCACAACCGTGATGCTGTTTCCGGCCACATCGGTTACGCGATAAGAACGCAGTATAACCAAGGTGTCGCCGGGGCAGCCGCTGCCGCTTGCAAGTACATCGTTTACATGGGCAACGCTTGCTACGCCGCAGTTGTCCGCCTCGTTGGTCACAACTGCCGGATCGGGTGCGGGCACATTAGCCAGGCAGGTAATGCCATTCAAAGGAACCGGGTTGGATGCAGTGGGTAGTTGCGTGTCGTTGACAGTCACGGTAAAATTGCAGGTAACCGTGTTGGCGCCGTCGTTTACGGAGTAGGTCGCTGTGGTAACGCCGCTTGAGAACAGTACCGTATTGGACAACTGGCCTGCCCCGTTACCGGCAGTAGCGCCGCTAAGCGAGTATGTAACGCCCACGGTGGGGCAGTTGTCGCTGAAAACTGCGTTGATATTCGGAATCAACGTGGTGCAAACACCAGGATTGGCCGTACCGACCGCATTTGTGGGGCAGGTCAACGTCGGTGGTACATTGTCCACTACCGGTACGTTGACACTAAAGACTTCTCCACAACCTTTTTTATCGGTAATCGTGACGGTATATGGGCCTCCGGGGACATTGGTCAGGTTTTTTGTGGTGGCGTTGTTCGACCACAGGTAGGTGTATGGGGCAGAGCCGCCGCTGACCGTGAGCGTGACGCCACCGGTGGGGACATTCAGGCAGGGCACAGCAGTTGTGGTAGCACTAACGTTTATCGGCGGGTTAATTTTTACGGTTACGGTATTCCCGCACGTGAGCACATAAGGAGGTTCTGGGCCGTACGGGTCAAAAATGGCGGTCATGTTGACCGTATAGGTGGTGTTGGAAATGGGCGCAGCAGCGTAAGGTCCGGCCCCTGGGCCGATATTCGGCGACCAAAAAAACGAGTAGTTGAGCATGCCGCTGGCGATCACAGACAAACGGACGGTATCGCCCGGCTGGCAAAGCGTAAGGTCGTTGTATATTCCGGAGCTGTCAATTGCTAAAATTGAGGCGTTGCAGCAAATGCCGGTTATGGTGACACAGCCGGCGTTGTTGACATCCGAAAAAGCATGTGGTGCGGTGGAGCCGTTGCAGTCCACCGTTTTCTTGGTGTCAAAATACAATGCGCGAAATTGGTTGCAATCAGGAGCATTGCTGGATAAGGGTCGGAAAAGCCCTCCATTGACCAACACAACCTTGGCAGCCGGACCCAGTTTCAGGAATACGTTTGAGGTCCATTGCACTACACCTCCGTCAATCAGCAAGAGGCCTTCAAACGGCACCCCTCCGATAATTGGCTCATAGTTGACATCCACCACAAAGGAGTCGCGAATGATGATCGTATCTGTCCCAGCCGGACAGGTGCCAAACGGGTTGTTGGAAGCCAGAATGTAGTAATCAAACACACAGGTTTTGGCTTCCAGCCGTTGGGTGAAAAACAGTGCGAGAAATAAAGCAATCGCCGGTATTAAAAATCCACTTTTGGATTTAAGGCTGCTTGCAATGCGGTAATGAGCAGGTAGTATGTTGCCGTTTAGCATAACTAAGGATTTGGTAGGAGTCACAGATTGTTTTGAATGATATTGTTCGGCATTTGAACAACCTCGATTTTCGTTTGAATCGAAGCGGTCAAAAAATTTTGATCAGCATTTCAGGCACAGGAAAGCAGCCACAAACGCGGACCGTTTGCCTTTACATGAGAAGCCGGTTGGCCGGGACAGGAGATACGGATTGGAAAGATTGTGTTAGCCTCTTCTAAACAGCACGTGTGAGGAACGAGCGCTGTTTATTCAAGCATGAATACGCCGACGGCAGGGAGGGAATAAAATTAAAAGAAGAAAAGGCCGGGGCCAAGGTATTAACTTCTGAGACAAATCAATGCCCAATAATGTGCCAAAAATTACTCGCGTACTACTGTTTGAAACTCATTTGCATATTCTGCTACACTTCACCGGGTAAAACTACCTTTTGTGCGGCTATATTACCTTTGCCGCCATTCACAAATTGAATCGTTCACGTATGCGCCTTTTTTTCCTTTTTTGGGGAGTTTTTCTACCGGCAACCATCACTTGCCTGGCTCAAAAACCTGTTTCAGATATTCGCCCCGCATTGAAAAGCCTTTCGCCGGAGCAGAAAGCCCTTGTCGTAGAGTATCTCAAAAGCACCGGGTCCGGGGTAGATGATGACATCCAAAGCACATACCGTCAAACTTCCGGGCCAACCCAGTCCAAAACCGTTATGCTGATTGACTGGTTGCGGCAACAGCAAAAACAAACACAATTAGCCACAACAACCTGGGACAAAGACACCATTTACTTCGCGGACTCAACTGAAGGCGCCTTTCTCACAGGAGTTTTTTTAGTTGCCAACACCGGCTCGGTTCCGTACCTGATCAAAGCGGTCAAAACAACCTGCGATTGCGTTGCATACGATGTCCCTGCGCACCCGATCATGCCCGGAGAATCAGCGGTGATCAAGTTAGGGTTTGATACGAATGGAAAACTCGGAATTGCTACACCTGCTCTGATCGTTTACGACAACTCGACCCCGAATCAACGAAAAATCCTCTATGCCCGCGCCAATATCCTGGCCAGAAAAAAACCGCATAAGTACCCCTGGAACGACTGACATGTCTCGAATTAACCCTGAAATGACGTTTCAGACGTGCCGGTTTCAGCAAAGTCATCCCGGTTAGTAAAAAAAAATTTCGCGGGCTTTTTCCAAACTTAACATTGTATCAATGTGAAATATTATTTTGCAATGGACAATATTTTAACCTGCGCTCAAAACCAATACCTCAAATTCTGCATTCGTTAACAAATATCAGTTCAAGTTACCCTTTTTTTGACGACAAGAAGCAGTACCTTTGCGGCTTATTTTGAAACACATGAAGAATATCCGAAACATTGCCATAATTGCGCACGTTGACCACGGCAAAACCACACTCGTTGACAAAATGATCCACGCCGCCAAAGTGTTCAAGGAACACGAGGTAACCGGCGACCTCATCATGGACAGCAACGACCTCGAGCGCGAACGTGGCATTACCATCCTTGCCAAAAACGTGGCGATCAATTACAAGGGCATCAAGATCAATGTGATTGACACGCCCGGCCACGCCGATTTTGGCGGTGAGGTTGAGCGTGTACTCAATATGGCCGATGGGGTACTTTTGCTGGTGGATGCTTTTGAAGGCCCTATGCCCCAGACGCGATTTGTACTTCAAAAAGCCCTTCAACTCGGAAAAAAAGCCATCGTAGTAATTAACAAGGTAGACAAACCCAACTGCAATCCCGACTGGGCGCACGAACAGGTTTTTGACTTGATGTGCTCCCTGGATGCCACCGAAGACCAACTGGATTTCCCCGTACTGTTCGGTTCGGCAAAACAGAACTGGATGAGCCACGACTGGAAAAAACCTTCCGAAGACATCACGACCATGCTGGAAGACATCGTGAAATACATCCCGGAGCCTAAAGTGGAAGAGGGATCACTTCAGATGCTTATTACCTCGCTGGACTACTCCAGTTACGTAGGTCGTATTGCCGTAGGCCGCCTTTCGCGTGGCACCTTGCTTGCCAACCAGCAGGTTGCTCTGGTAAAAAAAGACGGCAGTGTCCAAAAGCATCGTATCAAGCAGTTGTTCACCTTTGACGGCTTGGCTAAAAAAGATATCAGTCAAGTGAATGCCGGCGACATTTGTGCGGTGGTCGGACTCGAAGGGTTCGAAATCGGTGATACCATTGCCGATCCTGAAAAGCCGGAAGGACTTGACCCCATTGCCGTAGACGAACCGACTATGAGCATGCTGTTCACGATCAACGACTCTCCGTTTTTCGGACAAGAAGGCAAGTTCGTGACCAGCCGCCACGTGCGTGACCGCCTGCTGCGTGAACTGGAGAAAAACCTCGCCATGCGCATGGAGGAAACAGATAGCGCCGATTCTTTCATGGTGTTCGGGCGCGGTGTATTGCACCTTAGTATTCTTATCGAAACCATGCGCCGCGAGGGTTACGAAATTCAAATTGGCCAGCCCACTGTTATTGTTCGCGAAGTGAATGGTCAAAAACACGAACCGATTGAGGAACTCACGATTGATGTGCCGGAGGTTTCCAGCGGAAAATGCATCGAACTGGTGACGCGCCGGAAAGGTGTGATGAAAAGCATGGAACCGCGAAACGACCGGTTTATCCTGCGTTTTGAAATCCCTTCCCGTGGAATTATCGGTTTGCGCTCCAATGTTTTGACTGCTACGCAGGGGGAGGCCATTATGACCCACCGCTTCCTGACCTACGAACCCTGGAAAGGAGAAATTGCCGGTCGTCAAAACGGCTCTCTCATTGTCATGGAAACGGGCACGGCTATTGCCTACTCCCTCGACAACCTGCAGGATCGAGGCGTATTTTTCATCGAACCCGGTGAAGACGTATATGAAGGTCAGGTAATCGGTGAAAACAACCGTACCGGCGACCTCGTCATCAACGTGACTAAAAGTAAAAAACTGACCAATATGCGGGCCTCCGGTTCGGACGACAAGGCATCCATCGCGCCTCCCCGCCGTTTTTCGCTGGAAGAGGCATTGGAATACATTCAGGAAGACGAGTATGTGGAGGTAACGCCGAAAAGCATTCGTCTGCGGAAGATTTACCTGAAGGACCACGACCGGAAAAAATCGCAAAAAGTGATGGCTATGGCCTGATTGGGACTTACGCAGGTAGAAATGCAACTTGCCTGCTGTTGATTCAGTCCATCTGTCGCAGCAAAAACTATTTACCCACTTTTGCGTTTGTGGAGAAATTCTAATTTTGCGGGCATTTTTGACGCCTAACGTCTTTCCTACTCCTTGATTTCAGCAACACATGCGTACCAAACTAAGCAGTTTTAACTTCAATTTGCCCAAGGAACTCATCGCGCAGTATCCCTCGGAAGAACGCGACCAGAGTCGCCTCATGGTCGTGCATCGCAGCACCGGCAAAATTGAGCACCGGGTTTTTCGGGATATGCTTGATTATTTCAATGACGGGGACGTCATGATTTTCAACAACACGAAAGTGTTTCCTGCCCGTTTGTTTGGTCAAAAAGAAAAAACAGGCGCTAAAATCGAGGTGTTTTTGCTCCGCGAACTCAACCACGACGCTCGTCTCTGGGATGTTCTGGTGGATCCGGCCCGTAAAATTCGAGTGGGCAACAAACTTTACTTCGAAGACGAAAACGGTAACGACGCACTGGTGGCTGAAGTCGTGGACAACACAACTTCGCGCGGTAGAACAATCCGGTTTTTGTTTGAAGGCCCGGACGAAGAATTCCATCAGGAACTGATTAAACTTGGTAACACACCTCTGCCCAAGTACATCGAACGGGAGCCGGAAGCAATTGACCGCGAACGCTACCAGACCATCTACGCCAAAGAAACCGGTGCGGTAGCCGCGCCCACCGCCGGATTGCACTTTAGCCGGGAATTGCTGAAGCGCCTGGAACTGAAAGGGATAAATTTTGCCGAATTGACCCTTCACATTGGCCTTGGTACCTTCAGAACCATTGATGTCGAAGACCTGTCGAAGCACAAAATGGAGGCAGAGTACTTCCGTATTTCTCAGAAGGCTGCCGAAACCGTAAACAAGAGCAAAGTGGAAGGCAAAAAAGTATGTGCAGTCGGTACTACGGTCATGCGTTCCATCGAAACTGCCGTTTCTGCCGAAGAACTGCTCAAACCTGTGGAGGGCTGGACCAATAAATTCATCTACCCTCCCTACGATTTTCACATCGCCAACAGCATGATCACCAATTTCCATCTCCCAAAGTCGAGTCTGGTGATTATGGTCTGTGCCTTTGGCGGCATCGAACTTATCATGGACGCCTACAATGAAGCGGTTAAAGAGAAATACCGCTTTTTCAGTTACGGCGATGCCATGCTTATTCTTTAAACATTTATTTTTTACATAAACCGGAACACCTATGTACTGGACGCTCGAACTCGCCTCTCACCTTGAAGAGGCCCCCTGGCCGGCCACCAAAGAAGAACTTATTGACTATGCCATTCGATCTGGTGCTCCCGCTGAAGTAATTGACAACCTCAGTGAACTCGAAGATGACGGGGAGATGTACGAAGGAATCGAAGACATTTGGCCGGATTACCCCCGGCATGACGACTTCTTTTTTAACGAAGACGAATACTAAAATTCAGGGGATCAACTCGTTATTGTACCCTTTTGACAGGGCAGGGCACACAACAGGAGGGGGTTCACCACTAGCACTTTAGTGGTGAACCCCCTCTTGTTGTGTCTTACTTATCGCCTTTCGATTTTTTCCGCTCTTCCTGAAACTTCATCACGTCCTCCATGATCTCGTTCAGTTTTTCTGCGCCGATACGTTTCATCAGGATTTCATGCTTGCGATCCAGCACAAAAATCTGCGGCGTGGATTGCACATCGTAGGTCATTTTGTACCGGCTCTGGATGTATGGGTCGTAGGTGTTCAAAAACAGAAAATCACTGAATTCCTTCTCCTCCAGTGCTTTCCAGCAGGTATCTTTAACTTTTTCGGGCGTGTTTGAATCTTCTTTGGCGGTAACGACGGCGGTGCAAACGGCAAAGACTTTCACTCCGCGGTCCTTGAATTTTTTGGCAAATTCAACCATGTGCGGAGCGGCTTTTTTGCAATGGCTGCAATCCGGCGCCCAGAAAAACAGCACGGTGTAGTCGGCATCCACATCCCACAGTGCCATGGGTTTGTCGTTGCGGTCTTTCACGATGATATTCGGTGCAATCTTCCCGATCAGGATCGGCTCGAGGCGGCGGGCGTTGTCGCATATTTTTTCCAAATCCTCCTCTTTCACCCAGGGGGCGCCGCCGTTGCAGTAGTAACGTTGTGCCAGATGCACGTAGCAGGCATCCATACCCACAATGGTTGATTTGGCAAACGTATTCAGGTAGTGAATCAGGTAGAATTTGTACGTTTCCTGGCTGTTCTTCAGTTTTTCAATAACCTGATCCAGCGCCAGATTTATACTGTCGGGGTGCTGCGGAACGACTTTGTTGATGTAGTTATCTACTTTGGGATGCAGTACCGGGCTGCGTAGCAGGCAAGGATCGGCGATGTCAATGTTGTCGAAATAGTGCGCCCGGTACCAGTAGTATTTTTTGAGTTGAATCTCCTTGGCGTCTTTCCCCTCAAATTCAGGGATTTCCGGCTCCAGTGAACTTTTGATAATTTTCGCGGTCAGTGTGCTTGCGTTTTTGGTAATCAGGTCATTCTGATATTTGCGCACTTGATTGTCCAACTCGCCGCTTTCTTTGACAAGACGAAGCGAGTCGGCTGCATTGCCGTTTGTACGGCCAAGTTTGGCTTTGATCGTGTCGGCATCCACACGCATTTTGTTCAAAAAGCCCAGGTATTCGTAGAAAATCCTGTTTTCATCGCTGCCCTTGATCTTCATCTTTTCCACGATCCCTTTGACGTCGGTTTGCATGGAAAAGTTCTGGTCGTCTTCCGAGAGCAAAATCTGAATGAATGCGTTGTCGGGCTTCAGCACAAACAGGTACACGCCGCAGGGCAAAAGGGTGTCCGCCTTGAACGTGAAATACCCGTCGGTACCCACTTCCACAGTGTCTTTTACATACTGCTTGTCGCCGAAATGGAAACCAAGCACGAGTTCTTTGTGCTCGTAGTTGTCTAATTTGATTCGGAGGTTGTGGCCTTTTTGTGCATTTGCAGATGTCAGGAACAAGAAAAGGATGAGAAAGGAAAAACTGAAACGAGCGGTCATGGATGTGTCAGGTTGATTGAATGTTGACATAATTGCCGGGTCAAAGGTGGCTTTCGGGGATTCAGAGATTGTACTGTTTGATTTTTCGATACAGCGTGCGTTCCGAAATTTTCAATTCATCGGCGGCTTCTTTCCGGCGGCCGTGGTACTTTTTCAGTGCGCGGCGAATGGCTTCCTTTTCAATTTCGTCCATGGCCAACGGCGTATCCATCACGTCGGAACGGTCGAACGCAGCGGGTGGTTTGGACGGCTCTATGATGATCGGCGTCACACGCAATGTCGGTTCTTCTTCTTCTTCCAGCGAAGACATGGATTCGGTGCGTCCGGAAAGGCCTGTGCGGTTTCCGCCTCCGGCGAATGCCGTTTCGGAAAAAGCCGGTTGCAGGCGCCGCAGGTTGCTCATGTCGGGCATTTGCAGGTTGTTGCTCTGAATCAGTTCAAACACGAGGCCTTTCAAATCGTTCAGGTCGTTCTTCATGTCCACGAGCAACTTGTAGAAGATTTCCCGTTCCTGAAAATCGCTGC
>JAEUUV010000165.1 GCA_016787285.1 Saprospiraceae bacterium | reverse complement strand
CCGAGCAGGTTTCCGGCGCGGTCGTGTACCGACACTACATCACCGTCGGCGGGATTGCCCTCTGCGCGTTGGATGGCGCCGGAAAATACCCAGGGATGAAAGCGCCGCACAGGCACTTCCTTGCCGGGTTTGAGAACTATTTTTGGAAAATTCATGCGTGTGGTGCCGGCAGGTTATTGCTTGGGCAATACCTTTCCCGTCATGCCGAGGGCCAGTTGGGTTTCCGGATCGAAGTTGGTGGAAATGGAGATGACTTTGTAAAACTCGCCTTCCTTGAGGGCGTCAAACACGACTTTGATAAACCCGGATTTTCCCGGCGGGATGGGTTCTTTCGGCCAATCCACCACCGTGCAATGGCACCCGCTGATAACGTTCAGGATGACCAGGTCTTCGGTACTGATGTTCCGGGCTTCGATGCTGCGCTCCACCGGCACGGCGTAGGGCACGTCGCCGGTTTCGATTTGCATGGGAATCCACTTCACCTTGCCGTCGTTTTTGGTCGGGTCGCCGATTTCCATTTGTTGGGAAAAGGCCGGCAGCGTGTACAGGCACGCAAACAGCAAGGCAAAAAAGAGATGGCTGTGATTTTTCATAGTTGCTCGTGTGTGGTTTTGGCGGCACGCTGCAAAGGTAACGCCAAAAAAGAAGTGTCACAGAGGCTCATGGAGTTTTGGAACATACAGGGCACTACGCACGCGCAAATATTTTTTGCAGCACACAAGTGTCGTAAAGATCAGCAAGCGGTTGATAACTATTAAAAATGGGAATGGTAAGTTAAAATGCGGTCTTGAGTAAAATTGGCAAAACAAAAACTTAATGCAGTTGGGGTTGGCTTTTAAAAATTATTAACCTATACTTGCATGAGTTTTGGCGCATCGTGCACAACGCGCCGGCACACGGGCGGGCTTCCGTCCGAATAATCCCCCTCCGGTGATCCCGACTGCTTTTCATGGAGGTCTGCTTTGCTGAGTATTTCAGCAAGGAAACAAACCATTTTTGCTCACTTCAAACTTCATTCACATGAAAAAAGAACGCAGTATCCAAATGCATGCGCCCAGCGATGCCCAGATTCATTCCGATGCTTCCCACGGAAGCCCCGAAGCACTCCGCCCTCTTCGTTGTTTCGGGGGGGGGGGCTGAAGCTACCAATTCCTAACCTCAAAAACCGCCTACCGTTACTCATGATTTTGTTTACTTTTTGCCTGGCTCCTCGCGTGGAGGGGCAGACGTGTGATTGTACGGATTTTCCCACATACAAGTGCATTAACTCAGGCTTATTGTCCGATTTGATTGGCAGCAATGTTTTATTGGGTTATGGCGCCTCACCAGGGACTCCACAGTTTATCGTAGTGGAAAATTATTTGAACTTTTACGACGCTTTAAACAGCAGCCCATATTACTTTGCGTCAGGCTCTGAAATTGTATTGCTCCAGGATGCAGTGCTAAACATTCGTAAAGAGGTTGTCATGGACAATGTTAATATCCTTGGGTGTGGTTCTTGGGAAAAAATTCAAGTATTTGACAACGCAACTTTTAGGCTTAAAAACAGCGATATAGCCAATGGATGCCAAGCCATCGTACTTTCTGAAGGGGCGAACGCAGAAATCATTGACAACCGCTTTGTGAACAATAGTGTGTGCATTGAGGCATCTGGCAATGTAATTCTCTTGGGAGAGGGTGTGGCACACAACAGCTTCAACAAGGGAACCGCCACACTAACATGTCAGACGCCCAATAACGAAGCCGTGCGGTTGACGAATGTCCCACACATTGCCATTGGCAATCCTTCAGGCACAGGAACTCCGAACATTTTTGATGGATACACGGGCATTTCTGCCCAAAACTCAAATGTCAGCGTTTTCAATTCCTTTTTTTATGACAAGACAACTGGCGCTGGAATCAAACTCACGACAAGTGGCGGCGTTTATACTGCTCGCATGGAAGGCTTGGCCATGGCCGGAAATTCCAGGGGCATAGAATCAAAAGGTTACAATTTGGCAGTGAGCGATGCCATTCTCTACGAATGCCAAAACGAGCATATTTTGATAGCGCCGAACAATCTACCTATTGCTCTGACCTTAAATAATAACTCGTTTGAAAAATATGCATCTAAGGCAATCAGCGTCGGATCAAATAAATTCAGTCGGGTGTACATTTCGGAAAACGAATTCCATGATAACCATGAATTCGAAGTAGAAACTTTTGGTATTCATTGTACCTCAAACGAAATTGTCGGCACGACTCCAAGTGCAATGGTTCAGAATAACACATTTTTTGACCAAGAAAAAGACAATGGGATAGCGCCCTTTGCACATCACGGCATCTACCTCGGATTCACTTCCGGCATGACTCTGAAAGACAACGACTTCATTCAGAACTACGCCGCAAATGAGCAACACTACTTTACCGGGATTAGGCTGTTCAAATCGCCGAACAACAAAATTCAGAACAACCAATTTATCGGAACCTATGGCCCACTGACAGGCACATCAATCTTAACAGATAGCTACAAAGGCATGAATATCTTGGAGTCCGGCGCCAACCTCATATCCTGTAATGCCAGTTATGCTCTGAATCAAGGCTTTCGTTTTCAAGGCCCCGATTGCGACCAGGCCAACTTCCACCACAACACCATGGAAGAAAACCTGACCGGACTTTATCTTTCTCCCGGCAGTATCATGGGACAACAGTTCGAACGCGAAAACTCTTGGTCGGGTGACCTGCCCGGAGACGGCATAGCCGAGGCCCATTTTGATGGAAATCCGGATCAGCAATTTACGTCCATGTCGCTGTTTTCAATTAACTCGTCTAACCCCACCTCCGATTTTTGGGCAAACCCGAGGATACCGGAAGATGATTGGTTTGAGGATTCTCAAGGCCAGCCAAGCATACTCGCGGACTGCTATGAAGTTTGGCCGTTCCCTTTGCCGCCTTCCGTGTCGGACGACCGAGTGATTGGTGACGAATTTGAAGCCTACAAGGACTATCCGGCCTCCGAATGGGAGGCTATCTTGCGGGCTTACGGTACTTTGTACCACAATGCCGACTACCGCGCCGGAAACGGCGCCGCGGCTACGTTTTTCGCCTTGCATGACACCGCCAACATCGGGAAACTGTATCGGGCTTCTTTGGCGTGGAAAACTCTGGGGCGGATGGATAGCGGATTTGAAACCGACTGGTCGGACAATGCGACCGCCATCAGCCTGAAATTAGATACGCTTACTTCTTTAGTGGCCGAAATGGAAACGGCCGACGAGGCCGATCAGGATTCTCTGGCGACAATCCTGATACTGCTTCAGGAAGATGTGGCCGCGCTCCAGACCGACAATGCCGATCTGGCCGATCAGTATGTAGATATGCTTGCTGCTCGTGCCGATCAATTGGCGTCGGACCTTGAAGATATTACGGCTGTGGAAGTGTGGGAGCAAAATATGAAAACGGTTTTGACCCTTTTGGTGGAACGTTTTCAGGAGGACGAGTCGGTTTGGTCGGGCGCTCAATACGACACCCTCTTGTCCATTGCCGACCAATGCCGGCACGAAGGCGGTATCGGCGTGGTCATGGCCCGGGCTGCCATTGAGCAATACGACTACGACGACGAAATTATGTGCCCCGGCGCTTCGCAGTCGCGCCGGGTTTCGACGACTACTGCTTTGCAGGGTAGCATTGCCCCCAATCCTGCCGGAGACTTTTTCACCATTCGGCTCGACCGTCCGGTTACGGGACAAGTGATACTTCGCAACATGCATGGCCAGCCTTTGCGCAGTATAACCGTGACGGAAAGTGCCGCTATTGATCTTGACACTCGACTTCTGTCGTCGGGGGTTTATCATATATCGGTACAATCAACCGACGGTGCTCAATTGCTCAAGCGCCTTTCCATCATTCACTAACTTTTTCTAATTCCAAAACCGGGCTACCACCGTCATATCGGCGGTAGCCCCTTTCCATGTTTGTTATGATAAAGAATATCTTAACACAGATTGCCTTATTGGCAGCAATATCTGTAATAGCCCAAAAACACGATAACATTAGAATGATGGGATATGAGAATAATAGTCAGGATGTGCTTTTCGGAGGGATGAATTTTGACTTCAGTACAAGCCCGCCACGAATATATCCCCAAAAGAAAAAAATTGATTTCGGCTTTTATTGCGGGGTGTGCAGCGATTCCACAGGTAACTTAGCATTTTACACCAACGGTATTTCCATTCGAGATACCACCCACAACATCATGCTCCACGGTGACACCATAAACCCCGGCCCCATCTGGCTCAACTGGCAGTACTACAGCTTCCCAAACGGGCCGTTTTGTTTCGCCCTGCCGGCGCCCGGGCCGGCCAGTCATTACTACTTTTTTCACATGAGCGGCGTAGTGCTGCCGAGTATTGGCCCTGTGACCTCACCTTTTTACTACACCGTCATTGATATGAACGCCAACGACGGACTGGGTGCCGTGACAGCCAAAAATCAGGTCATCCTGCCGGCAGGCGGCGATTACACTACCCCGGTGGCGGTCAAACACGGCAACGGTCGAGACTGGTGGGTCATCACCGGTGAAGTATCCACCCCGTACATTTATACCTTCCTGCTTGACCCCTACGGCGTACACGGCCCTTTCGAGACCGAGATGGCCTTCGATTTTCCCGGCGAGGAATTCCAGTCCCTTAACGCCATGTCGCCCGACGGGTGCACTTATGTGCGTTGCGACGGCAACAATGGCCTGCACATTTATAATTTCGACCGCTGTTCCGGCACATTTGGCGACCTGCGTGTGCTTCCTTTTGCCGATCCGGAGTTTTTTGGGCGATCCACTGTATTCGCGCCCGACAGCCGCCACCTGTATGTGGCGTCCACTCGTTACGTCACGGTGCTGGACCTGTATGCTGCCGACATTGCCGCCACGCACGACACCTTGGCTTATTTCGATGGTCAGGCCTCGCCGAATCAGCCTTTCACGACAGGCTTTTTCCATCCCGGACTCGCCCCGGATGGAAAAATTTACTATGCTACCACCAACGGCACACTTTCTCTTCATGTCATTCACAGTCCCAACCTGCCCGGCCAATCGGCAGATTTGCAACAACATGGAATTGATCTCCCCAAGTTCAACAACGGCACCATGTGTCAGTTTCCCAACTACCGCTTGGGGCGCTTGGTCGGCTCGCCCTGCGATACGCTGGGCTACTCGGGGCCGGGCGGTGGCGGCTTCGAGCACTTAGCCTATGAGCCGCCGGCTGTATCGCAGCGCTCCGCGGGCGGCTACACCCTGCTGCCGCCCATCGGCAAGCCTTCCGGCAAGCCCAGAGCTCGGCAGCCGAGCATGATGGAAATGGCGCTGGAGCAGTTGGAAAAACAGCGGAAGGAGCGGGAAGAACTGGAGAAACAGGAACTTAAGAATCAATCAAAAAATTGACAATGCCATGCTGAACAACCGCCTGTACAAACTACTGCCTTTGGCAGCACTGTGCTGCACCCTGCACGCTCAAGGCCCTGGCCGGCTCTGGCTGGGAGGATACGACGAATTCCCCGGCGTGCCAGGGTACGGCCAGGTGCAAATACGGGTGCTTCAAGACACCGTATTGGTGGAGCCGGCCACATTGGCATTCAATTTTGAAAGCACTGTGGCAGTGGCAACCGACCCGGATGGGGAACTGCTGTTTTACACCAACGGTTGCGCCGTGTCCGACCGCCAGCACCAGATCATGCCGGGCGGCGAAGGGTTGAATCCCGGCGACATAGCGGGCATGGTGTGCCCGCAAAAGGGCTACATTGTACCGCAAGGCGCCATGACCTTGCCCGATCCGGACCACCCCGGGCGGCACTACCTGCTGCACCTCGGCGCCTCCTACGATCCGGTGCGCAAACTGCGCCTCGGGCCGCTGTACTACACCGAAATAGACATGGACCTTCGGAACGGCCTCGGAGATGTGGTTTCCAAAAACAACATCCTGCTGGCGGGCGACCTCGGCTCGTTCACCGCCGTACGCCACGGCAACGGACGCGACTGGTGGGTGCTGGCGCCGGAATTCGGCGGCGCAAAGTGGCACGTCTTTTTGCTCGGGCCTACCGGGTTTTCGGCCACGCCGCCTCAGTCATTGCCCCTTTCGGGTCTTGTGTGCGAAAAGCATATAGGCACGGCAGCCTCGCTGCAAGGCGACCGGGTGGCCCACTGGGGCGACTGCAAGGTGATCGTGTCGGACTTCGACCGCTGTTCCGGTACATTGGACCATACCCTGGAACTTCCCGCGCCCACGCACTGGGTACCCGGCGGCGGGCTGGCTTTTTCGCCGAGCGGGCGCTACCTGTACGCCACCTCGCAAAACGTACTTTTCCGGGCCGACCTACGGCCCGATCCACCCGCCGCAATCCGCTTAGACACCGCTCGATTTTCGTACGACCCATTGCTCAATAGTCCGTTCGTGGTGCCGGGCAATACCTTCCACATGCTGGTCAATGGCCCCGACGGGCGCATTTACGGGAGTACTCCGTCGCGGGCCAGGCACCTGCACGTCCTGCACAACCCCGACAGCGACACCATCGCGCCGGCAGCGCTGGACTTCCGGGCGCGGGGTCTGCCGTTACCAGTGGCTAATGTGCGTACGCTGCCGCATCTGCCGCACTATCGGCTCACGTCGTTACCCGAAAGTCCTTGCGATACGCTGGGGATCGTACACGTAGCGGAAAAGACGCCGCCCGTGCCGGCATTTCTGGTGTCGCCCAACCCGGCGCAGGATGTTTTGCTGGTGGAATGTCCGAATTGTCCCCATGAACCGGCGCTACGGGTTATGCTCCATGATATGCAGGGCCGCCTTGTGCTCAGTGCGGAGCATTCCGGCTCGTCGTTGCGCCTGAATACACAGGGGTTGCCGCCTGGGGTATATGCGTTACAATTGTGGCAAGGACGGCAATATCTCGGCAGCCGCCGGGTGGTACTGGCTGAAAGATGAAGTGGCTAAAATAAATGTCACAGAGGCTCGCAGAGAAACAAGAGGCTCACAGAGTTTTTTTGTTGTTCCGGAGGAATTCATCCTCTTAATCGGCAAAAAAACTCTGTGAGCCTCTTGTTTCTCTGTGAGCCTCTGTGACACTAAAAACACTACGGCGCTACGCTCTACCGCTGGATCGCCACTTTCACCTGCAAGGCACTTGCTCCGTTGCGGATTTGCAGCGTGTAGAACCCGGACGGCAGGAAGTTGTAGTCGAAATTCCGCGTGAGCGCACCTGTTCCAAACTCGACCACCTGGAGGTTCACCAGTTGGCCGAGCGCATCCAGCATACTGAATTCCAGTTCCTGAGCGGCTTCGCCCTGCATTTCCACGGTGAACGCGCCTGTGTTCGGGTTCGGATACAGGCGGAACGTGTTCAGCCAGGTTACCTCGCCTGCAGCGGAGGTCAGTTTGACCATTTTCTGCAAGGTCGTGGCGCCGCAGTTGTTCAACACGGTCAGGCTGACAGTGTAATCACCGGGCGCCGCGTAGGTATGGGTCGGGCTGGGATCGTTGCTCATGTTGCCGTCGCCGAAATTCCAGGTGTAGGTAGCGCCGAACTGCGACTGGTTGGTGAATTGAACCGTCAGGTCGGTAGCCGAGAAGATGAAATCGGCCATTGGCAGCGCCAGTACTTCGATCAGGTTCGGCTGGATGCTCATGTTGTTGCCGTACTGGTTGGTCACTTCCAGCGTCACGGCGTACTGACCCGGTGTGGAATACGTCACGGTCGGATTTTGCACCGTGGAAGTAGCCGGATTGCCGCCGGGGAATGTCCAGTTCCAGGCGGTCGGGTTTCCTGCCGACTGGTCGGTGAACTGCACCGTGAACGGAAGACAGCCCTGGGTAGCGTTCGGTTTGAACGCAGCGATCGGCGCCGAACCCTGAATGTTCACATTTTTCGTCACCTCCGTGGTGCCGCAGTCATTCGTTGCCCGCAAGGTGATGGTGAATTCACCCGGCGTCGCGTAGGTGTGGGTCGGGTTGGCTTCATTGCTGGTGTTGCCGTCGCCGAAATCCCAGTGGTACGAGGTGGCATTTTGTGAACTATTGGTCAGCACTACGCCAAGGCCGGCGGTTTGCATCGTAAACCCTGCCGTGGGCGGGCCAAGTACGGTGATGATGGTCGTGCTTGTGCTGCTTCCGGCGGCATTGCTTGCTGTAAGCGTCACCGTGTAAGTACCGGGTTGGTCAAAGGTCACCACCGGATTGGCGTCGGTGCTGGTAGCCGGCGTGCCGCCTTCGAACGTCCATTCGAAGTCGGTAGCGTCGGCGCTCGACAGGTTGTTGAACATCACTTGCAGCGGAGCACAGCCTTCCAATGCACTGGCGGAAAATGCCGCTGTCGGGGGCAACAGGATCGTCACTGTTTGGGTCGTGGTGCTGCTGCCGCAGTCGCTTGTAGCGGTAAGCGTTACCGTGTAGGTGCCGCTGAGGGTATAGGTATGCGACGGATTTTCCTCGGTGCTGGTAATGCCGTCGCCGAAGAACCAGGTGTACGAGGTAGCATTGCTCGAATTGTTGTCAAAATTGACGGTGCCGCCGGTTACATTGCTGCTAAAGTCAGCGGTCGGTACGGGTTGCACCACCACGATGTTCGACTGGGTGCTCGTGTTGCTGCCCGCCGAATTGCTTGCGGTAAACGTAACGGAATAACTGCCCGGAGCGGAGTACACCACCACGGGGTTTTCATCCGTGGACGTAGCCGGCGTGCCGCCGGGGAATTCCCAGAAAAAGTCGGTGGCGTTGTTCGAGGCGGCGCTGAAAAACTGCACTGTCAGCGGACCGCATCCGGTAGCCGGGCCTGTGGTGAATGCCGCGGTCGGCGGCGTGATGATCGTCACTGTTTGGGTAAACGTGCTGGTTCCGCAGGAGTTGGACGCTGTGAGCGTGACGGTGTAGGTGCCGTCATTGGCGTAGGTATGCGTCGGATTTTCCTGCGTGCTCTCGTTGCCGTCGCCGAAGTCCCAGTGGTACGAGTTCGCGTTCGACGACGTGTTGGCAAACGTCACGGAAGCGCCGTTGGTCGTGCTGCTGAAACCGGCAGAGGCGTCTTCAAATACCGTAATCAGGTCGGTTTGCTCCAGCGTGTTTTCGCCCTGAGCGTTTGTAGCGGTAAGGGTGACGGAGTAACTGCCGGGGGTATTGTACACCACGACCGGGTTTTGCTCGGTCGAACTTGACGGCGTGCCGCCGGGAAACTCCCAGTTATACCCGGTTGTATTGGCCGAGGAGGTGCTGGTAAACTGCACGGTCAGCGGTCCGCAATCTGCCGTTGGCGAAGCGGTGAAACCTGCTGTCGGAGGTGTAGCGATGGTCACGCTTTGTGTGAACGTGCTGGTGCCGCAGGCATTGGTAGCGGTGAGCGTCACGGTGTAGGTGCCGTCGTTGGTATACGCGTGTTCGGGGTTGGTTTCGTTGCTGGTATTGCCGTCGCCGAAGTCCCAACTGTAGGAACTTGCGTTGTTGGAGCCGTTGGTGAACGAAGCCGTGTTGCCGTTTACGCTGGAGGTAAAACCGGCGGTCGGCCCGGCATTCACGGTGATGTAATTGCTCTGCGTAGTCGTATTGCTGCCGGCGGAGTTGCTCACGGTCAGGGTGACGGAGTATGAACCGGGAGTATTGTACACCACTACCGGGTTTTGTTCCGAGGAATTATCCGGCGTTCCACCGGGGAATTGCCAGGAAAAATTCACAGAGTTGGGGGAGGAAGCGCTGGTAAATTGTACGGTCAATGGGCCACAGCCGGACGTCGGTGAAGCCGTAAAACCTGCCAGCGGCGGCGTCACGATGGTCACCGACTGGGTGAACGTGCTGGTGCCGCAGGGGCCGGTAGCCGTGAGGGTCACGGTGTAGGTGCCGTCGGCGGCGTACGTGTGCGTCGGGTTGGTTTCGTTGCTGGTATTGCCGTCGCCGAAGGCCCAGTTGTAAGTGGTGGCGTTGGACGATGAGTTGGTAAACGTCGCTTGCAAACCGTTGGTCGTGCTGCTGAATCCGGCAGTGGGGCCGGGATTGACCGTGATGAAATTGGTTTGCGTGGCTGTATTGCTGCCGGCGCTGTTGGACACCACCAGCGTCACCGAGTACGTGCCGGGTGTGCTGTACACCACAAGCGGGTTTTCGTCGGTTGAACTGGAAGGCGTACCTCCCGGGAACGACCAGGCAAAACTGGTGGCGTTTGCGGATGACGTATTGTCGAATTGCACGCTCAACGGGCCGCAGCCGCTCGTCGGGGTAGCGGTGAACGAAGCCAAAGGCGGCGTCACGATAGTAACGGTTTGGGTCGTGGTGTTCACGCCGCAAGGGCCGGTGGCGGTCAGCGTCACGGTGTAGGTACCGTCGGCGGCGTAGGTGTGCGTGGGGTTGGCCGCGTTGCTGGTATTGCCGTCGCCAAACGTCCAGTTGTACGAAGTGGCATTGGACGAACTGTTCGTGAATGTAGCCTGGAAACCGTTTGTCGTGCTGGAGAAACTTGCCACCGGTGGCGGCGTAATCGTGATGAAATTGCCGACGGTGAGTGTGTCGTTGCCCAAAATATTGGTGACGATGTGCGTGACGGCATACGTGCCGGGCGTGTTGTACGTCACGGTCGGGTTTTGTGCCGACGACGTATCGGGGGTGCCGCCCGGGAATTGCCACAGGTAGGCAGTCGGGTTACCCAGCGATTGGCTGGTGAAATGTACTACCAGAGGGGCGCAGCCGGATGTCGTATCGGCAATGAAACCGGCTACCGGCAACCCGGCCACCGTGACCGATTTGGTGGAGGTGGTGCTGCCGCAGACATTGGTCGAGGTGAGCGTCACCGTGTACGTGCCACTTTGGGCATAGGTATGAACGGGGTTGGTTTGGTTGCTGGTGTTGCCGTCGCCGAAATTCCACAGGTACGAAGTTGCCCCGTTGGAGTTATTGGTAAAACTGGCCGTCAGCAAATTCACCGTGAAGTTGAAATTGGACGAGGGCAGGGTCTGGACGGTGATGTAACTGGTTTTGGTGATGGAGTTTGACCCCGAGCCGTTGATGGCGGTGAGTGTAACCGTGTAGGTGCCCGATACCTGATATTGCACAATCGGGTTGGCCAGGTTGGAAGCAGCGGGGGAACCTCCCGGGAAACTCCACAGGAATGTGGAGGCGTTTGCCGAGGATTCGTTGGTGAACTGCACCACCAGCGGCGCACATCCGGCGGTCGGGTTTGCTGAAAATTCTGCGGTGGGGATGGTATTGATCTGGACGGTCTTCTGCGACGTTCCGCAGTCGTTTTCAACGGTCAGTACCACGGTGTATGTGCCCGCAAAAGGATAGGTATACTCCGGATTTTGATCAAAACTGAAATTCCCGTCGCCGAAGTCCCACAAGTAACTTGTGGCATTGTTCGAGGTGCTGGTGAAATTGTACGTCAGGCCGGAATAGGTATAGGTAAAATTGGCCGTAGGTGTGGGTTTGATGAGCACCGGCTGTGTCGAAGTGGCAGATCCGCCCACGCCGCTGATCGTAAGCGTGACGTTGTAGGTACCGGCTGTAGCCCAGGTGACGACCGGGTTTTGCTGAGTGGACGTTGGAGGACTTCCACCAGGAAAAACCCAGGAACGGGTGGTGATGTTTCCGGAAGACTGGTCCGTAAACTGAACCTGCTGGTTTCTGCAAGCGGGGTCGGGATTCCATCCAAAATCGGCCACCAGCGGCTGGTTGGAACCACAAGGCTGGAAACAACCGGCATTGATGCGGCCGGTGATGTAGCCGCTGATCACGTTGACGGAGTTGCTGCTCCAGTCATTGCTGGTACTCACAAACGGGCACATGATGTAGTTGGGGGGGCAACTGCCGCCGCCCTGGGGGTCGTGCCCGGCCGACATGTTGTGGCCGATCTCGTGCGAGGTCATGCAGCGCAGCAGTTCCGAGTTGCTGGTCCAATCCTGCAGGCAGTGGTATTTATTCGCGTTGCACATTCCGGGTACGTAGGCAATACCTACCGTGGCGCCGTCAAAATCGCGGTTGGTCCACAGTTCGCCGTTGTCAAAATTCGGGACACCGATCCCGAACCCGTTGTTATTACCCCAGTTTCGAAATGAACCCAGTAACGTGCCGGCATCGGTCGAGTTGGTCCAGGGGTCGGTACCGGTCACCACAAACTGGGTGACAATGACAAATACAATCTCGTGGTTAAACGCCGCAGTGTAGTCGCCTTGCACGTCGTTGATAACAGCCACGTTGTGGGCTTCCACGGCGCTCACGGAGCCGTATTTGTTGTGCATGGACTTGTCGGAGGCGATGGCAATTTCCAGTTCATAACAAGCCATTGCCTCAGCGCTGTTGATTTTTTCTTTGACCATTTCCTCGATATGAGGAAGTTCCTCTTCGCCGCTAAGTTCGATACAGGTAGCATCCTGATCCCGATTTACGGCACTGATCGGGTACACTAAGAACAGGTCGCGCGGGAGGTCTTTCTGGTGAAACCAAAGCGGCTCAATGTAGTAGCGTTCGCCGCCGGATTCGATGTAGCCGTTGATAAAATCCTTGTCGAAGGTCAGGCGTACCTTGCCGCCGCCGCTGGTTTCGTAGCCTTTGAAGGCCATGTGTTCGGTGCGCTTGTAGGTTTCGATACCGTTGTCGGTGGAAACCCGAAGAGAGTAGTTCGGGGAAAGAATGTTACTGGGTTGCAGTTGCAGGTTCCAGTGGTGCTCGCCTAATTGCAGCGACATGGAGGCGTACGACTCCGGCGTGCTGTTGGCAAATTGTTTCATCGCCGAGGCATCGAGCCGGTAGATGCTGTACTCCTTGAGTACATTTTGCATCAGTCCGGAAACAGCGGGTACTTTTTGGGGTTCGCCGATAAAACTCTGTGCACGGGTTGCCAACGGCAGAAAGGCCAGCGTAGCGAGCAGAGCGAGCCGGCCAAACAGAGGTAAGAAATTGAGCATAGTCAGGTTTGATTTGAAAACGAGAATGAAAACACAATACGGGAATGCCTTTCTGGCGGTTGCGTTCATTCGGAGTTTCGGAAATATGCCGGAAAGAAATGGCAGCGCAGGTAACTGAAATGCCGTTTCTTTGCCGCCTGTAATTCAGGCGGCGAAAGTAGGACTTGTTCCGTACATTCAATTTTACAGGAATCCAAAATTGATAATTTGGTCAAAATCGTGACGCTTTTCAGGCGTATCGGTGGTCAAACAGCAACACAATTTCAAACCTTAAGCAATGAAGCATTCGCGAATTCAACTTGTCGGCATCGCCTGTATGGTCGTGCTTTCCTTTTCACAATCCTTGTCGGGTCAAACCTCGCTGGCCTATTCGGCGCCCCAAGTCGGACTTGCTTCCTTTGGGAAAAAGGATGACCCCAAGGCGTTCAAAGACCGGCTCTGGTACGGTGGCGGTCTCTCTCTGGGCTTCGCCGGAAGCGGAAACTCGAGCGTTTTCGGCTTCGGTGTGTCGCCCATGGTGGGCTACAAAATCATCGAACAAATTTCGGTGGGGCCGCGCGTTTCGGCCATGTACACCTACCAGAAGTACACCGGGCTGGGATCGTTCAACCTCTTCGACCTTGAAGTGGGTATGTTTGCCCGCCTTCGGGTATATCAGGGTTTCTTCATTCAGGGCGAGGTCGGGTTCATTTCCGATCAGTATATTTTTCAGGATCAAAGTTTCAACCTGAACAAAGCCACCCGGACCCGTTCGGCGGAATACCTCGGTATCGGCTACAACTTCGCCAACGGACAGGGCGGCTGGGGACAGGAAATTGCCATTATGTACGACTTCTTCATCGGAAGCGACATCAACTCGTACGAAAACCCCTGGCAGTATCGCCTGGTATTTACCTACGGATTTTAACCGGCGCCTTTTTCCCTTCGCCGATGAAAACCGGCAGTTGGCAGGGCCAAAACGGTTGACTACCGAATCGGTGCAACGACAACGGCTTCTCAGGGTCTATCCCCGGGAAGCCGTTGTTTTTTACTGTTGACGCAAGCGAGTCCTGAAACCAATGGAACAAGAAAAACTTACACAGAAAGTTTGATTTGGTTAATGCCCCGGCAAACGTGCCGGGGCGATTTTTTTTGTGACTACTTCTTACCCGTCTTTTTCGCCTTTTCCTCCTGCACCCGCTGTTGCTCGCGCATGGCTGCCTGGAGGCGTTCCGAGAAGCCGCCTTTCTTTTTCGGGCTGTTCTTGTTGGCTTCCAACTGGGCTTTTATCTTGTCCTGATCAATGAAAAACTGCTTGGTCACCACCGTCTGGCCGATGTTCAGGATGTTGCTGAAACACAGGTAAAGCGTCAGGCCTGCCGCAAAACTGTTGAAAAAGAACATGAACATGACCGGCATCCCGTACTGCATGTATTTCATGATCTTCATCTGATCGCTGCCGCCGGCCATGGCCGAGGTGTCCATTTGTTTCATGGAGTACCAGGTATACCATAGCGTTGTGACCACCCAGATCAGCGTAAACGCACTGAGGTGCGTGCCGAAGCCCATCACGTAGAACGGCAGTTTGACGGCCACGTCGTAACTCGACAGGTCGGTGGCCCACAGGAAACTGGCCTGGCGGAATTCGATGGCTGCCGGGAAAAAACGGTACAGCGCAAACCAGATCGGCATTTGCAGCACAATCGGCAAACAGCCGCCGAGGGGGTTTACCTTGTGCTCGCTGTACATTTTCATGGTTTCGACCGACATGGCCTGCTGGTCGCCCTCGTGCTTCTTGCGCAGTTCCTCAATCTTGGGCTTGAGTGCCGCCATTTTTGCCTGGCTGTACACCATGCGGTACGTCAGGGGGTAAAGCAGCAGTTTCACGATCAGCGTGAGCAGCAGGATGACGATACCTGCGCTGCCGATGAACTTCGAAAGAAATTCAAAAATCGGGTGGACGATCCAGCGGTTGATGGCGCCGAACATGCTGGAGCCGAAGGGAATGATGTCTTCCAGTGCCACATCGTATTTCCGCAGGCGATCGAACTCATTCGGGCCGGTGTAGATGGTCATGCCGGCTTTGCCGTCCTTGAGCGGCACGAGTGCCGAAGCCCGTACGATCTTGAGGTCGGGGTCGGCGTTGGTAAGCACGACGGTTTCGCCGACGAATTCGCGGAAGGCAAAATCGCGGGCGATGATTGAGGTGTTGAAAAACTGGTTGGAGTGGCTGAACCACTTGACCGGCTGCTCGCCGAGGTTTTCAGAATCGTTGGCGCGGCAGTCGCAGTAGTCGGGGTCGCCGTTGTCCGCCTTGAAATACACCGTGGACATGGTGCGCTCGTACTCCTGATTGCGCTCTAATTTGTCGAGGTTGTTCACCCAGTTGAGTTTCAGGGCGTTTTGGCCGGGCGCCAGCGCGGAGAGCAGGCCCTGTCCGCCCACTGTGTGGGACAGTTCGTAGTTGTCGGCGCTGAGCGTGTAGGTTTGTTCGAAATAACCACCCGTGCTGGCAGGCGCCCGGAACACGAGGTTGTTCCCGTCTTTGGTAGCCGAAAAATACAGGTCCGACGAACTGATGCGCTCCGGCGCTCCGGCTGCCGGGATCAGGTATTCGAAGCGGTTTTTGGCGTCTTCCAGTAGCCGCAACGGACTTTTGACATCATCGCCGGCGCTATCGAGGTTGATCTTGTAGTAATTTTTCAGAAACACCTCCTTGATGCGTGCGCCTTTGCTGGTGAACGTGACGCGCAGGAGATCGTTTTCGAGCGAAACCAATTGTTCCGTACCGCTTGCCGCCGGGGCAAAAACGCCGAAGCGAGACGTCAAAGCGGTTTGTTGGGCGGCGGAGTCCGGGCCGGCAGGCGCCGCTATGGGTGCCGCCGCCGCAGGGGAATTCGGTTTGTCGGCAGGTTTGGTGGTTTGGGCAGGAGTTTGGTCTTGTGCCGGCTTTTCCGGAGGCGCAGCGTATTGCATCCAGAAATATACCAACACAAAAATCAGCACCATCCCGATGATGGTATTTAGATTGCTCTGTTTATCTTCCATTGTCTTGAGTGATTGAGGGGCGGGAGACCACTTGTCTTGCAATTCCCGGTACCTTTTCAAAAGCGCCGCAAAAGTAGGCGAAAACCTGTCGTCGTGTTAATAAGCCCCGAAGTTTCTCCGTCAGGATTAGACCGGTGGCATACGGCAACCTATCGCCTGTGGCATATTGGCGATGTACTTCCCCCAGCGCCTCTCCGACCCCGGTAGCGGTGGACACAAGCAGGGCGGAAACAAACAAGTGGTTTGGCGGGTTTAAGCGGAAACCGAGCAACCTGAGACCTTGCAACCCGCCATGCATTTCGACATCATATTTGCCGGCGCCGGCTTGTCGGGCCTGACTCTGGCGCTGGAACTGGCGCGCCGCCCGGCATTTCAGGGAAAAAAGATGCTGCTGATTGACCGCGACCGGAAGCAGCAAAACGACCGCACCTGGTGTTTCTGGGCTGCCGACGACGAGCCGTTGCCCCCCGTGGTGTTCAAATCGTGGGACGGGTGCCGGTTCTTTGCCTCCGGGTTTGAAACCGACATGGACATCGCGCCGTACCGCTACCGCATGGTGCGCGGCATTGATTTTTACCGATGGGCAACAGCCGAACTGGAGCGTTTCCCGAATGTGCAACGGGTGCAAGCCGCCATTTCCGACCTTGACGCCCAAACCGGCCTGGTGCACACCGACATCGGCGATTTTACCGCCGACTTGGTGTTCAATTCAGCATTTGTCAAAACCCCGGTGCTGCCCGAAGCGAATACCGTGTACAAAAACCCGCCGTTTTCGCTGCTGCCCGGTAGGCGCCCCCACACCAAAGCCGCGAGTCCTCCGCGTCTCCGCGCCTCTGCGGTGAAAAAAGTCTTCCTGTTGCAGCATTTCAAAGGCTGGATCATCGAAACCCCAACTCCCGCATTCGATCCGGGGAAAGTCACCTTCATGGATTTTCGCATCGCGCAGCAAGGCGAAACGCGGTTTGTGTACGTGCTGCCCTTCTCCGAAACCCGAGCGCTGGTGGAGTTCACGGTGTTCTCGCCGGCCTTGCTTGAGGCGGAAACATACGACCTTGAATTGCGCCGTTACCTGCATGATTTTCTGAAAATCACCGATTTCGACATAGAAGAAGAGGAATTCGGCGTGATTCCGATGACCGATTACCCCTTTCCTGCCCGGCAGGAGGGCCGGGTGATGCACATCGGGACGGCGGGCGGTTTTGTGAAGGCCTCCAGCGGTTATGCGTTCAAGCGCACCCAACGCAAGGTGCGTGCCTTCGCGGAAGCGTGGGAACGTACCGGCAAGCCCGACGCCAGGGTGTTTCAGTCGCTCTGGATTTTTCGGGTTTTCGACAGCATTTTTCTGCGGGTGCTGCACAATCGCAACGATCTGGGCAGCGTCATTTTCAAAAATTTGTTCCAAAAACTCCCCTCGGCGCTCGTGCTGCGTTTTCTGGATGAAGATTCCTCAGCGTTGGACAACCTGCGCCTGGTGTCGGCGCCGCCGCCGGGGCCGTTTTTGAAGGCACTGTTTCACAATCTCGCCGCATCTTGCGCGGCGTTTTTTCATACCAATGGCCATTCAAAAAAATAATTCAGAGCCGCTTCGGGTCGGCATCACCGGCGGCATCGGCAGCGGGAAAACCACCGTATGCCGCATTTTCGAGGCGCTCGGCGTGCCGGTGTACGACGCCGACTACTGGGCCAAGTGGCTGATTGTGCATGACCCCGGGGTTCGGGAGGCCATTGTCGGCTTGTTCGGCCCGGGAGCGTACTTGCCGGACGGCTCGTACAACCGCCCGTTTGTGGCCGCTATCGTGTTTGAAAACCTGGAAAAACTCGCCAAACTGAACGCTGCCGTGCACCCTGCCGTCGAACGGCACAGCCGCGACTGGCACGCACAACAGGTGCGCACCGGCGCTCCCTACACGCTCAAAGAGGCCGCCCTGATGGTGGAAAGCGGCAGCCACCGGTTCCTCGACGCGCTGATTGTGGTGACGGCGCCGGAGGAAATTCGCATCCGCCGGGTCATGGAACGCGACGGCATTTCCGAAGAAGCGGTGCGCGCCCGGCTGCGCAATCAACTGCCTGAAGCGGAAAAAACAGCCCTTGCCGACTATGTGATCGTCAACGACGGACGGCATCTGCTCATCCCGCAGGTATGGGCGGTACACCGCAAGTTGATCGCCGCCCGGGATTTTTGAAAAGATAATTTGGAAAAACGGAACCGTGCGTAGTACCTTCGCACCCCGATTTGGGAAATCGTTCGAAACAAGAAATTTTCAGTATCAATAGTCATCAAGTCATGAAAAAAGACATTCATCCGAGCAGCTACCGCACCGTGGTGTTCAAAGATATCTCCACCGACGAGGCATTTATGGGTCGCTCCTGTGTAAACACCAAAGAAACCATCACCTGGGAAGACGGCAAAGACTATCCCTTAGTTAAGATGGAAATTTCGGCTTTCAGCCATCCGTTCTTCACCGGCAAAATGAAATTTGTGGATACGGCCGGCCGTATTGACAAATTCAACAAGAAATTTGCCAACACGAAGTTCGCGAAAGAGGCAGATAAGTCTGAATGAGCAATCCTCCCGGCATGACACGCTACCAGGTCGGGCTTCCCGCCCGAAGCGCAAACGCCGCGGTGTTTCAGAAGTTGTTTGAGTTATTCTCGCCGGGTCAAAAAGGCATCTTTTGAAGCCATGCAGCATCATTTTTTGAACCCATAGCACCACTATGAATTAAAAAAATGATTTTGCCTGACTCCAAAATCTGCTCTTTTTGCCTCCGACAGAACAACTCAAACAACTTCTTAAAAAATAAGTCCCTGCGGCTTCTGCCGGTTGGGACTTTTTTTATTGCCTACTTTTGCCGCAAAACAAGCCCGGTCTGATGCTAAACTTGATTCTTTTCGATTCCGAAGCCCGCAACCACCTGCTTCCACTCACGGCTACGCGCCCCATGGGGGAATTCCGTATCGGCGTGCTCACGCTGCGCGAAAAATGGGAGCGCCGGCTGCGCGCCACAGCGTCGTACATCACGCAGGAATATTTGCAGGACAAATACCCGATCCGGGTCGAGCACGAAAACCTCGTGGTCAATGCCGGTGTCGTACCCACCGAGGCCCTTTGCCGGCGCATTCACGAAATCGGCCTGAACGAGGCGCTGCTCCTGAACGGCGAATTGCTGGCTGCCCGGCTTGACGAAGCACAGTTCGAAGCGCTCATCGAGGACGAGGAAGGGCGGGAATTGCAGGGCAAGGAACTCGGCGCCGGCATTCCGATTACCCAAATTCAGCGCCCCTGGGACTTGTTTTTGCAAAACGGCCCGGCAATTCTTGACGATTTTGAGTTGCTGGCCGGCAACCGGATGTCCCAGCGCGTATCGCCTTCCAACCGCATCGTCGGGCCGGCGCACAAACTGTTTTTGGAAGAAGGCGCAAAAATGGAATGCTGCACGGTGAATACCACCGAAGGCCCGGTGTACATCGGGAAAAATGCCGAAGTGATGGAGGGCAGCCTCCTGCGCGGGCCTGTCGCCGTGTGCGAAGGCGCCACCGTGAAAATGGGCGCCCGCATCTACGGCCCCACCACCATCGGCCCCGGCTGCAAAGTGGGCGGTGAAGTGGCCCGTTCGATCCTGATGGCCAATTCCAACAAAGCCCACGATGGATTTCTCGGCGACTCGGTCATCGGGGAATGGTGCAACCTCGGCGCCGACACCAACAACTCCAACCTCAAAAATAACTACAGCGAGGTCAAACTCTGGGATTACGAAGAGGAGCGTTTCGCCAAAACCGGGCTGCAATTTTGCGGCCTCATCATGGGCGACCACGCCAAGTGCGGCATCAACACCATGTTCAACACCGGCACGGTGGTCGGTGTATTCGCCAATGTGTTCGGCGCCGGATATCCGCGCAACTTCGTGCCCGATTTTTCCTGGGGAAGCGCCGATTCGGGCTACCGCACGTACCGGTTTTCAGAAGCCTGTGAAACTGCAGAACTGGTCATGGCCCGGCGAAACAAACCGTTCAGTGACCTGGAAAAAGCGGTCTTGCTCCATATTTTTGAACAAACAGCCCGGTTCAGAACCTGGGAAAAGTGATTTACGAAGTACGCGAGCAACATGACTGAACAAGCATCGAAATATGACCAGCGCGGGGTTTCGGCTTCCAAGGACGAGGTACACGCCGCTATCCGACACCTCAACAAGGGGTTGTTCCCCAATGCGTTTTGCAAAATCCTTCCCGACATCGCCGCCGGCGACCCGGACTATTGCAACCTGCTGCACGCCGACACGGCCGGCACCAAAACCAGTCTGGCATACCTGTACTGGCGCGAAACGGGCGACCTTTCCGTGTGGGCCGGCGTGGCGCAGGACGCCATCGTGATGAACCTCGACGATATGGCCTGCGCCGGCTGCACCGACGCCATCCTGCTGTCGAGCACCATTGGCCGCAATAAAAACCTCATCCCCGGCGAGGTGATCGCGGCGGTGATCCGCGGAACTTCCGACTTTGTGGAAACCATGCGCCGGTTCGGGGTGGAACTGCACTTAGCCGGCGGTGAAACTGCCGATGTGGGCGACATCGTGCGCACGATTGACGTGGGCGTGACGGCCTTTGCCCGCATGAAACGCGCGGCAGTTTTGGAGAACAACATCCGCCCCGGCGATGTTGTCGTGGGGCTTGCCTCCTTCGGGCAGGCGACGTACGAAGACCACTACAACGGAGGCATGGGCAGCAACGGCCTCACCGCCGCCCGCCACGATGTACTGAAAAACGAGTACGCCGGGCGTTATCCGGAAAGTTACGACCCCCATGTGCCCAAAGACCTGGTGTACAGCGGGAACCGCAGCCTGACGGAAACCCTG
>JAEUUV010000162.1 GCA_016787285.1 Saprospiraceae bacterium | reverse complement strand
GCAAACCCGTACGAGCCGTAGCCCACGAGCATGCAGGGCGCACTGCCGTCGCGCTTGAGGCCCTTTTTGTACACGATGGAGACGGGCACCTGCTTGCCGTCGCGGGCTTTGGCCCAGATGAACTCCGTGGCGTAATTGTTGGAATCAAAGCCGCCGAGTACGGGGTCGGTCTTGCGCAGGGTTTTTTGGCGACTTTCCATGTCGTAGTCGAAAATGGAGCCGGGGGTTTTCAGCGAAGAAAACCGGTAGCGCAGGTTTTTGCTGTTGAACTCGGCGTTCACGTCGGGATTGACGGTGTAGGTCGGCTCGCCGAAATCGAGGTAATGCTCCGAGCGGTCGCTCCAGCGGATGACGCGCAGTTGCTTGAGTCCGCCTTTGCGCTCGGTAGTCACGAGGTAGTCCTGAAACACTTCGATGCCGTCGAGCAGCACATCGGGGCGGTGGGGGAGGAGTTCCGTCCAGTTTTCCGGCGCGGGCTTGTCGGTGGGTGTTTCCATGAGGCGGAAATTGCGGGCATTCCAGTTGGTGCGAATCAGGAACTTGTCGCCGCGGTGGTCCACGTCGTAAAAAAAGTCTTTTTCCTTGGGACGGATCACCTGAAACGCACTCATCGGGTTGTCGGCTTTCAGGAAATGCACCTCCAGGTTGTCGGTATAGCCGTGGTTGACGAAGATGTACTGGTCAGACTTGGACTTGCTCAGGTACAGGTACAGCGTTTCGTCTTTTTCCTCCAGCACCACGGCATCGCTCTTGCCGTCGCCGCCGATGGTGTGGCGGCGTATTTTGTCGTTACGCAGCGTGACTGGGTCTTTGGTTTCGTAAAACAGGTACCGGCTGTCGCTTGCCCAGGCAGCGGAGCCGGCGAGTTGGCCGCTGAAGCGGTCGCCAAGCAGTTTGCCGGTGCGCAGGTCTTTGATCTGACCCTCAAACAGGTTGCGCCCGGAATAGTCTACGACGTAAAACAGCAGGTTGTTGTCGGGGCTGACGCTCAGGCCAACCACCAGGCAGTAGGGTTTGCCGGCGGCCAGTTCGTTCACATTGACGAGGATTTCCTCCGGGGCCTCGGTGGTGCCTTTTTTGCGGCAGTAAATCGGATATTCCTTGCCTGCTTCGAAACGGGCATAGTACCAGTAGCCGTTTTTGAGGTAGGGCACGGTGTTGTCGTCCTGCTTGATGCGGGCCTTCATTTCCTCAAAAATTTTGGCTTGCAGGTCGGCCACCGGCGCCAGCACGGAGTCGGCGTAGCGGTTTTCGGCCTCGAGGTAAGCGGTCACCGCGGGGTTTTCACGCTCATTGAGCCAGTAGTAGTTGTCGGTGCGCGTGTCGCCGGAGGCAGAGACGAGTTGTTTGGGTTTCTTTTCCGGGCGCGGGGCCGAGTATTGTTCCGGGTTGAACACAGAAGGTGGCAAAGGATCGGGCGTGTTTGATGGTGAAGAAGATTGCCGGCAGGCGGCGGTCAGGAGGCAAAGGGAAACAAGGACAGCGGACGTGTGTTTGAGCATCGGGCAATTTTTTTGCGCCCAAAAGTCGGTAAAAAATTGCGGTACCTTTGTACTGCCGATAAGAGCAAGAAAAATATTCCCAGCCATGGCTCCTGACCTTAAACACCAGTCTGATTTTGACCAATTGAGCATTGAATGTCCACCAAGTACCTGTCAACCCGATAGCCTTGTTGCCTTTCGATGGGTCTTCGAAGATATGCAGGACAACCGAAACTTTACGCCGGTTTTTTTCTTGAACCCGAACAGGTTCTTGACAAAAAATGACGATGAAAAATGCCGCGCAATGGGGCTGTCCATGTTCACCACATCGGAATATGCAACTACCCGGTTTGAATTTCTTCTCCGGGTTATCGGAAACGCTGCATACGAACGATTTGGAACCCATGTTGCCAATTGTCGGCTGCTTGAATTGGATGGCGTGAACAGCAAGCCGGACGGGAATGGGCACTTCACCAATTATCCGGTTGAGAATCACGAATATCCACTTAGATTTGTGGTCATAAAACATCTCTGATATGCGACATCTTAACGGGATAAAGATCAATCGCCTGGATTTCATTCCTGTACATCTGGGTGACTTGATTTATCAAGAGGGGCCGATCTTGACCCACTTTTCCAGCAAGGATAATCCAGCGGATCATTACTTGTATCGTTGGACCGATTCAGACTCTGAATGTAACCGTTGGATGGTCATCCGAGTGACGGAGAAGCAATTATTCGATCTCCTGACACGGCAATTGAGCCTTTTTCATCTTGTTCAACATGCTCCCTTTGCCTATTTTCTGGACTTGGATCATGCGTTGCAAGCAAAACAAATATACCTGACACCCGTGTCGGAAATACCTGCAGAATATTTTCCGACCCAAGACTCGGTTTTGGAAGAAAATCAGATTGAACCATATGCTCTTGAACTTCGAAGCAAGTTGCGCTATAAGATACCCTTCGATCTGGCTATTCAAAAGGCGTTGGCAGAACTGTTGCAGGAGTATGATAAAGTAGAAACAATTGTTTAAGTACGCCCCAAGATTCAACAGGCAATGGCCAACGCCCTTCTCGTTCCCGCTACCGACCACACCCACCTGCGCCGTCTTTGCGGTGATCTGGAGCAATGGGTATTCACCGATTTCGATCAGGCACGAGCGGCTTTGACCGAATTGCAGGCGGCCATTTCTCCGCAAACACCTGCCGATATTCGGCTGGCCTACCATCGCCACGGGGCGTTTCTGGAAAACCAGTGGCGGCATTATGATCGTGCGCTGGAGCAGTTCGGATTTGCTATCGCTATTCTGGAAAACAAAGCCGAGGCTTTTCCGCTGGCGGAAATATACCTCGATGTGGCGGCTGTACACGTCAACCGCCGCGACTGGCCCGCAGTGGAACAAAGTCTGGACCGTGCCCGCCAATACCTCGGAAAACAGGATGCCCCACACCTGCGCGGCCAGTTGGCCTGCCGCGAGGGCTTTCTGCATCTGCACCTCGGCAACCACCGCAAAGCGCTCGAAAACCTGCAGGAAGCCGAGCGTATTCTGATGGGCCTCGACGATCAGGCTACACTCAAGGACTACTACATTCTGGCGCTTGCCATTAGCGGACTGGGCGACCTGTATGAGCGGCTCGACGAAAAGGAAAACAGTCTGGATGCCTATCAGCGCGTGCTGCCGATTGTGGAGGAGCACCAGTTGCGCCCACGCCTGTCCTGGCACTACCTGAATGCCGGGCGTGCTGCATTGGCACAGAATGTGACCGAATATGCCCGCGAATGCTTTGAAAATGTGCTTCAATTTGCAGAAGACGAGGAGTTGGAAGCAAAAGCGCATGCCCTCACAAATCTGGGTATCATCGCTTTTTTGAACAATGACAGCCCGCATGCGGTGTCGTTTCTCGACGAGGCAACTGCGCTGTTTCCCAACCCGTCCAAACCGGCGGATTTTACCAACCTGTCCAAAATTCATGGCTGGCGCGCCGAACTGCTCCGAAAACAACACCAGTTGGAGCAGGCGGAAGCGCATTTTGAGCAGGCGTACACATTTGGTCAGCAAGGGCAAGACCTGAACTATGTGGCGCACGTTTGCCAGGCTCTCGCCCAACTTTGTGAGGCGCGAAGCGACTACCAGCGCGCCTACCAGTGGCAGCGCCGCGCCACAGAAACCACCGAACAGCATTACCAGCATGTGCGCGACCGCGAGCGGCAGGAAATCGAAGCGCGGCACAACCTGGAGCGCAGCCGACAGGAAGCGCAATTGGCTAAATTGCGGGTGGTCAGCCTGCAATTGCGCGCTTTGCATGCGCAAATGAACCCACACTTCCTGTTCAACGCCATGAACGCCATTCAGGGACTTATTACGTCGGGACGAAACGAGGAGGCCGAAACCTCGCTGGCGCGTTTTGCCAAACTCATCCGCAGCACGCTGGAATATTCGCGGCTCGAAGAGGTGTCCCTGGAAAAGGAAAAGGAATTTCTGAACCTGTACCTCGAAGTCAACTGCAAGTTGCGCTTTCGCGACCGCCTGCTTTACAAAGTGGTGCTACCCGATATCGCCGATGCCGGCGAACTGCTCATTCCGGCCATGATCGTGCAGCCGTTTGTGGAAAATGCCATCGAACACGGGCTGCGCCCCAAACTCACCGGTCGCCTGACAATTGAGTTCCAACTTTCCGAAGACGAGCGCACCGTGCGTTGCGTGATTCGCGACGACGGCGTGGGATTCAACAAGGGCAAGGAAAAACAAAAAGCGCGCCCGGAATCGTATCAAACGCACCGCTCGCGGGGTATGGAAATCACGCGCGAACGCCTTACCCTCTTGCACCAGTTGTGCAAAACGCCCCCGGGTAAATACATCAATATTGCCGACATTGGTGAAAAAACCGGCGGGAAGTACACCGGGACACAGGTGGATGTGCTTATCCCGGTACTGGACGAGTGGCCGGTGCAGAAAGGGTAATTATGGCAAATCGGGTTTTCGGAAAATGTCGTTGGCGCTGATCCGAAAATCGGACAGCGCCGGCGCTGCGGAACACTGGTCGCCGCCTCTGCAGATGATATTTTTGTCGCCGCTGTACACATGTATCTGCTCCAGCCGCGGCGAAATAAGCCAGATGACGGCTACGCCGGCTTCGCGGTAGTCACCCAACTTGTCCAGCAGATTGTCCACGATATCGTGATCCGACACGATCTCGATTACAAAATTCGGCACTTGATTTTCCCGGTGCGCCATGCGGGCGACCTGCTCGTCGGTGAACCAGGCCATGTCCGGGCGGCGGTGGACTTTTTTGAGGAAAAAGGTGTCAATTTCCGGGTAAAGTTTGCCGGTTACCTTCCCCTCGAATCGGAGGCGCGTGAAATACTCTTGCAGGTTGTCAAGGATGTAGTACTGGTACTGGTTCATGTCGCGAGGTGTTTGCACCACTTCTCCGCGTACCCACTCGTACTTATAGCCATCCTCCCGGCTGAGGTATTCTTTTTCAAAAACCTCCCAAGTGATTGGTTCAGCCGGTGCGGGTTGTTCGGCAGAGGCGGTGGCGGGGTATATTTCTGTTTTGGCAGCAGTCATGTTGCACGAATTTTGGACAAATCTACTGGTTGCTTTTCACTTTTTCCGGGTTTTTTCTTGCCACTGTTAAGTTCAACGAATTGAGCTTCGTCCGACGAATTTGTCGTCGGACGAGATTCACGGTCACCCCGTCACTATGCCTCTTGAGGAGCCGGTTTGGCCGGTAAATAAATCAGCACACCCGCGTTTTCCTCCCGGAACATCTCCTGCGCCACGCGTTGCAAATCCGCCGGCGTCACGGCCTGATAGGTCGCCACCTCCTCGTTCATCAGTTCGGCACGGTCGAGAATTTCGTAAAAACCCAGGTTTTGGGCCTTGTTCAGTACGCTGGTTTCCGAAAACACGATGGTGCTTTCAAACTTGTGCTGGATTTTTTCCAGTTCGCGTGCCTCGATGGGCGCGGTTTTCAGCGCATTAAGTTCGGTCCAGATGGCCGCCAGCGCTGCTTCGGGTGATACCCCATCGGCAGGTTTCCCCTCCACGATCAGCAGACCGGGGTCGAGGTTGGCTGTCACATACGCGTCAATGGCTGAAAAAAGGGTCTGTTCCTTCACCAAGCGGCGGTACAGGCGCGAAGATTGGCCCTGCGCCAGCACGTCGGTGAGCAGGTCCATGGGGTAAAAATCAGGGTGCAGCCGGGGTGGCGTGCGGAAGGCAAGATACACGGCCGGCACGGGTACGTCGGCGTGTACGGTGCGCTGTTGCATGCCCTGCTGTGGCGGTTCTGCGGGCAGGTTGCGGTGCGGCGCCGGACCTGCCGGTATGCCGCCAAACCATTTTTCCGTCAGCGGGAAAACCTCGTCGGCGCGTACGTTTCCGGCGATGGTCAGCACGGCATTGTTGGGCGTGTACCAGCGGTGGAAAAAGTCGCGCACATCGTCCAGCGTGGCGTTTTCCACGTGTTCCGGCACCAGCCCGATGACCGGCCAGCGGTACGGATGCACCTTGAACATGAGTTCGGACAGGTGGTGCCAGGCATCGCCGTAGGGTTCGTTCAGGCAGGTTTCCTTGAATTCTTCCACCACCACGCGGCGCTGCACATTCAACGGGCGTTGGCCGATGTTGAGCGCCAGCATGCGGTCGCTTTCCAGAAACAGCGCGGTTTCGAGGTTTTCGGCGGGCAGGATTTCATAAAAAGTCGTGTAGTCGTTGGTGGTATAGGCGTTGTTTTCGCCGCCGGCGCGTTGCATCGGGTCGTCAAAATCGGGTACGTTGCGACTGCCTGCGAACATGAGGTGCTCGAACAGGTGCGCGAAGCCGGTTTTGTCGGGATTTTCGTCGCGCGAGCCGACGTGGTAGGTCACGTTCACGGCCACGAGGGGCGTGTTCGGATCTTCGTGGACGAGCACACGCAGGCCATTGGGCAATATTTTTCTGGAAAAATCAACCATTCGAGTCGTGGTTACTGGTCTTGTGCCTGCTTCAGCAGCGCATCGGAATCGCGGATGAGTTGCTCCAGTTCGCGTTGGAGGGCTTCTTTGCGGCGTTGTTGTTCGGCTGCTTTGGCGGCAGCATCGTCGGCGGCAGAAGCCCGCAGGCCCTTCTTTTTGGGCGGTGGCGGGGCGTTTTGCAGGGCCTGGTCGTCGGCTTCGATGCTGTCAAGTTGCTGTTGCAGGCCGGCTTTGCGGCGTTCCAGTTCGTCGAGGCGGCGCAGCACGTTCTGGTCGAGGTACTGCGCGCCGTTTCGGATGGCCTGGTAGGCGCCGCTGAGTTTGTCGAGGGCCTGGTCGTACTTGCCGGCATCGAACTTTTGTTTTTCCGATTTCAGCAGGTTCCAGGTGGCGCCGAGGGCGTCGCCGGCCTTGCCGATGACCTCTTTGGCCTGTTTTTTCTCGGAGGCGTCGCCGAAAAAGAGGTTGTAAATCAGGATGCCCGCTACGAGCACCAGGCCGTACTTGATGATTTTGCCGAGCATGACGGTGTGGTGTGGTGAATTTTGGGTGCAAGGTAGGTGAAGTGCAAATACGTACCTACCACCGGGCATTTTTTTAATCCTGCCTTCCGGTATGGCAGTCCTAACAAAAACTGTCAATTTTTTCAAGACAAATATTTGACAACGAGGCATATCAGATCATATTAAATTTCAATAATTATGAATACCTGCTTGTATTCCCGAGGATGTAACCCCAACTTGGTTGCCGAATAGAAGGAAAACTTCGGCCGATGTTCCCTTCCTGAAAAGCCCGTTCATTTATTCGTACATTTTTAAAACACGTTAAAACATGAAACAACATCAGCCATTTTTGGCATGGGGGGGGGATTTTCTTTTCCTTCGGCACTCCCTTGGCGTACCTTTCGGTCGCGTACGCGCCATTACCAAACTTACACTGACCGTCATGCTGCTCTGCTTGCTCTTCAGCGCCCGCCGCGCCGCCGCACAGTCGCCCTGCGATTTTACCTGGTCGGCAGCCGGCGGTACCGACATTCAGTTTAACACTTCACATACCGAGGGCAACATTATTTATGAAACATGGGCGTTTGGGGACAACAACTTTGCCTACGATGTGTCCGACCCCCGGCATACCTATTTCTACTATTGCAGTCCGCCCCAAACACGCACCTACACCGTCACGCACACGGTGACGGTACTGATTGAGAACGTACCCTATTCGTACACTTGTACCCAAGAGGTATCCGTCACCTGCAACGAAGGCTCGGCCTGCTCGGAACGTTTTTTCTATTACGAGGTGCGTGGCTGTGCCGTGACGTTCAACGCCACGGTCTACGATCCCAATTCCGGCGTTACGATCATCTGGGACTTCGGCGACGGCACCCCACCGGTGAACAACCCGACGCCGACGCATTCGTATGCCCAGCCGGGGAAATACCTGATTACCCAAACCTATTTCTTCCAGGGTAACTCGGGTACCTGCTCGCGTTGGGTCACGGTAGGTTGTTGCTGTGAAAAGTACAACGATTTCGATGCCGAACTTGAATTGGACTGTGCAGCCTTGCGCATCAACGCAAACAGAAAATGTATCCAACCTTGGCGTTACAGCGGCTGGACGCTGCAAATAGGCAATCAGCCGGTCAGAACCATACCCGATATTCTTGTTGACGGTTGGCAACTGACCAACTACTCCACCTACCAAAACCAGCCGGTGACACTCAAGCATCGGGTATGGTGCGACAGCCAGGAGGTGGTGCTCACCAAGACACTGACTCCGCCGGTGCCGGGGATATTCATCGGATCGGCCACTGATTGTTTTGCTCCGGCGACGAATATCTCTGCATACGCTTCTGCGTTGAGCAGTTTGCCTGCGGGCGCTGCTCAGGATCGGGAAATTTATGTTTCCGGCATTATCCGGATGGATGAATCCTGGGCATTCCCGGGCGTATTGTTGCACATGGGACCGGAGAGTGGATTTGATGTGCCTGACCTGCCATCCAGCACGACTTTGCAGTTGTCAAACGGCACGCAATTGGTCGGCACTTGCTGTTTGTGGCGCGGTATCTATGTTTATGGCAACGGTCGGTTGATCACGACCAGTTTCAGCAACAGTCCAGATAACTTGATTCAGGATGCCGTGTATGCCGTGCGAGGGTTCAATGTTGCCGGGCGCCGGCCGTGGCTTTCGATTCGCCGCACCAACTTCCACAACAACCTGATCGGAATACGGGCAACGGACGGTGATATAAACCTACGGGTTCAAGGCGGAAATCCCATGTACTGGGATCCCATTTTCGAACGCAATACGTTTTCTTCTCAGTCGCCCTTGCGATGCATGGGGTGTTGGGACGAATTTGATGATATCCTGCCGGCACTCGGCCTTCAATACAGCACCGATCGCGGCCTTGCCGGTATGTGGCTGGAAGGGTTTCCCGGCCAGCCTAACACGCTCACCAACCTGAACCTGGAAATAACGGACGACGGCGAGCACAACCTATTCGACAACCTCGCCATCGGCATTGAAGCCCGGAACATCAACCTCCGGGTGCCCGACGCCGCCGCCTTCCGCAACATCACCGCCGCAAGCCCCTACGGTTTCGGGTACGGCATCAACTACCTCGACCGCACGGGCGCCTTCGCCCTGAATGTGCAGGGGCTGGTAGCCAACGGCGGCCTTGTGCCCAATGCGAACACGTTTGAAAATTGCCAGATCGGCGTACGCGCCGAAGCACGTGCCGTGCCCGCCACCACGGTCAATATCGAGGACTGCCAAATGCGGAACATGCGCCAGGGCATCATGCTCGACGGCTTTGCGGGCAACATCCGGGGCACTACGCAGCGCAACGACATCCAGGCCTCCCAAAACGGCATCACCCTCGTGGACATGCTGCCCGCCGGCGCCCGGCAGTACCGCATCACCGACAACCTCCTGACCGCCGGGCCGGGCACCGGATTCTTTACCTCGAACATCTCGATAACGGGCAGCGCGCTGAACCAGACCTCCTTCGTGGAAGTGGATCACAACGACTGCGCGGAGTCGGGCAGTTTCGGGATATTGGCCAATGCCCACCAAAACGCCTACATCCACGACAACATCGTGACCGCCAACGGCACCCTGCAGGGCATCGCCGCCTACGTGGGCCAGTACGAGATCGAGTGCAACACGGTGACCGGCGCCACCGGCATGGGGCTGAACGTGTGGAACTCCGCCATCCGCAACGACCTGTCGTTCAACACCGTGACCGGCGCCGCCGAAGGCATCCGCTTCACCCTCGACTGCCCGGGCCAAAACTTCATCGAATGCAACACCGTGCAGAATACCACCGGACGCGGCCTCTTCTACGACGATGCCCGCACCGACAACCAGTTCAACACCGGAAACCGCTGGATCAATACCGGTGGGGCAGAGTTTGTGCAGGGGATGAACCAGCCCGGTCAGTCAGAATATTTCGTGCCAGACTTAGTGCCGTGGAGACCGATGCCGGTTGATCCGCCGCAAGGTTGGTTTTTCCCGAATATGGCCCTGATCCCACCGCCATGCAACGTCGTATGCCAGCCCGGCCTGCTCCCGCCCGGCGGCGGTGCCGACAACCCCTTCGACACCGACATCGCGGGCGGCGGCCCGGCGGGCGAGGGCTGGGACCAGTGGCGGCGCGAGCGCTACCTGTTGTACAAACTGGCGGCCTACCCCGAACTGGCCCCGGCGGGCAGCCTGATGGCCAACTTCCAGAACGCCCGCGCGACGAGTACTGTGGGCAAGTTGGTCGGCATCGGCCTGCAAAGCGCCGGCTTGTTTGCCCCGGCGCCCGCCGACCAGGCGGTGCTGGAGGCTAACCAACAGGCCATTGCGACCAAGTCCGAACAAATGGCGGCCATAGACGCGCAATTAGACGAGGCCCTTGCCCCCGAAGTGTACGCCGCCCTGCTGACCCAGCGCGAGGTGCTGAACACCGACGTGGCAACCCTGGCGGCGCAGAGCAACGCGTTACAGGCGCAGTTGCAAACCGCCCGCAATACAGAGGCCGACAACCTGCTGGCCCAACTCGCCAACATAAACACGACCGAGGTTTGGGAGCAAAACGAAAAGCAGGTGCTGACCGTCTTTTTGCAGACCGTGGCCCAAGCGCAGGCGCCGGATGCCGGGCAGTTGGCCACGCTGCAAGCCGTGGGCGAGCAGTGCCCGCGCACGGGCGGCCCGGCAGCGGTGTTTCTGGCAGCCATGCTGTACGAGGGCTTCACCGGCGAGCGGCTGGAGCAGGACGAGTGCGGAGCAGCGGCACGGAGCAACTCAACCTTCCCGGCGGCTTTTGCAGCAAAAGCGGTGTTCTCCGTATCGGCGTTTCCAAACCCTGTGCACGATAGGCTGATACTGGATGTGACGGGAGGACAACAGCCATACACGGTGCAGGTATCGGATATGCTGGGCAAAGTGCTGGTTCTGCAACAGTATTTTGAAGAGCAACCAGTACTCAATACTGGAATTTGGGCTGAAGGAATGTACCACCTGCTCGTACGCGATGCCGATGGCGCGCCATTCACGCGTACTATTTTTGTAAAACACTAACAATCAACACTCAATTGGCAGGGCCGGTGCGATAGCATCGGCCCTGCTTTATCACATATCGGTATGAAATACTTAGTCTATTGTGTTATATACTCGACCTTAATGCCTCTATACGCCCAAAAACATGACAATCTGTGGATATACGGCCAACAAACTAATCTGCCTCAGGTAAAAGTAACAACAATTAATTTCAATAACGGGGACTTGGAATTTCAGCCTACTGAGTTTGAAGGAACTTTTGTTGCATTTACATCTTCTATGTGCGATACTTCCGGAAACTTGCTTTTTTACACAAACGGTTGTCATTTATATAATGCTTTGGGCAAGGTTATGCTCAATGGGGATACCCTGAACAGCCCGCCAAGTAGCTATTGGCAATCCCACTGCACAGGGTTTGGCCCATCATTCAGGTATAATCAAGGGGCCTTTGCATTACCCCGACCAGGCAGCAATACCCTGTACGATCTCTTCCACATGAACGCCGGCAAGTCCGCTGAACCACCCGGCCTAATCTCTTTGTTGCATACACTGATTGACATGAACACCCCAGACGGCCTCGGTAAGGCGACAGAAAAAGACGTGCCCCTGCTGGCCGGAGAAACCTATGAACCCGCCGCCGCCGTGCGCCACGGCAACGGGCGCGATTGGTGGATCGTGCTACCCAACGCCCAAACCTCCAAGCCCGTGCTGTATCGCTACCTGCTCACGCCCGAGGGGCTGTCGGGGCCGTACCTGCAGGAAGGGGCGTTTCAGGTGATTGATTCCCTGTTTTACGGTGGCGCGCAGGTGCTGACGTTTACACCCGACGGCAAAAAACTCATCCAGTACCACATTTACTACGGCTTCATCGCCTACGACTTCGACCGCTGCACAGGCCTGATCAGCAATCCCGTGCGGGTGCTCTCGCCCGTGAAGTACAACACCTGGGAGGGGTTAGACCTCGAAGTGTCGCCCAACAGTCGCTTTGTGTACGTCATCATGGGCAAGCAGGCCAAAATCGTCCAATACGACCTGCACGCGCCCAATGTGGCCCTGTCCGGCGATACCGTGGCCGTGTACGACGGCTTTGAGTACAACCAGAACCCTATCTCTTTCGGCTGGATGGAACGCGGCCCGGACGGGAAAATCTACGTCGTGCCGGGCTGCTGTTTTTATATGCACGTCATCGAAAGCCCCGACCTGAAGGGGGCGGCTTGCGACGTGCGCCAGCACTCGGTGGAGCTGCCCACCTGGATATACGGCTCGCTGCCCTACTTCCCCAACTACCGCCTGTACGACCTGCCCGACAGCCCCTGCGACACGCTGGGCATCAACGGTGGGCCAACCGTGTCGGTGGCGCCACAGCCGGAGCCGCCGCCGGCCCTGCGCCTGTACCCCAACCCCGCCACCGACCGGGTGCGGGTGCTGCTGCCCGCGCCCGCGCCGCCGGGCGCCGAGGTGCTGCTCACCGACGTGGCCGGGCGCGTGGTGGCCCGGCAGCCTCTGCCCGCCGGGGCCTCGGAAGCCCTGCTGTCGGTGACGCAGTACCCGGCCGGGCTGTACCTCGTGCGGGTACAGGCGGCCGGGGCCGTGCTGGGGGCGGGGAAGGTGAGCGTGGTGCGGTAGTTTTGTCCCTCCGCAGGAATCCGTCCGCTCCACGTTTGTCATCTCGTAGAGAACCGTCCGATCTAAAAGGGCAGTCACGAGCGGCGGCCCGCCGTGGCGTGGACGGATTCCTTCGGAAGGACAAAACGGGCTAAATGAACACCGTAGCAGACGGTCAACTTCCGCCCGCACTGCACCGAACAACCGTGTTTCTAAACTTGATACTGATGAATACACACACAAATTCTACTCTGCCGGCCCAACTCGGCAATATCAGCACGACCCAGCCTTGGGAGCAGAACGAAAAGCAAGTGCTGACCGTCTTTTTGCAGACCGTGGCCAAAGCGCAGGCGCCGGATGCCGGCCAATTGGCCACCCTGCTGGCCGTGGGCGAGCAGTGCCCGCGCACGGGCGGCCCGGCGGCGGTGTTTTTGGCAGCCATGCTGTACGAGGGTTTTACCGGCTTTGCCGATGATTTCTTTGGCCTGTTTTTTTTTCGGCGGCGTCGCCGAAAAAGAGGTTGTAAATCAGGATGCCCGCTACGAGCACCAGGCCGTACTTGATGATTTCGCCGAGCATAACGGTGTGGTGAGGTGTGGTGAATTTTGGGTGCAAGGTAGGTGATACGCTGATGCGCACAAGACAAGGACGATTGTCCGTTCTTTTATCTGTGATTGACGGTCGTGAGCGCGGACGGCTATACCGCTGTCAGAACTCTTGCCATCCCACGCGATGTGATGAGTGGGAAAGGACGCAAGATCGGTCCGAATCGCAAGGCGGCGCGATCAGTCCCAATCCCGCACGGGAATCGTGCCGGGTGCCGGCACGGGACGTTCTCGATCCCCGGCAAGTAGTCATGAGCGATGCCTGGGGCCGGATCGTACGGAGCGTTAACTGGCCGGAAGCAGGATTGCCTGCGATGAACCTCGACTTACATGGCATTGCGCCTGGCATCTACTTTTTGCAGTTGCTCGGACGCGAAAAAAAGGCGACGTACAAACTGATAAAACACTAACGATCTACTCACCAAAGCAGGGCTTGCCGACAATATGTGGCAGGCCCTGCAATTTCGTTGCTCACTATGAAAAATACACTTTATTCACTCATGGCGTTTAGCGTCCTTCTTGTTTGTGGATGCCAAAAAGAGTGCCCCGATGCGGGCTTTGAGAACCCGTCTTGCTGTTCGGCGGCGTGCTACAAAACGACCAACCCAAACTCATTTGATTTGAATAAATTTGTCACCCGAAATGATGATTCAGCACCTTTCGGCATTTGCTCATCTGTGAAACACGTTGAAGGCATTGGGGCAATCGATTGGACCGCAAACAATCGAATTATAGCGTTTTCAGATGGATCCGTTTATCTTGATCTGGTCAATTATTCGGACACCGCATTTCATGGCTTGGAGGTATGGGCTTATCTTCGTGAAACTATTTTGATCAAATTTGAGCCTGAAAAACAAGATGTTCAACCCCTATATGACAAGGTTGCATTTCAAAAAGACAAACAATTGAGTTATGCCGAATATGACCGTTGGTTCGACGATTATTATGATGCGGGCTGGAAGATTGATTTGAATCGAAAGAGTTACATACTGGTAACCGAATATGATCGAGAAAATAAAATAGTCGCTGGCGAATTCAACCTGTTTTTTGTCATTGACAAGCCCACGACCTACCCGGGCATAACGTCCGCCGAGCGGGTCAATTTCCGGTGCGGAAAATTTCGGGCTAAAATATTTTGAATCGCGCCGTGTAAACGCTGTCATTCTCTTTTTGCAGACGAGCGGCTGGAACCATGGCGAGTATGGGGCGGCGGCACGAAGGGTGTTTGCTCGGCAACAGTACTTTGCGGAACATCCGACCATTGCTGCCGGTACTTGGGCTGGGGATGTTCCGCTTGTGCCTCGGCGATGCCTCAGGTGTTACTTGCGTACGCTCCATGAGAGCGGTACTGGGGGCGGGGAAGGTGAGCGTGGTGCGGTAGTACCTCTTGCCCTTCGGGATGACAAACGTTGGGTGCTCAAGCCAAAAAGTGGCTAAGTTTGTCGGTCAAAAACGAAACCGAGTATGCGTAACCTTTTTGTTTTTTTCTTCAGTGTCGCTGTTCAAATCCTTGTCGCACAACCACCTCAAGCGGCCCGCGTCGGCATGCACCTGATGAACCTGTACGACCTGAACATGGACGAGCACTCGTTCTACGCCGATTTTTACCTCTGGTTCAAATGGACAGGCGATATTGACCCCACGGAAATTGAATTCGTGAACGCCATTGAGAAGTGGAGCATCACCTCCGTGGTGTCGGGCGACGGCAGCGACAGCCTCATGCGCGACGGTACCAATTACCGCGTATTTCGGGTGGAAGGCCGCTTTTTTCACTCGTTTTCCCTCGGCGATTTCCCGCTCGACCGGCATGCGCTCGACATTCAGATCGAAAACCCGGAACACGATTCCAACACGCTGGTGTATGTGCCCGACACGCACGGCCCGACCATCCGGAAAACGCTGCAATTGGTGGGCTGGAATATCGAAGGCAGCGCATTTGAATCCACCCACCATGACTACGGCACCAACTTCGGCAACCCCGACGAAAACGCCCGCACGTACAGCAACCTCAGCAGCCGCGTGTACCTCACCCGCCCGATCAACTATTTTCTGCTGAAAATGCTGTTGCCGCTTTTTATCGTCATGTTGGTCAGTATCGGCTCCATGTTGCTGCATCCCTCGCACATAGACACGCGTTCGTCGTTGCCCATCGGCGGACTGCTCACGGCGGTATTCCTTCAGCAGTCGTACAGCAATGCCCTGCCCGATACGGGCTACATGGTGCTGATGGACAAAATTTACCTGCTGGCCTACCTGCTCATTTCGCTGGTGCTGCTTCAGGTCATTCGCTCGGGGAACTGGCTGATGCGGGGTGAAAACCGGTTGCCGGAAGGAAAATTGATTGGTATGGAGCGGCTGCTTGCCGGGGTTTACCTGACGACTTTTGTCTTGAGTGTGTTTGTGCTAAGTATCTGGTGACGTACACCTATTGCAATGAATATGACTACGTGTACCCATAAAGATTTTTTTAATGAATTGGGTAAATAGTTTGGTAGTCTTTCGGTGTTCAATATTTTTGGCGTGTCAAAACGAATGACTGCCACATGAAAGAATCCGAACACCGCCTTCCCATAGATTGGGATTACCTGCTTGACACCATCCGCGACGAAGAATGTTTGTTGATCGTAGGGCGTGATGCCTTGACCGATGCTAAGGGAGAAACCGCCCATGCTCGTCTTTTACAAGCACTTGATCTCCCCAACAACCCCCACATCCGGCGTTATTATCCGGGAGAAGGGTTTTTCCTGTTTGACCACAAGAGCCACCGGACGCAGTTTTGTCACCAGATAAAACGTTTTTACCGCAGCGAAGTGCCTGGCGAGGTTTTGGGTTTGCTCGCTGAAATTCCTTTCCATATTTACATGGTTCTAAACTCCGATCTACTCTTGAGTCAGGCTTTTCAGGATCGGAACTTTGCCTTTCAGCACGGGTATTACAAAAAAAACACCGACCCGCAACCCATACGTCCTCCTTCAGCGGAAAATCCGTTGCTATATCATCTGTTTGGTTGTGTGGAAAATGAGGAGTCGCTTGTGCTCTCCCACGATGATCTGTACGATTATTTCAAGTCCATCTTTGCCCGTCGATCTATGCCGGGAGAGCTGTCGGATGAGTTGCGCCGGGTGCGCAATCTGCTGTTTTTGGGAGTCCCCTTCGACAAGTGGTACTTGCAAATACTTTTGCGCGAGTTTGAACTCCACAATGAACAGTATGCCTTCACCCGATTTGCGGCCAACCAGGCTCTCTCCGACGAGGTATGCACGTTGTGTATGGAGCAGTTCCAGATTCAGTTTATCGAGAACAATATTCAGGATTTTGTACGCGAACTGCATCGCAGGGTAGCCGCCGACCCCCACCTGGGCTTGCGTGCCGACGCCGGCCCCCGCACCGATATGCACGCCCTCGTCCGGGCACATCTTGCCGGAGGGGAAACAGAAACGGCTCTCGACGCCCTTGCCGACAACCTGGAGGACAGCACCTGGCAGGAGGATGTGGAAAAACTTAGCGGACGTTTTGGCAGGCTGAAAAAACGCCGTTTAGCCGGTATCTTAAGCGTTGACGAAAGCCTGCGTCTGGAAAACGAAATTAACTTCGATATCCTGGAGTTGCTGAAAACAATTCCTGCCCAATTATGAAAAGCTATCGGTATCCCGGGCCTCGCCCGTTTCCTGAAAACTATCGCGCACTTTTTTTCGGAAGGGAAAAAGAAGTTGCCGAACTCCATCGGCTTGTGCGACGCGAGCCATGGGTGGTTCTGTACGGCAAGTCGGGACTCGGTAAAAGTTCGCTTCTGAATGCGGGTCTTGCCCCACGCCTTGCCGTGAATGATGCCATGTCGCCCGTGTTTATTCGTTTCGGCGCCTGGACGCCCGATCGAAGCGACGCCCCGCTGGATATCGCTGCCGATGTACTTGACGCCCCCCCAACCAATTGGCTGGAAGAACTGGTTCCCGGCGACCGCAGCCTATGGCGTGTGCTGAAAGACCGGCAACTGGCAAGGCTCGACACTGGTCCGGTATTGCTGGTGTTCGACCAGTTTGAAGAATTATTCACCTTCCATTTTAGTGCTGTCGAAGCCTTTGCCAAAAGCCTTGCCGAGGTGTTTTACACCAATATTCCCGAGCGCTACCGCGTTGCAATCGAAAATACGAGCCTTTTGGATGAGGCACGCCTGCGTCTTTTGCACGAATCGTTGGCCATACGGGTAGTAACGGCCATTCGGACCGACCGCATGGCTCTCATGCACCAACTGAAACCATTTTTGCCAAGTACGCTCGACGTGTGCTATGAGTTGCGTCCACTCGCCCGGGCTGCTGCCGAAGAAGCCGTACTCAATCCGGCATTCGATTCCAGCGCGTTCAGAACACCACGGTTTGACTATGAAGATGCGGCGCTTGATGCGTTGCTCGACTTCCTTTCCGCCGGTAATTCACAGGATATTGAGTCGTTTCAGCTGCAAATCCTGTGCGAACACCTGGAAAAAAATACCGTGGAACTGGACGGGCGTACCCGTATTACTGCCTCCGATCTGGCCGATCCGGAGGGCATTCTGGAAAACTATTACATCGGCAAGATCAACGAAATTGAAGACCCGGAGGCCCGTCTCGCCGCGCGCCATCTCATTGAGGAGGGATTGATTTTTGAAGAAGAAGAGCGCCGCCTGTCGCTGTTTGAGGGGCAAATACAGCACGTTTGGGGCGTGGGAATTGATTTGCTGGCACAATTGGAAGATACCCACCTGCTGCGCCGCGAGCCCAGCCTGCGCGGAGGATACACCTACGAACTCAGCCATGACACGCTTGTGGCTCCTGTGCTGAAAGCCAAACACAGCCGCCTGGATCAGGAAACACAGGAAGAGGCCGCCCGACTTACCCGGCTGCGCGAGGCAGAGCTGAGTGCTGCCAAGGCTGAAGCGGCACGCGAAAAACAACGCCGGCAACGTGCCGCTTTTTTGGCATGGGCCGCCGGAGTAGCCGCAATACTGGCTTTGACAGCTGCCGTAATTGCCTGGGAAAAAACCGAAGCAGCCAAACAGGCTGAAGAAGTGGCTCGTACCGCCCAACAAAAAGCGGAGACTGCTCAAAAAACTGCCGAAGAAAACCTGTTTGCTCTACAACAGGAAAAAGCCAGGGCCTTAGAGGATCAAGCAGACGAATTCTATCGCTACCACGAATATGATTCAGCCATATACGAGTATGAACAGGCCTTGAAACTATTACCTCCAGAAGCCAAAGAACCACGGGAAAGGCTGACCGGAAAACTTGAATCGTGCCAATCTAAACTCAAAAAGACCAAGTAACCACGCGAAATAGCCGCTGTTTTCTTTACATATAAACGAATCACACGATGGTCAAGCACGTATCTTTATTCTGTCGGCTAATTGGGTGTGTTGCAGCGCTCACGCTTCTACCATGGGCTGTTTTCGCGCAGCAACAATCCAAATGCAGTTATTCCAAACTCATGCAGGAAGGTCGGGCATTGGTTTCCAGATCAAACCCGGCATACGCCTCGGCACTCAACAAGTTCAATGCGGCACGCACATGCGATCCGTCCAAATCTGTCGAAGTGGATCGGGAAGTGGTTCGGGTGTTTAAAATGATTGAAAGCGAACGCGACCGGGCAGTACAGTCGGAACGCCGGGCACAAGAAGCCGCCGACAAATTGCAAGCAGCGTTGAAAATCGTTGAAACAGAACGCAACCGCGCCCAAGAAGCGGAACAAATAGCCCGCAATAGCCTGGAAAAACTTCAGAAGGCACTTTCCGAGAACATGCGTGAAGCAAACAGTCGAATTTTACACCTGGATTATTATGGTGCTTTTGAAAAACTGAAAAACGCTCCCAGATATGAACCCCTTGACGATAGCGTGGCACTTCTGTTACTGGAGGTTGCCTATTTTCGATACCACAGCGGCGATACCGCCGGCATGCACGATCCATTCAATCGGGCAGCAGTACTGCTCCAAAAAGGGCCGCTTGACGCTTCGGAAGCGTTTGAATCCGCGTGTGTGCGCCTTGATTCATCCCATGCGGCCTTCCTCGAATTGCGCTATTTCCCTTTGGTACGACCGCTTCCGGGGGGGGGATTCCGAATGGGGCGAGACTCTACCCTTGATGCTGAGGGCAAACCTGCAGAACTGCCTCAACACGACGTGCGAGTGTCCGCATTCGGACTGGCACAGGCCGAGACAACCTTCTGGCAATGGAATCTTTATGTAGCGGCAAAGAAGCGCAAGATCGAGAAATATTCACCCGAATGGGGGTTGTTTGGCGATAACCCTGCCGTTAATCTGGACTGGGTGGATGCCTGTGAGTATGCCAATTGGCTCAGCGAACGCGCCGGCGAAAAGCCATTTTACCGCATTGATTCCGTTGGTAGTCCCGCCGACTGGCAAATACACTTGCTCCCGGATGGTACGGGTTATCGTTTGCCTACCGGGGCAGAATGGGAGTATGCCGCAAGAGTGGGTAGCGTTACGCCATATTACCGTTATGCAGGAGGCAATAACATTGATTCAATTGGCTGGTATAGTGGGAATAATCTTGTTCGGGGTATTCCCCGATCGCACCCGGTAATGGAGAAAAAACCGGTTGTCTTTCCAAATGGTACTGCTTTGTATGACCTCACAGGAAACGTCTGGGAGTGGTGCTGGGATGCATTTCAGGAAAACTACTACCAACAATTGCTCCTTTCAGTTGCTCAAGACCCAAAAGGGCCGGAAGCGTGGAACAGCGATCGTACCATGCGCGGCGGCTCCTGGAACAATCAACCCAAGCACTGTTCCGTCTCGTACCGATGGAAATATAGCGCCATCAAATGGGGTGGTGTTATCGGCTGCCGAATGGCTCGAAATCAGTAAATCCTAATTTTTTTAGAATCATGCGCCTTCTGTTTCTCGTTTTTTTTCCTTTTTCGCTGCTTGCACAACCTTGCGATTATGCCCGCCTCATGCGAGAGGGCAAGGCTAAAGTGGCCGGGTCAAATCCCGCTTATTCTCAGGCGCTCAATAAGTTTAATGCAGCTCGCACATGTGCCCCCTCGAAGTCAATTGAGGTGGATCGGGAAGTGGCCCGGGTATTTAAAATGATTGAAGGCGAACGCGACCGGGCTTTGTTAGCCGAAAAAAATGCCACTGCTGCTCTTCGAAAGTTGCAGGCTGCGCTTGCCGATGTAGTTCGGTTTGTGTTACGCGACGCCGATGAGCGTATCCTGCGCCTGGACTATGAAGATGCCTACGCAAAATTGAATAACGTACAGTACCTGGATGGGCCATTAATGGACAGTGTAGCGTACCGATTACTCGAAATTGCCTATTTCCGGCACCAGAGTGGCGATACTGTAGGCGCTCGCGAGCCTTTTGACCGCGCAGCGGCTTTGCTCGGAAAACCGGAACTACATTCATCCGCCGCCGGATTTGATTCCGAATTCGCACGCCTCCACAAGCCCCTGCTGGGCCTCCTGAAAAAACGTTATTACCCCACTATTTTGCCTCTGCCAAGCGGAACATACTGGATGGGGCGTGATACCACACTGGAAAAAGGAGCGGTGGAGGAAACTCCCCGGCACCAAGTGTATATTGACTCATTTGGGCTGGCTCAAACGGAAATTACGTTCTGGCAGTGGAGCCTGTTTGTTGCTTCAAAAAAGCGCAATATTCATCAAAACACTCCTACCTGGGGTATGTATGGCGATTGCCCTGTGGTGTATGTGGATTGGTTTGACGTGTGTGAGTACGCCAATTGGCTCAGCGAACGTGAAAACCGGACACCGGTTTACCTGATTGATTCAGTGGGGCAGCCCAAAGAGAATTGGAGAGTCTCCTGGTTGCCGGAAGGCAATGGATACCGTTTGCCAACCGAGGCGGAGTGGGAGTACGCAGCCCGGGGAGGTGCAAACGATACTTACTTCATTTTTGCCGGCAGCAACGACATCGGCGCTATAGGTTGGTACAAGGGGAACAGCGGTATCCGGAATGTACTCAGAACACACCCGGTAGGGGAGAAAATACCCGTTGAGTTCAGTAACAAGTCAAGCGTGTATGACCTCACCGGAAATGTATGGGAATGGTGCTGGGATGTTTATGACCCCAAAATTTACGAGACATTTTCCGGGGCTGTAGCCTCTAACCCCAGAGGGCCGGGCGAGTGGCTCAAGGAAAATGTCATTCGAGGCGGGGGCTGGGGGAGAGAGGAAGAGCATGCCAGAGTTTCGCTACGTACCAAATACAGGAGACATGGCAAAGGGCCGGATATCGGGTTCCGTATAGCCAGACAGGCGCCATAGACACCACCTCCTACCGTCCGCTACCCACCGTCCACCGCACCCCCACCAGCACCCGTTGCCGCTGCACCGGCGCATAATTGTACGTCGGGTCGAAGGTCAGGCCCAGCGGATTGTCCACCTGCACATTCTTGTCGAAGGGATCAAACGCGCGCAGGATCACCTCCTCGCGGGGGAAAAAGCCGAGCAGGTTTTTTATGCCGAGGTAAAACTCGAAACCCCGCAAGACCTTCCAGGTCGCCGGGACCTGGAAGGTCGCCTGCACATTGTGCACCGAAAACCAGGGCGACTGCGGCGGTCGCGGGTCGTTGGGCTGCACAGGCAGGTGCATGGGGCTGTTCAGGTTGCCGGTGTAGTCGAGCGTCAGGTTCCAGCCTGGAATCGGATACGTTATCGTCCAGGTAGCCGACAGCGGCGGCGCGAAATATTGCGGCAGCCGTCGGTCGTTTTCCACGCGGTACACCTCCATAGCGGTCGCTCCGGCGATGATTTTCAGGCCGTTGAGGAAATTGAAATCGAGGTTGAGCGAAACGCCCTGCGAGATGCCGTAGCCGTCGAGGTTGGCGTAGACGATTTTGTTCGGGTCGGTATCGTAGTCGGGCACGATCTGGTTGCTGAAATAGGTGAAAAACAGGGAGGCATCCAGTCCGATAAAACCGGTATGTTTTGGGAAAAACTTGCGTACGTAGTTCAGGTTGGCGTTCCAGGTGCGCTCCGGCAACAGGCCTTCGGCAATTACCACTTCGCGGGCGCCACTGAGCGCGGCGTGGTCTTCGGTGAAAATATTGGCTACCCGGTAGCCCGATCCGGCCGTCAGGCGCAGGATATGTTGCGCGTCTTTGGCCCATTTCCAACTGATGCGCGGCGTGAGAATGTGCCCGTGCGCGGAATGATGGTCGTAGCGCAGGCCGAGCAGCAGGCGGTTTCGGCGGCCGACCTGAATTTCGTCCTGAACAAAAATGCCGGGCAGCCACGTGCGCGCGGGCAGGTTTTGCATGCCGTCGGGTGCGGTGGTGGCGGGCGTGTTGTCGTCGTAGTCCGTGTAGCGCAGCGCAGCGCCGAGCAGGGCGTCGTGGCCGGCGCCGAGCGGCAGGTCGGTGCTAATTTGCCCGAATGCTACCTCCTGCCGGCCCAAAAACGGCGTGTTTCCGTAGGCGGAGTTCTGGTTGTGCAGGTTCCAGGAGAGGTCGAGCGCAATTCGGCGACTTTTCAGCGGCAACTCGTATTTGGCCAGCACCTCGATCCGGTCGGTGCGGATGCTTTCGCCGTACACACTATCGGTACCCCGCCAGCGCGGCTCCCATTGCAGTTCGCCGCCCCAGCGGTCTTCGTGCACGTAGCGCCACGCGAGCGAGGCGGAGCGGTTGTTTTTTTGCTCCAGATTCCACTTGTTGAACACCGACACGCGCTCCTGCAGGGCGATGTCGGTGAAGTTGTCCTGATTGATGTCGAGGCGGTTTTGAAAGTTGAAATAATTGACTCCCAGCAGGGTATGCGTTTTTCCAAAACGCACAGCCCCGGCCAGGTCTGCATTGAATTCGCCGTTGGACATACCGAACACATCGGCAAAAAGGCGCGGCGCCGTGAGCGCGTTTTTGGTGATGATGTTGATCAGACCGCCCACCGCTTCCGAGCCGTACAGCGTGCCGGCGGGGCCTTTCACCACCTCGATGCGCTCCACCATGCCGTTCGGGATGCCGCTCAGGCCGTACACCGTGGACAATCCGCTGACGATAGGCATGCCGTCGAGGGTAACCATTGTGTAGGGGCCTTCGAGGCCGTTGATGTGGATGTCGCCCGTGTTGCACACGTTGCAGTTGAGTTGCGGGCGCACCCCGTTGACCATCGTCAGGGCCTCAAAAATGGTGGGCGAGGCATTTTTCTGGAAATAACGCGGAGTGAAAATTTCTACGGGAATGGGTGAAGCATCCTTGCTTACCTCCTTCAGCGTGCCGGAAACAACTACCGTACCCAGCACATTTTCAGCGGGTTCAAGTAAAACCGTTTGAGTGCCGGAATCTGCACCGAAGGTTCCCGACCACGCGTTGTAACCGATGGAGCGAATCGTTACAGATGTGTGGAAATGTTTGCTGCTCAGGTGAAATTGTCCCAACGTATCTGTAAAAACACCTCCCTTCACGCCTTCTACTTGTACCGTGGCGGCTACCACAGGTTCGCGCGTACGGGCATCCAGCACAAAAACCGAGCAGTTGCTGTTCATTTGACCCAAGGCCAGGCTCCAGATATGCAAAAAAATCAGGCTGGACAGTATTCTTGTTGGCATGTTTTCAAAAATTTCCAGCAAAGTTATTCTAATTATATTTTTAGTCAAGCCTAAAAATGTAATTAACCTGAACAAGAAATTGAAAATCCCTGCAAACCCTTCCGCCATCTGGTTGTTTCAGTACAAATCTTACCTTCGCGGCCCCAAATCGCACCATCGCACCATCACTCAATCACTCAATTTCAAGTGGCCACCGTTACATTTCAGTTTGAGGACGCATCCATCCCGACGAAAACCGTCAGCGGAGATTTTCTGGACCAGTCTATTTTGGAAATTACCGAAGAATACGACGTGCACCTGAACCACAACTGCGGCGGGGTGTGCGCCTGCTCCACCTGCCATGTGTACATCGAAAAAGGAGAGGAATACCTGGAGGAAATCTCCGACAAGGAGGAGGACTTCATTGACCGGGCGATCAACCCCCGCTTGGAGAGTCGCCTTGGTTGTCAATGTGTTATCCTGGAAAGTGATGCACAAATTGTCGTGACAATTCCCGATCAGCGGCGCATCATCGGGCACGAGCATTGAATTTTGAGGTTAGAGGGTTTCTGGTTGGAAGGTTAGAAGGTTTCTGGTTTAGTGGTTTCGGGTTAGCAGATTAGAGGGTTTCTCTGCATAAACCAGAAACCTTCCAACCAGAAACCTTCAAACCTTCCAACCAGAAACCTTCAAACCAGAAACGCCTACTTCACGTCCTCCGCTTTCTTGCCTGCCGCTTTCACCAAAACAAACAGCGCAACACCCACAATCAGGAAGTTGACCACCGCATTGATGAAGTTGCCGACCTTGATGTTTCCGATCATTACGGAGGAAAAATCCGGATTTCCGGTGATCATTCCGAGTATGGGCGACAGGATGTCGTTCACCAGCGAGTCAATGATCTTGCCGAAAGCACCGGCAATAATAACGGCCACGGCGAGGGCAAGCACGTCGCCGCGAAGCAGGAAAGCCTTGAGTTCTTGTAGCATACTTTTTTGTTTTGATGAAAAAATAGAAACGGTTGATTTGTCAGACGACTGAAAGTCGTCTGACAAATATGGGTACCTATGCCGACCGATTCGTCAGGCGACTGAAAGTCGTCGGACGCATCACATGAGCGGCAAATGTAAAAAATGCCGACACTTGGCAGGGAGTGCCCGAAAAAAAACCTACGAAATTTCAGGGTTCAGGCTCCGCCCAAAACAAATCGGAAGCAATGCGGTCGGCAAGCAGTTTGCCTGCCCGGGTAAGTCGAATGTGCGTACCGGTGTTTTCAAGCACACCGCTTTGTAGAAACTGCGTTTTTTCTCTGTGGAAATAGCCTGAAAACGGCTCGCCAAATGCCTCAATCCGGGCGATTTCGCAGCCCCACATGGTGCGTAAGCCGGTCATCACGAACTCGTTGTAGCGTTGGGCCGGGGTCAGGACTTCGCGCTCGAACGGAATATTCCCTGCCTGCAAGGCGCTCAGGTAGCGTGCGTTATGCGCCACGTTCCACTGCCGGCTTTGTCCGTCGAACGAATGTGCCGAAGGCCCCACGCCGAGATACTGTGCACCGCTCCAGTAACTGCTGTTGTGCCGGGAGTAGCGCCCGGGCAGGGCAAAGTTGGAAATTTCGTAGTGTTCGTACCCGTGCGTGGCGGTGGCATCCAGCAGGTGCTCGAATTGCCGGGCCGTGCGTTCCTCATCTACCGGGGCAGCCGTACCCTTGCGCACGAAATGCGCCAGCGCCGTTCCCTCTTCCACGGTGAGGCAGTAGCACGACAGGTGCGGAATGCCCTCTTCCAGCACAATTCGCACGTTTTCAGCCCAGTGCGCATCGGGTGTAGTGGGTGCGCCGTAAATCAGGTCTACCGTCAGGTCCTGAAAACCGGCAGCGGCGGAGGCTTGCAAACAACGGCGGGCATGCGCGGCGGTGTGGGCGCGGTTCATCCAGCGAAGGTCTTCGTCAAAAAACGACTGGATGCCGATGCTCAGTCGGTTCACCGGAGTGTAGTCGCGCAGGTCGCGCAGTTTTTCCAGGCTCAGGTCGTCGGGATTGGCTTCCAGCGTAATTTCGGCATGAGGCGAAACCCGGTGTAGCACATGGATTTGTTCAAAAATCTGTACCAGTTCGCGGGTTTCCAACAGCGACGGGGTGCCGCCGCCGAAGTAGATCGTGCCCAGTTCCGCCCCGGAAAGATAATCGCGTTGCAACTCCAGTTCGCGCAGGATGGCCTCCAGCATGGCGGGTTTGTTGCGCAGGGTGGTGGAAAAGTGGAAATTGCAGTAGTGGCATGCCTGCTTGCAAAACGGGATGTGCAGGTACAGGCCGGCTGTTGGCTGTTGGTTCTCGGCTGTTGGCTGTTGGCTGGGCATCAGGGGTTGGATAGGGGGGCAGGGCAGACGCATCAAAATTGAGGTATAAATATCTGCGAAGTCAAAATAAAATGATTACATGATTGCAGATTACATGATTTAAGATTGTTGAAGTGCGTAGAGTTGACCGCTTTTCACATGGTTCCATGTCGTGGTGTATGCTACGGATACATCTAAAATCAACAATCATGTAATCTGCAATCATGTAATCCATTTGGTTATCAATGACTTGAGTCTTTCATTTGGGCCATTCAACTTTCATGCGTTAGCCCTGGGGATAGGGGGGGGGTATTTGCGCGAGCATGGTCTTGAAGGCCGGTTCCAGGTGCGCAAATCCGGCTGAGTCGAGTGGTAAATTCCCGTACCATACCCGCTCGAATACTCGGGTAACATTATGGAAATCAGGGCTTAGCGGATGCGCGCGCATTTCACGCAGGTAGTTGCGGTTGGTTTTCTCTCTCGACCAAAGGATGAGGCCCGATTCCGACAGGCTTTTGATGACCTGCAGGTAGTAAATGCGCAGGGCCTGCGGAAAATCGCCGCGTGCCAATGCCTCGCGCAGGAAACGCTCCAGATCGGTTTCGTGCAGGTAGGCTTCGAGGTTTTCCTCGGTGATTTCGGCGCCGTCGCGGGCGATGCGGCGGTTGCGTGGCTCCTGCATCATGCGGTAAATGCCGTAGCCGATGGCCAAAACTGCCAGCATGATCGCCAGAATTTGAGCAATATTCCCCCAGAATCCGGCATCAATTTCGGGCATCGGGTTTGTTGGTTTGGGGCGTTCTTTTTTGGGTTTGGGTACATCCTTGCTGTAATCCAGATCGGCGGCGGCTTTTTCCCACTGTATTTCCGATACGGGGCGCTGCGCAACGGCAGGTGCCGGCACCTGCGTGAACGCGCCGACAGCCAACCCGAAGCAGAGAAAAAACAGGAGGCGCATGGTTATTTTTTTTCAAAAACCTGTACCGGCCCGCTATTATTGGCCACCACGATGCGTTTTTTTCCGCCTGGCCCGCGCAGGAGGGCCAGGTCGCGCACTTCGCCGGGGGCAAAAAAGCCGGTGCTCAGGTTGTTTCGCCAGGAAAACCCGCCTTTGCCGTCGCCCGCAAAAAAAGCACCGATCCCGGCGTCGCAACGGTTAGTTTCCACCTCGAAACCGTACTTGTTGCCGGCGAGCAGGAGGTCTTTTTTGCCGTCGCCGTCGAAATCGTCCACCAGAATGCCCTGAACAGGCGCCACTTGCGCCTGGGTTGGCAAGGTGTGTTGCACAAACTTGCCGTTCTTGTTTTCCCACCAACAAGTCTCCAGATTGTAGCAGTACAGGTTGAGGGCGGCATCCAGGTCTTTTTGCGGCCACACCATGTCGGCGGTAGCGACGGCGTAGTCCTTGGCATAGAGGAATTTTTTGCGGAGGATGGGGCTATGCTTGTTCAGCACTTCCTTTTGGAGCAGGGGGTACAACTTGCCGTTTTCGTAGTATGTCACGAGGGGATCAAGGGTGCCGTTGTTGTCAAAATCTTTGGCAAAACAGTGCAGCGGGCCGTCGGCGGAAGCGGTTAGGCGTGTATTTCGACCCAAATTGCCGGTTACGAGGTCGAGGTCGCCGTCGCCGTCGAGGTCGGAGGCGGCAAGGCGGTACCAGAGGCCGTTGGACTTTTCCAGACCAAATTGCGCGGTGACGTTTTGCAGTTTGCCGTTTTTTAGTTTAAAAACGGTCACCGGCATCCATTCGCCCACAACGACCAACTCGGGCTGCCGGTCGCCGTCGAGGTCGGACCAGACCAGATCGGTGATCATGCCGCAGCGCTCAAAATCGGGTGCCACGTCGGCGGTCACGTCGGCAAAGTGGGTGCGCTCGTTGCGCAGCACGCTACTTCGCGGGGTGAGCGGCCACTGCCCCGGCAACACCCTTCCACCGATGAACAGGTCGAGGTCGCCGTCGCCGTCGTAGTCGTGGGCGGTCACGCGCAGGTCGGCATCCTGACCGGGCGGCACGGCGCCCTGTGCTTTCAGGAAGTTGCCTTTTCCGTCGGTGTTGATGTACAGTCGGTTCTGGAATGCCTGGGGTGAGGTGGCTTCGGCGCCGCCGCTTACCACGAACAGGTCGAGGTCGGCATCGGCATCGGCATCAAAAAACACGGCGCCCTGATCTTCGTAAATTTTGTCGGCTTCCCAGACGGCGGCAGCCATGGTCTGGAATGTGCCGCCCGGTGTTTGCACATACAGGGCCGCCGGCTTGTCGAAGCCGTTTCCGATGAAAAAATCGTCAAGTCCGTCGCCGTTCACGTCGCCACTTGCCACGAGCGGCCCGAGATCGGTCACCTTCCAGGCGTTGAGCGGCCAGTTTTCAAAATCGTTGTACTCGTTTTCCTGGTGCATGAACCGGATCCCCGATCGGGCGCTCGCATCGGCGAACAGTTGGTTTGCCGGTTTGTCGGGGCCAATGTGGGTCACGTATCCGGAAGCGTCGCTTTGCTTCAGGATAAGGCGTTGGTTGGCAGGCACACTCGTCAGCGTTTGGGTTTTGCCGTCGGGCCAGCGCATGGTGAGTTTGTCCACAGTAGCGGTGCTGCCGAGGCCGAAGTGCAGCAGGTGTTCCACTGAGGAGAAAATGCCGCGACTTGGGATGTTTTCGGCGTATTGGGTCTGCCCGTTGCTGTATTCGATGCGTGCTGAAGCACCTACGCCAAACGTGTTGGGCGCATTACCCTGCAGTTTGATTTGCAAATAGTTGTTGCCGGATTGGCCCTTGCTTGTGTTTTCGTACACAAAGGCAGGTTGTTCCAGATTGTTCACCACGAGGTCAAGATCGCCGTCGGCGTCGAGGTCGGCCCAGGCGGCTCCGCAAGACCAGGAAGCGGGCATGGTCATCCATTTGCCGCCGACGTCTTCGAAGGTCCAGTCGCCGTTGTTTTTGAAACAGAAGTTGCGCACCTTGTAGGAGGGCAGCAGGTTGAGAAAGTCATTGAGGTCGGGGTATTGGTCGCGCAATTGCTTACCGCCGCTGGCTTTGGAAATTTCAGGGAGGGTGAAATCACGGAAATCTCGGTTGGTCACCTCACGGCGGTATCCGTTGGACACGTGAATATCGCGTTGGCCGTCGTTGTCCATGTCGAACACCAGTCCGCTCCAGGACCAGTCGGTCTGGAACACCCCGGCCAAGCATCCGACGTCGCTGAAGGTGCCGTTTCCGTTGTTTCGCTGAAGGGTATTGCGCACCACCGGCTCGAAGTAGCCGTTTTGTACCATAGTGGTGTACATGCTTTGGGTAGTGGTGCCGAGCAAGGTTTTGCGGCGGTAGTTGTTGGCGCCAAGCATATCCACGGTGAACATATCCACGAGGCCGTCGTTGTCGAAGTCGGTGATATCGGTTCCCATGGTGTGCTGGGAGATGTGCTGGAAGTAGTCGGACAGCCGGTCGGTGAATGTGCCGTTTTTGTTGTTGATGTACAGGATGTCGGG